>JBEKKC010000084.1:0-19383 GCA_050010915.1 Tepidisphaeraceae bacterium | reverse complement strand
CAATACGGGAACCATCACCGGATCGGGCAATAATCTCACCCTCACCGGCTCGGGCAACGGCACTCTCGCCAGCATCATCGGAACCGGCGCCGCAGCAGTGACCAAGTCCGGCAGCGGCACTTGGACCCTCACCGGTGCTAACTCCTACACCGGCGTAACCAACGTCAACGCCGGCGCCCTGAACATCCAAAATGGCGGCGCATTGGCAGACTCTTCCTCCGTGACCGTGGCCAGCGGCGCCGCCCTTCAGCTCCAGGGCGGTATTTCCACCACCACGGCCGTGGGCCTGACACTCAACGGCACCGGCACCGCAGCCAACGGCGCTCTGGAAAACGTCAGCGGCAGCAATACCTACTCCGGATTGATCACCCTCGGTTCCAACTCGACCATCGGCTCGGACGCCGGCACGCTGACCCTCAGCAATACGGGAACGATTACCGGCTCGGGCGATAATCTCACCCTCACCGGCTCGGGCAACGGCACTCTCGCCAGCTTCATCGGAACCAATACCGGAACACTGACCAAGTCCGGCAGCGGCACCTGGACCCTCACCGGTGCTAATACCTACACCGGCGTAACCAACGTCAACGCCGGCGCGCTGAACATCCATAATGGGAGCGCGTTAGCAGATACGGCCTCGGTGACCGTGGCCAGCGGCGCGGCTCTTCAGCTTCAGGGCGGTATTTCCACAACAGCGGCCGTGGGCCTGACTCTGAACGGCACCGGCACCGCAACCAACGGCGCTCTGGAAAACGTCGCCGGCAGCAACACCTACTCCGGCTTGATTGCCCTCGGTTCCAACTCGACCATCGGCTCCGACGCCGGCACGCTGACCCTCAGCAATACGGGAACCATCATCGGATCGGGCAATAATCTCACCCTCACCGGCTCGGGGAACGGCAATCTCGCCAGCATCATCGGAACCGGCGCCGGAACACTGGCCAAGTCCGGCAGCGGCACTTGGACCCTCAACGGTGCTAACACCTACACCGGCGAAACGGTTGTCAACGCCGGCACGCTGGTTGTCGGCGTCAACGGCGCGTTGCCGGACGCCGGCGTCAGCGTCACCGGCGGCACCCTGCAACTGGGCGCAGGCACGGGGCAGGCGCAGATGACCTCGCTGTCGATCACCGGCAATGGCGTGCTCGACGTGGACAACAATCACTTCATCCTCGCCTACGGCGCCAGCGATCCGATCACCACCATCGCCGGGTACATCAAGTCCGGCTACGACGGCGGTGGATGGGACGGCATCGGCATCAATTCCTCGGCGGCAATATGGTGGACCGACGATCTGCGCTACGGCGTCGGCTATGCCGACGGGAAGGACGGCGTCGTCTCCGGCCTGACCTCCGGCCAGATCGAAGTGGCCTACACGCTCCTCGGCGACGCCAACCTTGACGGCCTGGTGAACGGCTCGGACTTCAACATCCTGGCTGCCAACTTCAACCAGAGCATCACCGGCTGGGATCAAGGCGATTTCAATTACGACGGTCTGGTCAACGCCGCTGACTTCAACGAACTGGCGGCGAACTTCAATCAGGGCGTCAGCGGCGCTGACGTGTCGGCCGGCGATGTCGCGGCCTTGGACGCCTTCGCCGTGGCCAATGGATTGTCCGTGCCGACGTCCAGTGTGCCGGAGCCGGCGAGTGCGGTGATGATGGTCATGGCTGGATTGGGAATTCTCAGCCGGAGGCGACGGTGGAGTTGAATGCTCGCGTTGGCGGACACGATGTCCACGGTCGCGCGTGATCTCAATAACGGGAATGGCGTCATTCCTGTCGTCAGCCTTCCATTATTGTTGGAGGCGTGATGGCGTGAGCTGCCGGGACGCTGGTTTGCAGATCAACCATCTTGCGGTATCGGCCACTGGCTTGCATGAGTTGATCGTGGCGGCCCTGCTCAAGTATTCGGCCGTTCTCCAATACCAGAATTCGGCTGGCATGGGCGATCGTGCTGAGCCGGTGAGCAATCACGAAGCTCGTTCGTCCGGCCATCAGTGTTTGAAGACTGCCTTGAATGAGACGCTCGGACTCCGTGTCGAGATTGCTGGTCGCCTCATCGAGAATCAAGATGCGCGGGTTTGCCAGGATGGCGCGTGCGATGGTGAGGCGTTGCCGTTGCCCGCCGGAGAGTTTTACGCCGCGCTCGCCGATAAGCGAATCATATCCGCCGGCAAGCCTGGTGATGAATTCGTGCGCGCTGGCAAGTCTTGCGGCCTGGATGATTTCTTCCTCGCTGGCGCCGCGACGACCGTAGGCGATATTCTCGGCGATCGTGCCGTCGAACAGGAAGGTGTCCTGCTCGACGATTCCCAGCAGGCGGCGATAGCTGCCGGCCGTCATATCGCGCAAATCCACGCCGTCGAGAAGAACCGCGCCGATGGTCGGATCATAAAAACGGGCGATGAGATTGCACAGCGTGGTTTTCCCGGCGCCGCTGGGGCCGACAAGCGCGACCATCTCCCCGGGATTCACGTCCAGATTGATCTCATGGAGCACCGGCGCGGGGGAGCCGGGATAGGTAAATGAGACATTGCGCACTGAGATGCGCCCGGCGACGGCGTCGCGATGAATTTCGATCGCGCCCGGCTTGGCGGGCATCTCCACCGGCTCGGCGAGCAGATCGAGCACTCGATCCAGCCCGGAGAGACTGTTCTGCAGCGCGGTGGCGCTGCCGGCCAGCGCCGCGATCGGCCCGAGCAAGGCGGCAAGGTATGATAGGAACATCACCAGGTCGCCGACGGTCAGGGCCTGTTTGGGGGTAATCAGCCCCGCTCTCAGCTTCTCCATGTCGTTCAGCACGCGGCTGCCACCCCAATACAGCAGCAAGGCCGTGGCAAACGGGATGAGCACGGACCAGGTGAAATCAATGCCGCGCATCCACCACCAGGCGAAGATTTCCTGGCGGGCCATCATGTGGCCGTTGCGCGTGAAAGTGGCGGCTTCGGACTGTTGGCGGGAAAATGAACGGACAACGCGCATTCCACCGAACGCTTCGGTGGCATGGGAGTCCATGTGCTGCCTTGTGAAGCGGATGTCGCGGAAGATCGGGCGAATGCGGCTGATCCATGTGCGGTGCGTGAGCCAAACCGTCGGCAACAGCACCAGCGATCCGAGCAGCAGCCTCCAATCGACAAGGGCAAGAATCGTCAGGCTGCCGAGCAATTGGATGATCGCGCGAAAGGGAGTGTAGAGCATGGAGAAGATGAGGTCGGCTACGCCACCGGCGTCTTCGCGCAAAATTGAGGCGACTCCACCTGATTTCAGGTCGTAAACGCGATGCAATGGAAGGCGAACCGCATGGTCGAACACGGTCTTCCTGACGGATACCTGCACCCGCTTGGTCATGCGCGTTGTCTGCCACCGGCTCCAAAGCCCGACGATTTCAGAAGCGGCCGCCAATAGAACCATGGCAATGGCGATGATCGCGAGCAGGCGATGAGGGCTATGCGGCAGGTGTATCCAATAAGGCACTTGTGGCGGGAGGGGCCGCTCGCGAAGCACGCTGTCGAAGACGATCTTCGTGCCGTAAAGAGGGACCAGACCCAGCAATGTGGAGATGCCCGAGGCGATCAGGACCAGGATCAACCTTTGACGAAATCCCTGGAGCATGCCCCAGAATTCCGCAAAAAGCTGAATGAAAGAACGCGATCGCGGTTTACGCTTTTGGGGATCACCGGCGCCGTGCAATGGGCCGTGGATGCTGGCATCGCCACTGCTCGTATCGCGCTGAAGGCGGCGCAGCTTCAGTTTTCTTCGGTAGTCTTGATAGCGCAGCCGGCTGGCGCGAAGGGTCGAAGGCATCAAGAACATGTTAGGCGCTATCAACACGCCTATATAGCCTGAGCGTCACGACCCAGCTCTGAAATGGTGACTTGACCCAGTAACCTCTTTTCAAGAAGCTGGCATTCATTTCCCAATGACGCAACAGAGCCAGCGGCCATCTCCGCGCCATTCCCGACCGATGCCCGGAATGCGGCACCGTTCCGCGGAAAACGGAAATCACTTCAACCTGTTCCGGTACCGCCAAGGTTCACATGGGCATCCCGGATGAGAGCAGTTAAGATGGCTGCGTGCCGGACGATTCCCACGACCCCGACACCTCTGATATGGACCAGGACGAGGGCGATGAATTCGCCGAAACCGAACCATGTCCTTTCTGTGGCACGCCGGTTTACGAACAAGCCGAGGTGTGCCCGAATTGTGGCCAATATATCTCCGAGGAAGACTCCTCCCCGAGGAAGCCGCTTTGGATTGTAATGAGCGTGGGCGTCTGCGTTGCAGTAATTCTGATCGTCTGGGTGCTGAAGTCGCTGTGACTCAGTGCCCGGCGATCGCGCCGGCCGGAGTGGGCGCTCGGCGAAAGTAATTCACCACCTTCCAATTCACGCCCGCACGGTGAGCGACACACCAACCGCGCTCGTTCTGTCGCCGCCAAATGGACGGCGTTTCGCCCCGGCCCTATCCTATCGCGGCATGACAACATCATCTTCCGAACCACCGGCTGGCGGGCTGACCGATTTATCCAAGTTGATTTACGGCACCACGCGCCTTGGCGATGATAAGATTCCGTTTGCAGATCGCGTGATGATGGCGCATACGGCAATGGATGCCGGACTTTGGTTTCACACCAGCCACCAGTATGGCGATGCTCTGAAGGTTCTACGGGCGGCGTTCGACGCCGATCCGAAACGGATACCGCGGATGATCTTCAAGGTCGGCTGGAGCAGCATCGAGGAATTGCGCCGAACGATCCGGCTGAACATCGAGCCGTTAGGCGTCGATCATATGGATATCGGTCAACTCTGCCTCGGCGGCAAATTAGCCGAGGAGTTTGCATCGGGCGGGAAATGTTATGACGATTTCCGCACACTCCGTGATGAAGGGCTTGTCCATCGCTTCGTGCTGGAGGTCTTTCCCTGGACGAGCACCGTTCCTCTGCAGGCGCTGCGGCCCGGGTATCCGAACGGCGTGGTCGACGGATACATCTTTTATCTAAATCCGCTTCAGCGATTCGCGTCCAACGAATTGTGGGATTTATTGCAGGAGCGAGGGGAGCCGATCGTCGCGATGCGGACGGTTGCCGGCGGCGACATTCATCGTCTGCGCGACGTGTCCGGCGGCGCGTGGAAGGACTATCTACGACAGCGCGCCGTTGAAGTCGCACCGTTGTACGAACGATCGGGGTGCAAGACCTGGCCCGAATTCTGTGTGCGATTTGCCTACGGATTCCCGCAGGTGCGCGCCACGGTGGGCGCCACCAGCCGGCCGGAAAACCTGTGTGCGCTTCTCGACGCGGTGAAGATCATCAAACCCCTGCCGAAGGACATTCAGTTGGAAATCATTGGGCTGCAGTATCGCTGGTCCGACGAAACCGACGGGCATGCCGAGCCGTGGTCGATGTAGAGAATCATTGGCCGGGGACGCAAACGTCTCTCACATCTATCGTCGGCGGCACAATAGGCGCAGGACGGCGACATCGCGGCCCTGGACGCCTTCGCGGCGGCCAATGGATTGTCCTTGCCGACGTCAAGTGTGCCGGAGCCGGCGAGCGCGGCGATGATGGTCATGGCTGAATTGGGAATTCTCTGCCGGCGGCGACGATCGTCGCCTTGCCTGCCATCGCGCTGTTGTTAACGGACGATTTCGCCTAAGCCAGAGCGCATCCTGCAGCCGTTGCCAAAGACTGTTCCCGCCAGCCGCCGAGATGTCGAGATGCGACCGCTCGTGAGGGTGCCGCATGTGCTGATCTCGATACGCGATCCAGGAAGCCGTAAGCGCCGGCTGCTCAAGCATTAACTTCGGCGCGGCATGCTTTAGCTCGCGTTCGACGACGCCAAACCAGCAGCAAATTTTATGCTCCCGCCGAATGTCAGACTGATGACGCCGGAACATGCCGCCGACATCTGGGCGTTCATCTTGAAACATTTTGGCAAGATCGAGGCGGGTGTCTTTCACGGCGAACAAGGCGTGAGCCGCAGCCCCGCGGTGGCGGCGACACCGGGCAGTTGAACGTGACCGGAACCCTGCAGGTCTGGAACACCGGCCAGGTCAGCAACTCCGGCCATTCTGCCAATGTCGGCGACCTTTCCATTACCACGGGCGGGCGCACATGGTCATGCCGCACAGGCGAATGAACCGCTGTAAGTCCTTGGCGACTTCTTTCCACCGTTGGATAACGATTTCGCAAAAAAGGCGATCCACCTTCGGAATTTGCGACGAATACATGAATTTTCTTGACTTTAACGACGCCTTTGTAAAACTGGCTCGGTTCATTTTGACCGGCACAAGGTTGTCCGGCATTTCATTTCTTTGGAGGATGACGCGTCGGTTGGCAACTGGCGAACGGGTGGCGTGCTTTGGCAGGGAGAAAAGATGTCTCACAAATCGTGGTGGATTCGATTGCGCGCTGCGCTACTTTTGCTCGGCGCGGCGGTGTTCGGCTTCGGTTCAACGGTCAGGGCGGATTTGCGTCAGAATGTGGCGGTCGATGGCACCGACTTTGATCTAGCAGCATCCGACTATCTTTATAACAATCCGACTTACGGGATCGTTCCCCTCGACGGCTCCGGCGTCACGGTGGCAGACGTAGAGGCCGGAGGCGCATTGGCCAACGCTTATGGGCCCTTTCTAAACACTTCGCCCGGAAACCTGCCTAACGGCAATCCCGACCTGCCCTCCTCCAGCGTGCAGTTGTATCAGTTGACCGGCGGTGTCCTGCCGGCGGGAGGCGTGTTGCCCGCGCGGCTCAAAGTTAACAACCATGCCACTGAAGTGACCGGCGTGATCGCCAGTCAAGACCCCGTGCAGACGGGCATTGCCCCAGGATCGCTGGTCTTGGAGGCGGGAATTACCGCGGGTCCCTCTGATCCGAACAACGGCGCTCCCGCCTTGATCCAGACGGCGATGCAAAAGGGAGCCCGTGTGGTCAACCTGAGCTTCGGCAGCCCGCAATACCAGAGGGCCACCAATGGCGGCAGCCAACTGTTTCTGACGAATGCCGGCACGGCCGCCGTTTATACCGCGGCGACGGCCGCGAATTTTGCAAGGTACTCAGACGGCAGTCTCATTCCCATTTATAATCTGAATAAGGCGAATCTGATTGCAAACAACAACGGCCTGAGCCAATTTTCAGAGTTCGTCGATTATGAGGCCGAGACCTTTAACGACTTGATTGTCGTGGCCGGAAATGAATCACCCCCGCCGCCTCCGACGGCATTGGCCGGAAACACCAATCAAGGCTATCTGGGCGCTGCCGGCGCCGCCCGACCGATTTTCAACAGCGTCGGCTCCCCATCCGACTCTTACAACACCCTCAACGTAGGGTCCACCGGCGTTCGCACATCGTTGACCCAGAATCTGAATTACACCCAAGGCTCTTCCTACAACCTTTCCAACACCACGTCGGATGTCAGTTCGATCACCGGCTACGGCCGAGAGAAGACCGACCTGGTGGCGCCCGGCGGTGATCCGTTCAACGCCTCCGCAGCCTACGCCGCATACGAGGGGAATGCTGCCAACTTTGGAACTTTGGCCGCGCCGCCCGTCGCCATCAACCAATTCCAGAGCGCGGCAGGCGGCGTCGTTTCAGCCGGCGACAGCGACTCGACCGGAGGTCTCAGTCTCACCACCGCCAGCGCCTACCAAGGCGCCGGGGGCGCCAACATCGTTGGCGACACGATCGCCGGCACCAGTTTCGCCGCGCCGGAAGTCGCCGGCGCCGCCGCGTTGCTCTACCAGTATGGAGGATTGGCGAGATACTCCGTGGACCATGATCTCATGAAGGCTCTGCTCATGAACGGTGCGGTCCATTCCTTCGTCAACGGCGGCATCCAGACCTACCTGGCGGACCAAAATGGCCAGACCTGGGCCCGCTTGCCCGGCAAGGGGTCCGTGGCCGTCCCCACTGGAATGTCGGCGGCGAACTTCCCGGGTAATAACATCACGGTACGACCAGGGCTCGATCCGTTACTGGGCACTGGTGAACTGAATGTCATCAATAGCTTGGATAACTATGCCGCTGGCGAGCAGGGACCAGGCAAGGTGAGTCCCACGGGCTGGGACGTCGAAATCTTCGGCTATAACACCGCCAACAGCATCATCGACAAATACGATTTCACCGTCCCGGCGGGCGGCCTGGGGGCATACGGTTCCTTCCAGGCCACTTTGGCATGGGACGATCCGGTGAACAACATCATCGGCCGTGCGGTAAACAGCGGCCTATTTGTCGCGGGTTCCTCGACATTTGTTCGCAACGCGCCGTCGGTCGGCTCTCAGAGCACCGGCGCCACCGCCCCGGCGCTGATGGCCGATCTGGACTTGTACCTGAACCTCGTCAACCCCAACGGCACGCTCGGCACGAACATTGATTATTCCACCAGCGACATCGACAACGTGCAGTACATCTATTCTACCAACCTGGTGGCGGGCCAGACTTACGAGCTGGACGTGACCAACGCCCAGTATATGGTTCCAACATTGGAGACTTACGGTTTGGCGTGGTCCATCGCCTTCGTGCCGGAACCGACCACGGCCGCTTTGATGGGCCTCGGCTTGCTGTTGGCGGCGCGCCGACCGCGCCATCGCCGGGTTTGAATCGGCTCCAGTCCACCTCCGGGCCACATCGCCGACGGTGCCAACGTCGCCAGCGTTGGATGAACCACGTGCCCTACCCGAGCATAGAGTTTTTTGTGAGCGATATGCGGAGTGCACTTCAGACACCGCTCACCATGATCGGGGATCCCAACCGGCCATTCCCGTGAGCGATAAACCTACCCGACGGCGCGGATTTACGCCTCTTCCATCGGTCCGGCAGCCAGTGTTCCACCTGGCTGATCGGCGTCGCCGACAGGTTCATCATCAACTGGATCATGCGGCCAAGTAGCGGCGTGCGAGCATCAGGCGTCGGCGGACACGATGTCCGCGGTCGCGCGTGATCTCAATAATGGAAATTGCGTCACTCCTGTCACCGGCCTTCCGCGCGGGCAAATGGCGCCAACTTCTCCGACCTAGCGGCGAACTTCAACCAGGGCGTCAGCGGCGGAGCGTCGGCCGGCGACGTTGCGGCCTTGGACGCCTTCGCGGTGGCCAATGGATTGTCCTTGCCGACGTCCAGCGTGCCGGAGCCGGCGAGCGCGGCGATGATGGTGATGGCTGGATTGGGAATTCTCGCCCGCCGGCGGCGACGCAGATAATCCGACATCGGCGGACGAGCATCAAATGTTGGCGGACACGGTGTCCGCGGTCGCGCCTTACGGCACCGACGGACCAATGGCAGTCGGGCGGAGTGGGATGGTGAATTTCGCCGGTGGGGTGATGCCATTGGCCTTGGCGAAATCGGCTAGGTTGATCGCCGCCGCGAGCCGGCCGCGGCTGTCGATGTAGAGCAGGGGTTGGCCTTCGGGCACGTCGCTGAAGGTTTTCACAAGGGGCATCCGCACGGCCTTGCCGTCAACCGTGACGGTCACAATGTCGCCGAGTTTGTATCCCAGCCGGTCGAACGTCGCCTCGGGCACGTTGGTGACGAGGTTGCCGTAGGGGCCGTCGAGCCCGACGACCTCACCCGTGAGCCCGGCCGCGTCAACCGTGGCGACGGAGAGGTTCAGCCGCACAAGTTTATCGACTGGAACGACGGGGCCGACTTCGGCGAAATGGTCACCCCGCGCCAAGTGCGCCGCCACCGGGGAGAAGATGTCCCGGCCGTGGAAGGTGCTGCTCCGCTTCCCACCGAGCATCCAGTGGGTGTTGGTGATTTCGCGGGCCTCGGTGAGTCCCCCCACCAGCGTAATCAGGCCGTTGTCCGGGCCGACGTAAATTTGCCCGGAATCGGTGCGCACGGCGATGGGCTTGCGGTCGCTGCCGACGCCCGGATCGACCACGCAAACGAAGACCGTCCCAGGCGGGAAGTTGGAGATGCACCCAGCCAGGAACCGCGCCGCTTCATCAACCGCATAGGGCGTGACCTGGTGCGTCACATCAATGATGCGGACCTGGGGCGCGACGCGGATCATCTCGCCTTTGCAGATCGCGACCGAGTCGTCCACGGTCCCGAAGTCGCTGAGAAATGCCACCGTCGGCGGCGGCGCGGCCGAGCAACCCGGCAGTAAGATGCAAAACAACGCGGCCAACACAAAACAACGCATGGGCGACCTCCCGATAAACTTGTGCGGGAATGACATCGTAATAAAAAATCGATGGTGTGAAACCCATCCCATTCACGCTCTTCGCCGAATCCCAAGCTTCCAGAATTCTCGCTACTGTTTCAGTTTGAAATCACTTCCTTTTTTGGCGGGATTGTTCCGCACTCCGGGCAATCGATCTAACCCCTTCCCACCAACGGTTGGACTCACTCGCCATCGGTAGACTAAACCTCTCCAAATTCTATAACCCTGCGCATCTCAAGGGAGCGCAACCAAACGAACGGAGTAACAAATGCTCTGGAGTGAAGCAGGGGAGTTTAACGAGGAGCCCTTTGACCTCGAAGCCGACCTTGAGGAGGCAATGCTCGCCGTTTCCCAAACCCTCTTCGGCAAGACCCGCATATACATCGACACCCAAAAAAAGATCGGAGGGGGGCGACGAAACCCAAACCCCTCAGGGTAGCGATGTGGTTCACGTAACGCTCAGGTAATTCAGGGACTGGCTTGCGTCGGCTCTGTCTTTTTCCGTGTGATGAGCAAAGACATGTCCGAAGACAGCGGCGCTTCGGCCCGTTTGATTTGTCCGGCGTCGAAGACCACGGCCTGGATCGACCCGAACAGATCATTTCCGTTGTAGGGGCCGGAGATCTTCCAGCTCAGCCGCCGCGCCGCGTCATCCCAGTGAAACTTCGTGCGGCGAACCTGGCCATCGAGGTACGCCTTGGTCAGGCCGTCGTCTTCGACGAGCGTGAAGTCGGCATCTTTTCCGGGATAGACCTGCACCTCCAGCGGTCCGCCGGGCAACTGGTCCGTGTGCTGGATGGCCGGACCCAGCGGCAAAATCGTGCCGGCACGAACGTAGAGCGGAATCTGATCCAACGGTGCGTCGGCCGCAATAACGCGGTTTCCGGCTAGCCGAAGATTGGAGCCCAGCACGTACCAATCATCATCGGGCAAATAAACCTCGCGCCGATTGCCGGGATTCAAAATCGGAGCGGCCAGCAGACCGCGGCCGATGAGCCACTGACTGGTCATGTCGGCGACCTTGGGATCGCTCGGGAATTCCATGACCAAAGGTCGCATGAGCGGGGCGCCGGTCTCGTGGGCCAGGTGAGCCAGGCTGTAATACATCGGAATCAGGCGATAGCGCAGGAGCAGCGCCTTGCGGATGGCGTCCTCCGCAGAGGGCCCGTACAGCCACGGAAAGCGCGGCTGGACCGTGTAAACCGAATGCGCCCGCATCACCGGAAGAAAGACGCCCATCTGCATCCATCGGATGAGCAATTCGGGCGAATCATTTCCCGCATACCCACCGATGTCGCAGGCGCCGTAGTCCATACCGGCCAGGCTCCAATTCAGCAGGTCGCCCGGCGTTTTGGCCAGAGTCGGCCAATCCGAAGGAATATCCGCCGTCCACGCCGCCGCGCCGAACCGTTGCAAGCCAGGCTCAAACGAACGATCGATCGTCCAGAGCCGCCTGTCCGGATTCACGGCAGCCAGCGCCATCGCCTGTGCTTGATTCCACCAATAGTAGGTCGTAGCAGTGATTTCACCTTCATCGTTCCACCAGCCGTCAATGCCGCACTTCAGGAGCGGAACAAGCTGCCGCGCGTACCAATCGCGGCAATCGGGATTGGCAAGATCGAGGCAGCGCGCATCGACTCCGTTGCCTTGCGTCAAAATCCATCCCTTTCGGCGCGCCATAGCCAGGGCCGCGCTGTTTCCCAGGCGTGGTTTGCGGATGACCACAAAATGAATGCCCTCTTTTTTGAGCTGCGCGATCTGCCCCGCAGGGTCGGGAAAGAGCCGCGGATTCCACGAAAAATCCCGATAATCCGCGCTTCCCTGGGGTTTGAGTTCATAGTCATGCTCGGGAGTGAACCATTCAAAGTCGAAGATAAACGCATCGACCGGCAGTTTGCGATCGATGAATTGCCTGGCCGCGTCGTCGATGTAAGCCCGGTCTTTCCATCCCCAACGGCTCTGCAAATATCCAAATGTCCAGCGTGGCGGCACGGCCGGATATCCGCTCAATTGGGCGTAAGCCCGGGCAGCGTCATATAGATTGGCCGCGGGCATCAGGTAAAGATCCGCTCTCTTCCCCGGAAAATCCCAGGTCACGGATTTTGCCGACCGTCCGTCCCAGCTTGCCGGCGCGTTGTCATCGATGCTTACCGCCAGCGCGGCGTATCCGGCGTCGGACCAATAATACGGAATCATCGCATAGCCGCCGGCCACGACGCTGTCGCCCCGGACATGCAACAGGTTACCCGGACCGCCGCGACCGCCGCCTGAACCGTAGAACCGCTCGGCGCTGCCCTGGGCGTGGTCGATTCTGATTTGGACGAAGGGTTTACCGGTCCGCTGCCGAGTTATCAGCGTGCCGAGATCGCCGCTGGCAATAGAGGTCTTGCCGCTGGGATCGCGCAAAGTCCATCGTCCGCTGGTCCGGTCGATCAGCAGGTCTCCTGCCGTGGTCTTGATGCCGGCGGAGCCTTGATCGCTTGTGTTTGCGACGAAGATGCTGGGCAGCGGCGTAATTTGGCCGTCGTAAGACACGCTCAATCGCAGCGCGCCCGTCGTCGCGACAGCGATCTGGATTTGCGGCGTGTCGGCGGCAGCCGGCAAATCAAAGGCGCTGAACATGAACAGCAGAGCGAGGACGGGGGATCTCATCGGCCCAAAAGCTCCAATCCGCCCAAGACCGCGGCGCATCTTAGGGTCCACCATGGATCACTCCAAAAAGGTTTGCTCGTCCGAGGAAGATTGCAGGCACTCGTCCTGCTCTTCCGGCAGCGCGAGGATTTGATGTTTGCCATTGAGCCAGTGGCCCAGGTCGATGAGTTTGCATCGCTCACCATCTTACGTGTCCAGCATGTGAACGGCATCTTTTATCTTTTACGGATGGCCGGCGTGCCGGCGCGAACGAATAAATTGCTACGCCCCGGCCCAGATCTTCAACTCATTACAAAACACTGGTCGCCTGCCGCTCTTTCATTGCATTTCCCCGGCGGAATACCACAATGCCAAAATGCCATTCACAATTGAAATCGCCCCGCTTCTTTTGCTGATCGCCACCACCGCCATGGCCCAAACAACGATGCCGTCCCAGCCTCAAGTCATTCGTCTCTGGCCCAACGGCGCGCCCGGCTTTGAGAACCGCCGCGACGAGCCCGAGCAGGCTCAAAGCTATTGGGTCCGCAATGTCCACAACCCTTCCCTCACCGTTTTTCTCCCCCCAAAGGAGAAAGCCACCGGCGTCGCGATCATCGTTGTCCCTGGTGGTGGACATCGCGAGCTTGTCTTCAACGCCGAGGGCCGCGACCCCGCCATCTACCTCTCCAAGCTCGGCATCGCCGCATTCGCCCTCAAATATCGGCTCAGCCGCGAGCCGGGCTCCCCATATACGATCGACGATGCCCGCCTAGACGCCGTCCGCGCCATGCGGCTGGTCCGTAGCCGCGCCGCCGAGTGGAACATCGACCCCAATCGCGTCGGAATCCTCGGCTTCTCCGCCGGCGGCGAGCTCGTCTCGATGATCGCCTATAACCACGACAAACCCGATCCGAGCGCCCCCGACCCCATTGACCGCCAAAGCGCACGCCCCAATTTTCAGCTCCTCGTTTACCCCGGCCCGCTGGGGATTCCCGACGTCGTTCCTGCCGACGCTCCGCACGCATTTGTCCTGGCCGCCAACGACGACAAAGGCCCCTCCAACACCCTGCTTACCCTTGTCGAGCGTTACCGCCAGGCCAATGTCCCCATCGAGTTCCATCTCTTCGCACATGGTTCCCACGCCTTCAACATGGGAGACCGTTCCCAACTGGTGACGATCCACTCCTGGCCCCAACGCATGGCGGATTGGCTCCAGGACAATGTGATTAACCCCCCACCCAAAACCTAGTCGCAATGTGAGCGTTACTCCACGGATCGATTACGCTGCGGAGGCCGGATTTCGCCGTTTCCACCGGTCCGGCAGCCACTTGCCGATTTGGCTGATCGGCGTGGCCGGCAGGTTCGTCAGCAACTGAGTCAGATATCGTTGCGGATCGATGCCCTGCCGGCGGCAGGTACTCGTCAGGCTGGAAAGGATCGCCGCTGTCTGGCCGCCGCGCTCATTGCCAACAAAGAGTGAATTTTTACGGTTATGCTGATCTCTGCATAATCGCAAAAACAGTTTATTCGTCGGGAATGAGCGAGGTGGCGCGACGGCTGCAATCCTTAGCAGCTTGACGAGTACCTGCCGCCGGCACAACATCGATTCCCAGCGGTACCTGACTCAATTGCTCGCGAACTTGCCGGCGACGCCGATCAGCCAACTGTCCGACTGGTTGCCGGACCACTGGAAGCGCCGCAATCCAGCACCGTCAGCGTAAATCGTGGTTGATGAATCGCTTACAGAATATGCAAGGACGTCCCTCACATGCCGTCGTGCGCGAAGCTCGTGAGCGGAATGCGGTGGCACGCGGTTTCGAGGCGCTGTCGGATTTGGACAGCGGCGGCTACATCGCCAACGAGGCCGTCGTGCGTCATCGGGCCCTGGGGAGTCTAAGGCGAAAGCTCATTAATTCGCCTCTGGGCCCGGACGGGGATAGGCCCCGCGCTAAGAATGCAAGTTTTGTCAGCGATCAAGCCCTCTGCTTCCTCGCCGGCGCGAATTCGATTTTCTCCAGCGACAACGGCCAAATGCTGACGACGGACGTCCCGTCGCCGAAATACGACGCCGATGCCAAGCTAATGGAGCTTCTCGGCCTGCAGCCGCGCGAGGCGTTCAAGAATTGCGATGCGACCTCGCTGGATGAGCCCGCGGAAGCCGATTTCGGCGATCTGACAAAATCTCACAAAATCTGACCTCTTTGAGATTTTCATTAGTTTCTGCTAACTCGTAATTCGATTTTTACGCCAGCCCGATCTTGAAACGCGTCACAAATCGGTTTCTAAGCAAGAACCTGCTTGACGCGAATCTTAAAATGACCTAAGCTTCTCGCTCTTTAGCTCTGCTTGGAAGGGATCGAACATGCTCCCATTTTATCGAGACAGCCTGTTCGCGCCGGCTGCCGCGTCCGTGCGAGGGCGACGAGTGACAACGATCGCTTGAAGCATCCCTTCGGGCCTCGAGTCGAGAAAATCTTCGGAGGTGAGTCATGCGAACGAATCCCGCGATTTGCCGATTCCTATGCACCGCAGCGCTGCTGTTCGGTTTTTCTTTCCTCCCCGCGCGGGCGGCCGGACAATTACAGGAAGTCTGGGAATATGACTCCGCGGGAAACGTGCTGCAGACCATCGACCCGCTGGCGGGAATCTTCGACAGCATGACCTACGATACCCTCGGCAATTCATTGAGCGTCACCACCACGGACCCACTGGGCAATTGCACGAACTGGCAGTACGACCCAGCCGGCAATGTCCTATCCATGACGGACGTCACCCCAAACGCAAGCCTCTCAACCTACGACAACGACAACAATCGCCTCTACGAATACGACTCCCTCGACAATAGGATCTGGTCCTACGACCCAGCCGGCAACGCGCTGGGGACCATCGACCCGCTCGGAATTGTCGAGAGCATGACCTACGATACCCTCGGCAATACGTTGAGCGTCACCACCACGGACGCACTGGGCAACTGCACGAACTGGCAGTACGACCCGGCCGGCAATGTCCTATCCATGACCGACGTCACCGCAGACGCGACTCTCTCAACCTACGACAACGACAACAATCGCCTCTACGAATACGACTCCCTCGACAATAGGATCTGGTCCTACGACCCAGCCGGCAACGTGCTGGGGACCATCGACCCGCTGGGAAACGTGCAGAGCATGACGTACGACACTCTCGGCAACGTCTTGCTGGTCGGCGAAGTGAACGCCGCCGGCCAGAACAGCCTGACCGCCTATGATTCCGCGGGCAACATCCTGTCGAGTTTCAATGTGCCCGGGCAGATCCTCTCCACCGCTTATGATGCCGATGGCAACGCGGTTTGGATAGCAGTCAACGTTCCCGAGCCGACCACCGCATCAGCGATCGCCGTCGCGCTTCTGACCGCGTGGCGCCGGCCACGGCGGGCGCCAGGCCGCGAAAGCGCCATCTAATGAAACGGGTCGCAGAATGAACCCGAAATGAGCGATTGACCGCGACCGCTTTGGATTTTCAAACTCTCAAATAATTTACAGCCGTCGCGGTTTATTCGTCCGAAAGCATGAACTGGACAAAGTGTTTGGCCGCTTTTTTAGTGAGCGATAGTTTTAGCCTGACGACGCGGGGTTTTGCAACTTCCACTGATCCGGCAGCCAATCGGACAAGCGGCTGATCGGCGTGCCCGGCAGGTTCATCATTAACCGGATCAGGCGGCCAAGTAGCGGCGGACGATCATCAGGCGTTGGCGGACACGATGTCCGCGGTCGCGCGTGATCTCCATAATGGAAATGGCGTCACTTGTGTCATCGGTCCGCGACGCCGGCCATGCCTTCCGCCGCTCTATCCGATCTCCACCAGCTCCTCTTTCGCCGGCACGATTCCATTTTCGTCGATGACGAAGATTAAACCGATCAGAAATATCGCCATGAAGACGACGGCGCTGGAGAAGGCGGCGATGAAGCCGAAGGAGTGAGCGAGCGTGGTGACGACGATGGAACTGTAGGCTCCCATGAGATTGAGCACGCCGTTGTATACGCCGTAGACGAAGGCGGAACTTTTGGGGGTGGGGGCGAGATCGACGGCGTTGACGCCCCAGGCGCCGACGCTGGCGTTCATGACCATCAGGGACAGGCCGATCAGGATTACTGTCGGGACGACGAGGGCCAGCCTGGAGGTCTGTAGCGCGGCGAGCATCATGACGATCATCAGACCCATGGGAACACCCGCGCCGAGCTTGCGGCCTTTGGCGTGGCCGAATTTGCCGACCAGGCCGTCGTTGATGGGGCCGGAGATGAGAAAGCCGATGAAACCGGCGAGATAGGTCAGGCTTGTCCACGAGGCGCTTTTGACGATCGAAAGATGGAAAGTTTCATACATGTAGGTGGGGAGCCAGTTGAGGAAAGTGAAGAGGACGTAGCCGAAGGTCAGGAAGGTAAGCATCACGCCGATGCCGTTTCGGGTGAGCATCACGGCCAGGGCCTGTTTCATTTCCGCACGGCTCAGAGGCTCTGGTTTGTGGATTCGGGTGGCGGTTGCGCCGCTGACGTTTTGGATATAGCGCAATTCGCGCTGATTGACCCAGGGGTGTGACTGCGGCGTGTCGCGAATCAGGGTGTACCAGATCGGAATCCACAGAATTCCCATCGCGCCGAAGATGATGAAGGTCCACTGCCAGCCGAGCCAATGAACGATCCAGCCGGAGATGACGACGCCGACCATTGAGCCGACGAATTGTCCGGAGCCGGCGAGGGTGAAAACGCGCGAGCGTTCGCTGGGCGAGGACCAGGTGCTGGTGGCCTTGGCGTTGATGGGCCAGATCGGCGCTTCGCCCGCGCCCATGAGGCCGCGAATGGTACACCATGAGAACATGCTCCAGGCCACGGCGCTGAAAATGGTGAAGATCGACCACCATCCGATGGCGAAGGAGGCGGCTTTGCGGATGCCGAGTTTGTCGACGAACCAGCCGCCGGGGAAGTTGAAGAGCGCGTATGCCAGTCCCCAGATGAAGGAGATGCGGCCCATTTGTTTGATGTCGAAGTTGAAATGCTTTTCGATGAGCGGGGTGGAGACCGTGAAGTTGGCGCGGTCCATGTAGTTGATCACGACGGCGAGGAACATCATGAAGAAGACCAGGAATCGGACGTTGGTTTTGGGGGCGGATTGGAGGGAAGAGTCGGATGCAGGTGATTGGCCGGGGGCGTTTGGATCAGACTGATAGGTCGGGTCCGCCATGGTTTTGAGTCCCGGCAAATGATTTTTCGACTGCGGGAGAGGTCGAGATATCTGGCGGGGTTTATATACGACGTGGGGCGGGGGGCCAAGTTCGTTTGCAGTCAATCCGGATAAGATGCAGCGCCTCAGCTCGTTAAAACCTAGCCACGTCCCCATGTCGTATCCCTGAGGTCACGAATTGGGCGTAGCTCAGGGTCGGTTCATTGGCGACGCAAAAAGCTCGGCATCCCAAAGTTCAATCGACGTTCATAGCCGCATCCACATCGCGTGCTACGACTTTCCGACGTGCTGAGCGGGAACGCGATGAGGGTCTTGTCCCTTTGCCCATTCTGCGAAATGAACGCGCAGACCGCCCACCGTCCATTCCGCCTTTTCGGCCCAATGGATCACCGGGTGCGGATACGATTCCAATTCGTTGATTCGCCCGGCCAGACGCCTCAGATGATCCGAGTGTGCCGCCAGCATCCGATCAACCTTCGCAGCTTGCTGGGCCGTTATCGGGGGCTTGGCCATGATCCGAGACTAGCAGGCGATTGAAGGGGTGCCACCTTCCCCACAAAAGATTGATTCGGTAGCAAACCATCAAACAAGCGATTGGTATCACACCATCATGCCACGGGTTTCAGAGAATTGATGCGGCTGCACGATAACGCTACAGCAGCGCCAATCAAAGGGAAGCCATGAACACGAAACGCATTCTGGGCATCGTTGCAGCGACATTCGTCGTGATCGGTCTTTCGCCGCCCGCCGCAATTGGAACGGTGCTGGACGGGCCGGTCGTCGATCCGGCAACTGGCTACAGCTACTACCTCCTGGCAAACAGCGATTGGACAGATGCCGAGTCCACGGCTCAGTCAATGGGCGGCAACCTAGCTTCAATCACAAACGCGGCAGAGAATAACTGGATACTTTCCACATTCGGCGGCTATGGCGGCATGGAGCGTTTTCTTTTGATCGGCCTCCACGACCCTTCGCAGGATCAAAGCGGCGGCAGTCATGCGTCGAATTTTGTTTGGGTGGATGGCTCGCCGGTCACATACACTAATTGGAACGCGGGCGAACCGAATAATGAGGGAGGCGACGAGTATTGGACGGAACTGTACCCGGCGGATATTTCTGGAGGGCCGGGCGTTCCGGCCGGCCCCGCGGGGACATGGAACGACATTCCGAATGTCAGTGACCCCTACAACAACAGCGGAACCGAATATGCCTGGGGGCCGGTTTATGGCGTGGTGGAAGTGGTGCCCGAACCCGCTAGTGTACCTCGTCAGCCAGTGACAGACTTATGAAGCGATTCTCGCGCGATCTTCACTTTTTCGAGGATATCGGTCGCCTTGGCGGTCCAGACGAACGGCTTGGGCGATTCGTTG
>JBEKKC010000083.1:0-19792 GCA_050010915.1 Tepidisphaeraceae bacterium | reverse complement strand
TGACCGCCGGCAGTCGGAAACCCGGCCTCAATTTGAAAAGGATCGGCTGAATAAGTTATATGGGACGTGGTGGCATTTGATTCGATAATCAGTGGTGGCATTTGAAGTGATTACTGACACGGGGAAATAGATTCCCTGCGCTGGCCTGTCAGCCCGCGATATTATTCGGTAGCTTTCGGGGTCGCCATCAGGCACATGGATGCTGATGGTGAATCCTTCATTGGACATGGTAGCTCCTTCGGAAATGACCGTGCCGAGTTAATGCCGTAAGCCACTTTTCGCCAAAAGTTGTTCGGCTTGAACGCTCAAGCCACCACTATACTATCGCAAGATGCAAAGTTGGCTTTCGAGAATTTTTGTTTGCCGAAGCGCGTAGGAATGCAACCTTTAGATGGTTCAAATGATACGCATCAAATTACGGCCCCGATAGGGTCGAGAACCGAAATACCGCCCCTACTTGCCCGGTACTTGCCGTTCATTTCATGGACTTCTCAGAAGCCGATGCCAAGCAGGCCCAATCTCAGATTTTCTCCTTGCATTTCAAAGGCAAGTTAGGTAAATGTTCTATATCGTTGGTCGGAGGGTGCAGAGGGTTTTGCCTCTGTCGCTAATTGTGCGCGCACGGGCCTTGCCGGGTTCGTTTCCGGGGAGAGGATTCTGGTGGCCGTTCAGATGCTGTTTCCAGGTTTGACGATTCAGGTTCCGCAAACCCCAAAATGGGTTCGCATTCGGTCTTGTCCACTATCTACTATTCTCCTGCTCTACTTTCTCGTGCAGCGAGGGGGGGAGGGGGGGGGGTAATGGGACATTCCGGGCACGAGCGGGACATTTTTAGACGCAAAAACGGAAAAATCGGCCCGTTTTTGCGACGTGCTTGGTCAAGGAGATTGAGTTTGCCCCGGCCTGATCGTGGCATCGTACGCCATCGCCGGCGTCAGGCGAGTCATTCACGGTGGTCCAGCGGACAGGTGTCCTTCTGACATGGGCCGCAGAGAACTTTCACGGCCAGCTTTCGCTCCTCGGAAAAGTCGATCTCCGTCCATTCGGGACGGATGGAGCATTCCAAGGCGCGGCGTGACATTTTTCATACGGCTTATCCTAAACATGGCTTGTTGGGAGAATGCAGTCGCCTTTGCCGTTTTCGCCTTCACGACTCTTTTTCGGCAGATGGCCGTTCGGGGTGTTACCATATCCCCATCCGCCCAGCGGTTCGGAAGGAACGAACAATGGTCACGACCATCCCGGGTAGGCCCAAGGGCCTGCCGCCTGTTTGGAACCTCTTTCAACGGCGAAATATCCACTTCGTCGGACGCGAGCAGAATCTCCGTGATATCGAGGATGCGCTGGCCGTCGCTCATCACCGGCCGCAGGTGCTGGCCGGCGGCGGTGGATGCGGGAAGACGGCGCTGGCCGTCGAATATGCCTACAGAAATCAGGAGAAATACGACATCGTCTGGTGGATTCGAGCCGAGTCGCAGGCGACGATCGCGGCCGATCTGGCGGCGCTGGCGCCCAAGCTCGCCCGGTCCGGACAGATCTTCGACGGGCCGCGCCAGGCGTGCAGTGCCGCGCTGGAGGAATTGCAGGGCCGGGACCGCTGGCTGCTGATTTTCGACAATGCGCGCCAGCCGGACCATCTGGCGGGCTACCTCCCCGCCCAGGGCACGGGGGACGTGCTGATCACCAGCACGAATCTTCATTGGCATTCCGTGGGGAAGATCCAGGCGGTGAACTCCTGGGCGCGGGAGGAGTCGATCGAATTCCTTCGCCGCCGGCTCGGCGGGATCGACGAGCCTCACGCCGCCGATCAGTTGGCCCGGGCGCTGGACGATCTGCCACTGGCGCTGGAGCAGGCCGCGGCGTGCATCGAGCAGGCGGATATCCTGCTTTCGCAGTATCTCAACGACTATGAAGATCTCTGGGCCGAGATGCTCGGCCAGGGCAGGCCGCTCGGATCGTATCCCATGCACGTCGCGATGACGTGGGAGCTTTCCTTCCGGCGAGTGGAATCGCTAAACCCCGTGGCGGCGCAATTGCTCACCCTGTGCGGATTTTTCTCGCCGGACGAAATCCCGCTGTCCATGATCGAGAACGCCGCCGGCGAACTCCCGCCCGACCTGGCGTACGGATTGCTCGACTCCAGGACCCGCGGCGAGGCGATGAACCTGCTCGATCGCTTCTCGCTGGCCAAAACCGACGAAGGAATCATTTCGATTCACGGCGTGATCGCGGCGATGGCCCAGGATCGCCTCACCCCCGCCGACCGCATGAACTGGGCGCAGGTGGCGCTGCGGATCGCGGCGGCGGCGTTTTCGTTCGACAGCCAGAACCCCAATTCCTGGCACGCCTGCGCCGCGGTTTTGCCGCACGCGATGTGCTCGACGATGTGCGCCCAGAGCGCGGGAATCGTTCCGACGGAGGTCGGCGAGATGCTCAGCCGCATCGGCCGGTTCCTGCTCAAACAGGGAAATTATGCCGAGGCCCGCAGCCTGCTGGAAATGGCCTACACCCTGGTGATGTCGACCTACGGTCCGAAGAGCGCGCAGGCGGCGGACATCGCCAATAATCTGGCCCGCGTCCGGCACCGGCTGGGCGACCTCGCCGGCGCCAGCACCCTCTATGACTCCGCGCTGGAAATCGACCGCCTTAATTACGGTCCCGATGATCCGCACATGGCGACGGTCGCGAACAATTCCGCGATGACCCTCGTCGAGTTGGGCCGGCTTCCGCAGGCCAGGGAGCGGTTCGAATGGGCCATCGAGGTTTTTCGCAAGAGTTACCCCAAAAATCACCCGAAGATCGCCAGCGTCATGAACAACCTCGGCTTCGTGCTCACGCAGTTGAAGGAGCACGAAACCGCCCGGCAATGGCTGGAACAGTCGCTGGCGATCACGGAATCGGCGTTCGGCGCGAACCACCCGCAGGTGGCGTGCATCGCGGTGAATCTTGGCGCGGCCCTGCGCGCCCAGGGCCAGCAAGTGCCGGCTCGCAAGTTGTTCGATCGCGCGCTGCTGATCGATCAAACCGCTTTCGGCTCGCATCATCCCGCCGTTGCGCGCGATTTGCTGAACCTGGCCCAACTCCTCTCGGATCAGGGAGATTTCGACGAGGCCGTGCGGCTGCTGGAGCGCGCCCTGGCGATCACCGAGTCCTCGTTCGGATCGCAACATCGCGAGACCGTGCTGTGTCTGAAGGAACTCGGCCGCGCCCTCAAGGGCACCGGCGACGCCGGCCGGGCCGTGGATTGCATGATGCGCGCCTCGGCGATCATGGGCAAGCCGACCCAGCTATCACATGAAACGATTGTGGGCGATGAGGGGATGCTGGCGTGAGGCAACTATTGCCCAACCAGTTTTGCCCAAAGCTGCCGGGCCTGGGAAAGATTCGGGTCCAAACGTAACGCCTCTTGGCATTGCTCCCTGGCATCGTCGAATCGTCCCATCGCCATCAGGGCCGCCGCCAGGTTCGTGCGAATGTCCGCCCGGTTCGGGTCGGCAGACACCGCGGCGGCGTAGTGCGGGATCGCCAAATCCGCGCGATGCTTTTCCGTGAGCAGCATGTTGGCCAGCTTGAATTGCGCCTCGACGTTATCCGGCCGGCGCGCGGCGGCTTGGAAATATTGCGCGAAAGCGCCGTCGTGATCGCCCTCGGATAACAGGGCATCGCCGTAATGCACCCGCGCCTCGGCGTAGCCCGGATCAAGTTCGATCGCGCGGCGGTAATATTGCATCGCTTCTTCGGGATGGTTTTGCCGCATCAGAAGCATTCCCATGCTGTTCATCGCGATGGTGAAATCGGGGGCCAGGCGAAGTGACGCCGCGAATTCGTCTTGGGCGGCGGTGAGGTCGCCGTCATATTCCTTGACGATGCCCCATTTAAGATGCGCCAGCGGCTGATCGGGCGCCAATTTGTAAAGCGTCCAGTAACACCGCCGCGCGTCGGTGCGGTCTTTGTCGCGATCGGCCGGCGGAAGATCGACGCGGTTGCATAAATCCGCGTATTCATCGCCGAGGTTTCCCCAGGCCATCCAACTCGTGGGATTGCGGGCGACCGTGTCTTTCCAGAGCACAAGCGGGTTCTGATAGAGAGAACCCTGTTGCCAGGTCAGGACGCCGAGGACCGCAAGAATGGCCGCGGCGCCGGCGGCGCGAAGACGGCTCAGCCCGGCCGCCGCCAGAACGATCAGGCCGATGCTGGCGTGATACTGGAAATGATCCGCCACAAACGAATATCGCATGGGATACAAATTGATGAACCCCAGCGCCGGCAGCAGGGTTCCGGCGAAGAACAGCACGGCGACGAGCGGCCCCCTGCCGAGGCTGCGGCGCAATAGCCACAGCGACGCGACGGCGCCCAGCGCCGCCAGCGGGAACAGGATCAGTGCTGGCCGCCGAAACAAATCCATCGCTTCCCAACGCGGATAGATGAAAATCAGCGGATGGGGCCAGAGGAGTTTGGCGGCGTAAAACCAGAGCGCCCGGCTGGCGATCAGGCAGCGGTCGGCGAACGTGCAGCTCCATTCCGGACCGGATGCGCCGACGTGCTGCTTCTCCAGCATGGCGGTGATGACGGCCATGACGGCGCCGAGCAGGAAGAACGGAACGAGCGGCCGGACGTCCGCCGGGCGCACGCGCCCCTTGCGCCAATAAACGATCAGCAGAATCGCCGCGGGCAGGGAACAGGTCACCGACTTGCTCAGCAAGGCCGCGATGAACAGCGCCAGCGCGAGCCAATAATCCTTCGTCTTGAATCGATCCGTGAAATTCAGATACGCATGAAGCGACAGGAGATAGAAGACGAGCGACAGAACATTTTTCCGTTCCGTGACCCAGGCGACGGATTCCACCTGCACGGGATGGACGGCGAAGATCGCCGCCGCCAGCCACGCGCCCGGCACGCCCAGCCGCGTCAGCGCCCGCCACAGCAAGATCGACGCCAGCGCGTGCAGAAGAACGTTGTCAACGTGATAGAGCGCCGGATGCAGCCCGGCGAGATGATATTCGATCCAGAAGGTGGTATGGACCAGCGGATAATATTGCGGCAACGCCGAGGGATGAATCCAGATGGCCAGCAATCCCGGCAACGTGCGGAGAAGCGGATTGCCCGTGACGTATTGCGGATCGTCCCAGATGAATCCGGCGGTGCGGATCACCGGGACGTAAACGATCAGCACCAGGGCGATGATCGCGACCAGGGCAAGTATCTCGCCGGCGGCCATGCGGGCGTGGCGGGTTTGGGTCATTGCTATCGACTAATATCGCATGAACCGTCATTCGCTTCGAGAGGCGGCGATACGCAGCTCATGGCCATCTGTTGCGAAAGAGTAATCCGCACCGGATAGTGCCCATTTGTCGCATGACTCCACTCACCATCCAACAAGCCTTCGGTCTTGCAATGCAACGCCACGAAGCCGGGCGGCTGCACGAGGCCGAGCAGCTTTACCGGCAGATCCTGGCCCAGCAGCCGGAACACGCCGGCGCGATGCAATTTCTGGGAGTGATTGCCAATCAGGTCGGACGGAATGACATTGCGGTGGGCTTGATTCGCCGGGCCATCGGCCTTAACCCCAACGTCGCCGAAGCTTACAACAATCTCGGCAATGCGCTGAAAGACCAAGGCCAACTCGATGAGGCCATCGCCGCCTTTCGCCAGGCCCTGGCCCTCAACCCCAACTTGCCCGAAGCCCACAACAATCTCGGCAGTGCTCTGAAAGACCAAGGCCAACTCGATGAGGCCATCGCCGCCTATCGCCAGGCCATCGCCCTCAGACCTACCTACGCCGATGCTCACAACAATCTCGGCAATGCGCTGAAGGACCAAGGCCAACTCGATGAGGCGGTCGCCGCCTTTCGCCAGGCCATTGCCCTCAAGCCCGACTACGCCGAATTTCACTTCAACCTTTCTCTATCTCTACTGACTAGCGGAGATTTTCAACAGGGTTGGGAAGAGCACGAATGGCGATGGAAATGCAAGGAATTTCCGACGCCCGCGCGGAACTTCCCTCAGCCGCAATGGGACGGCTGTCCACTGGAAGGTCGCACCCTGCTGCTCCACACCGAACAGGGCCATGGGGATGCCGTTCAATTCATCCGTTATTTGCCGCTGGTGGAACAGCGGGGCGGGAGAATCATCATTGAATGTTACGCCGAACTCCAACGGCTCTTCCAGACAATGGCCGGGAGATGCCAAGTCGTCTTCCGAGGCCAGCCCCTGCCGGCCTTTGATCTGCACTGTCCCCTGCTAAGCCTGCCGCGGGTTTTCGGGACGAATTTGGCCAATATTCCCAATATCGTGCCCTATCTGCACGCCGATGCCGAAGACGCCGGAAGGTGGCAACATCGGCTGGCCGACCATTCCCCATTCGTTAAAGTGGGCTTGGGTTGGACGGGGAGACTAACCCACAAGAACGATCGCAACCGCTCGATGAAGCTGGCAAAGTTGGCCCCGCTGGGACAGGTGGGCGGCGTGCGCTTCTTCAGCCTGCAAAAAGGCGCGGCGGCCGACGAAGCCAAGGCTCCGCCGCCCGGCATGGGGCTGGTCAATTGTTCGGAGGAGCTGAAGGATTTTGCCGATACTGCCGCGCTGATCGCCAACCTGGACCTGGTCATCGCGGTGGACACCGCGGTCGTGCATCTGGCCGGCGCCATGGGCAAGCCCGTCTGGACACTGTTGCCTTTTGCTTCAGACTGGCGCTGGCTGCTGGAACGCCAGGACAGCCCTTGGTATCCCACGATGCGATTATTCCGCCAGTCCCGCATCGGGGATTGGGACGCCGTCATCACGCGAGTGGTCGAGGCGTTGTCCCTTTGGATCAAGAATCGCGCCTGACTTTCCGGAATCTTTCGTCGCTCCAGATCGGTCGATCGCCCGCCCGTGCCGCGGAGATTATCGCTGAATGGTGGGCCAAAGAACCACGGTGCAGAGGCGATGGCCGATGCGGTCCAGGATTTCGACGCCGCGGACTTGCCGGAATCCCGCCAACACTTCCTTGCGGGCAAGCACATTTTCGAAAAGTTCCAGGTCCTTCTCCAAGACCTCCGCGGACTCGTTGAACACCACCAGGAGCAGCCCCGCTTCGAGGATTCGCGGCTCGGCCTCCATCTTCCGCAGATCGTCCACGACGGCGTTGCGCCATTGTCCGCCGTAGCCGCCGTGGCGTATGCCTCCCTCGCGGAATTGATAGGCGATTTTGACCTCGAGCCAAAGCGCTTCTTCCGGGGCGGCGAGGTTCGGCGGATCGAAAAGCGTCGGCGGCGCCGAGTCCAGCCGCAGCGGCCGGCCGCGCGGCGTCAGGACCATGTCGCACCGCTGACGATGGGTCAGCTTTCTTCCGATCGTCGATGGATAGTGGACCTCGCGGGCAACCTGGTAATGCCCGGCCAGCCGCTGGGCCATCAGGGATTGCAATTCGCGTTCGTCGCGAACGTCCAGGCCATAGACGGCCTGCTCGAGCCGCAATTCGTTTTCCGCCGAGAGAAACAGTCGATGCAACCGGTCGATCAATTCGACAAAATCCCATCGCAACGGCATGGGGCTCGCTCAAAAGAAAACTCGCCAGGCGATGATTCCGGCCAGGTATCCGAGGGCGATTCCGCCGAGCACGTCGCTGGGCCAATGGGCATCCATGAGATAGCGCAACACCGCGCAGATCAGCGCCAGCGCCCAGAACGTGACGGCCGCATGCGGGTAGGCCATCGCCAGAACCGCCGCAAAAGCCACGGCCGACGCACTGTGGCTGGAGGGAAAGCTCTCGCGATAGTTGGCATGCTTGAAAGACGGACCGAGGAACTTTCCCGCGTGCTCGCTGCGCGGCCTCGCCCGGCCGAGGAGGCGTTTGGAAATCGTCGCCACGACGGTCGCGCCGATCACGGCGGCCCAAAGCGCCTTGCAGATTTGCAATCCCCTCTCCGCATCGAGTTGCCAGATGAGCAGCGAGGTGACGACCGTGCAAACAAGCTGGCCGTACTGGGCAAGAAAGCGAGTCTCGCGCTTGACGTCGCCCTTGAAGGAAAGGACGAGCGTCGTCGCCAACCCGCGGCGTTCCAGCAGCATCATCGCCGCGCAAAGAACGGTCAAAACCAGGACGATGTAGATCGGCAGCATGCGCAGCGTGCAAAGTAAATGGCGGAGTTGCAAGTTGCAAGGAAGAAGTTGCAAGCGGCAAGTTGCAGGCGCTGCTGCTTTGACTTGCCGCTTGCCACTTGTAACTTGTAACTTCCGCTTTTGCACTTGCGCCGATCCGCGCGTACCTTGCCCCCATGCCGCGCTCCACCAAGTTCTGGCGAATCCTGCCGGCGATGCTGATTGGCGCGGCCCTGCTGTATTTCCTGGGCGCCCATCGCGTGCCGCTTTGGGACCGCGACGAACCGTGGTACGCCCAGTGCTCGCGGGAAATGCTGCAAAGCGGCGATTGGGTGGTTCCGAAATATCTCGGCCAGTGGCGGCTGGAAAAGCCGCCGGTGATTTACTGGTGCCAGCTCGCGGCGATGAAGGTGGCCGGCGACACGCCCGAAGCGGCGCGATTCCCCTCGACCATCGCGGTCCTGGCGACGGCGCTGCTCGTCGGGGCGGCCGTTCGCCATTTCACCGGCGACCGCCGGGCGCTGTGGACCGCGTTCATCTTCTGCACCTGCGGCCTGACCATCTCCTGCGCCAAATTCTGCATCACCGACGGCGCGCTGCTGCTTTTTATGGTGATCGGCCAGATCTCGCTGGCGGTGATGTACTCGGCCGGCCGGCGCGGAAACAATCCGCCCTGGTGGGCGGCCCCGGCGTTCTGGATATCCCTCGGCCTGGCGGGGATCACCAAGGGTCCGCAGCCGCTGGGAATGTACTTCTTCACGCTGATCATCCTCCTGGCGCTGGACGTGGCCAGGGAAGGGAAGGGATTTCGAAATGGGCCGGCGTGGAAGAAAAACATCGGCTGGTGGCGGCATTTGAAACCCCTCATCGGCGTGCCTATCCTGGCCGCCGTGGTGGCGCCCTGGCTGGTGCTTATCCATCAGCGCGCCCCCGGGTTCATCCTGGCGCTGTTCGTCAGGGCGAGGATGCACCTGGCCCAGAGCATGGAAGGCCATGGCAAGCCGCCGGGATACCACGCCCTTCTCATCTTCGGCACGTTCTTTCCCTGGAGCCTGCTGCTGCCCACAACCCTTGTTCTGGCGTGGAGAAACCGCCGGCTGGACGCGATTCGATTCGCCATCGCGGCGACGGCCGGGCCTTGGCTGATGATGGAGATCGTCTATACCAAACTTCCCTTCTACGTCTTGCCGGCGTTTCCGGGCCTGGCATTTTTGGCCGCCGACGCGCTGGTGCGCTGCATTCGCGGGCAATGCGGCGATCTGCGAAAACCCATTTTTTTCGCGATGCTGATCGCGTGGGTCCTGGCCACGATGGGACTCGGGGCCGCGCCCTGGCTGTCGCTGCTCGTCGCTCCATCCGATCAATTGCCCATTGCCGGTTTCATCGCGTTCAGCGCCGCCGGCGCGATATACGCCGGCCTCGTCCTGCTGCGGTTTTATCAGGGCCGGATCGCCCGGGCCGCGGTCGTCATGGGAGTGGGAATGGCCGCCATGATCGCGATCCTCTACGCCTGCATTCTGCCGGGAATGAATTTTCTGCATCTTCCCGAGCGGCTGGCGTCCGACCTGACCGAGTTGGGGGCGTACGGGGCCGACGTTCACGTTGCCATGATCGGCTACGACGAGCCGAGCCTGGCCTTCTACCAGGGCGGCGGAGCACGGAGATATGACGTAACGTTCCTGCAAGTGAATCCACCAAGTCAATGGCCCAGATGGATCGTCATGGCCGACGACGATCTGGATTGGAAGCTGCTTTCCCCGCAATTGCAGGGTCAATTGGTCCTCCGCGCGGCCGAAACGGGGCTGAATTATTCCCACGACGGCAAAATGGTGCGGGTCCTGATTTTGGAAAAGGCGCCGGTAAATCCGAAATCCGAATGACGAATGACGAATCAAATCCGAATGACCAATGACAAATGACGAATGACAAGTGACCAATTCGTTATTCGGATTTCTGATTTGCCCCTCCCCTCCGTTATACTTCCGCCAGATGACCGAGCCTCGCAAAATTCTGGTGGTGCAGCCGAACTGGGTGGGCGATGCGGTCATGGCCACGCCGTCGCTGCGGGCCATCCGGGAACTTTATCCGCACGCGCACATCGCTTACATGATGAAGCGATACGTCAAGCCGCTGTACACCGGCTTGCCGTGGGTGGATCAGCTCATCACCTATCGGTCCGGAAAGACCGAGAAAAAGGCAGGCAAGGGCCTGTTCGATCTGTCGCGCCGGCTCCGTGGCGCGAAATTCGATCTGGCGATCCTGTTGCCTAATTCGTTTCAAACCGCGCTGGTCTGCAAGATGGCCAACATCCCCCGCGTCGTGGGATACGAGCGCGACGGACGCGGGTTTCTGTTGTCGGACAAACTGCTGCCGCGCAAGGAGAAGGGGAAATTCGTTCCCACGCCGATCGTCAAGTATTACATGGGCCTGGCCCATTACCTGGGAAGCCAGGCGCGGGACCTTTCGCTGAAGTTGTTCGTCACCGAATCGGAACGGCGAGGAGGGTGCGAGGTGCTGGAGCGGGCGGGATTGCCGCGGGACGTGGAACGCCCGGCCGCCTCGGGCAAGCCGCCGCTGATCCTGCTCAACCCCGGCGCGCAGTTCGGCTCGGCCAAGTGCTGGCCGGCGGAATATTTCGCCGCCCTGGCCGATCGGCTCATCGAAGATTTGTCCGCCACGATCCTCATCAGCGGCGCCCCGCGCGAACGGAAGATCGTCGATACCATTTACCGCTCGATGCGCCACGCGCCGGTGGATCTGCTGGGCAAGGGCTCGACGCTGGGCACGCTGAAGGAGATCGTCCGCCGCTGCGATCTGATGATCACCAACGACACCGGCCCGCGCCACATCGCCGCGGCCTTCGACGTGCCGGTGATCACGCTCTTCGGCCCCACCCATCCCGAATGGACGGAGATCGACTTTCCCAAGGAGCGAAAGCTGGCCGTCAAAGTTTTCTGCGGACCATGTCAAAAAAAGACCTGCCCGCTGGATCATCGCTGCATGACACGCCTGACGCCGGCCATGGTCTATGACGCCGCGATCGCCCTGCTCCCGCGGCTCGCCGCGGCGGAGCCGGGGGAAGCGCAATCCGTTTGACCAGGATCGAATTGGCGCATTTGACACTTTTTACACTTTTCAAATGTCAACCCGTGTCCGCCCGTATTCGGCATCGCCATAACCAATTATGAAATATGGCGTTACGTCACAACGCCGATTTGGTGCCGTTGACGGCACGGGTGAGCGCGCCAAATTTGGCGATAAATTGCGAATCGGTGGCTTTTGGCCGGCCGCCGTGGATTAGGCTGTGCGTGAGCGGATACGGATGGATGCCGCGGTGCGGAATGCGTTTATAGCGAAAGCGGCGGCGAAGATGGATGGCTCCTTTTTGTAGCTTGTCCCTTTTTATCGTTCGACCACCTTGCCATCGCCTTAGTCTGCGTAAATTACTTCCTGCAATCAGGCATTGCCTTTTTTCTGTCGTAAATCCTCGATCTGTTTCTCCTGTACCATCAAACGCCTCGCCAATTCCGGTGCCAACTCAAGTGCTATAAACTCTATTTCATTTTCCTCGTCTGCAACTTCCAGCACATGGAGCAGGTCAGCGTTGCTCATATGTACCAACGTACCTCTGACGTGGTCGGAGCTCGTTAGCAGTTTCATTAACTTCTCGCCCATAGGCATGTTACCAGGCATGTCACTCCCTTCTATTTGCCAATTGTCCAGTACGCAAGAATCAAACCAGCGATAACACCAGCTATCGCTCCTATCAATAAGCCAATGAGCTGATGCTTCGGGTTTTGTCGCTTCTCCTCGAACATACAACTCCGTTCTGGGCTCCTTCTGATGGATCGAGAAATCACCCACTGCGGTGGCGAGGGTAACCTCCTATGTCATGGCATGCCGTTACTCACTCCTCCGTGCCCTCTTGGCCGCGTATGACGCGAAGCGGTATAAGTGGACTTGCTGAAACAAGCTCGCGCACGCTGTAGTCCCGCTCCAAAGAATAGGCCAACCAAGCCTGCTCGGGATCCTGGTCGAAAGGACCCGGACCAAAGATTAGGCAAAATCCACCCGAATGTCCTTTGTCAAAAGAGGCCCGCAGATAATCGAGCTTTTCTCTCAAGAAAACTGGAAATGTCCGGCCCGTTCCAGGGGTAAATGTACCCGACAGGACGCGAAGGACCGCATCCGCCTCGCAGAGTTTGCCAAACTCCTGCCGCCAATCCCCTTTTTTACCCCAAGGCGCTAGCTCGGACTCAAACGCAACCAGGAGTTTACGCGAACCTCTGTCGATGGCATGCACGTCGGTTCGATTGTAGCCTTCACGCCCAACCTCAACCTCGCAATTCAGGCTCGCCGCCAAGCCATGGCAAGCCTGTTCTGCTGCCTGTTTTATCAATTCCGTCCAATCGGTTGTCCATCGTTTTGGATCGTTGAAAGAATCCTTATACCTCGGAAGGCTTGCTCTCCACGACTTCCGAAAACTGTCCCAAAAAACTTGAGCCTTATCCATCGGCTTGGCGATGATCTGGTCGTGGGAGGGACGTATCACATGTAAAACAGTAGCCAAGGGAATGTGTGCGAACAAGCCCGCGGAATACCCTCACCCCAACCCTCTCCCGGAGTACCGGGCGAGGGGGGAAATGCATGGCTCGATTTCCGGGAGGAAACGCCGCGGGCTTCGGCAAGCTCAGTCCAGGTAACCGCGGCGGCCAAACGGGATGCGGCGCAGGGGTTTTAAGAGCCGAAGGCGGATTTCCGGTCGGATGCGACGATTGCCGCAGCCATGCGGAAGGGATAAAATCTGATCATGAGCAAAGCTGAAATCCTTGCCGAACTGCCGAAGCTCAAGGCGGAGGAACTGGCTGAGGTGCAAGCCAAGCTTGATGAACTTGCCGGGGAACAATGGCTGGACGACGGGGAACTGGCCGATGCCGACAAGGCGGCGCTGGATGCGACGTTGGCGGATTATGCGAAAAACCCAGACGCCGGCAGTCCGTGGACAGAAGTTGAAGCTCGCATCCGCGCGAAGCTGCGTCCATGATTCGCCGGCTTATCATCCGCGCGGAGGCCGAAGCGGACATTTCCGAAGCTGCGCTTTGGTATCAAGCCCGGCGAGCGGGGTTGGGGGAGGAATTCATCACCGAAGTTCACGCGGCAATCGAGAGCGCTGCCGCGAATCCCCGGAAATATCGACGGTTGCGTCGTCGTCCCGAAGTGCGCCGGGTGCTTACCCGGCGTTTCCCATATCGCGTTTTCTTCGTGCTCCGGCCCGATGCCATTGTCGTATTTCGAGTCCTCCACGGAGCGCGGCACGAACGCGAATGGAAAACGAGGTTGCCGGGGAATTGAAATGCAAGCGCGGGAAACGGGAGGGGTCCAATAGCCGCAACGGCCCGGCAATTGGAGCTGTCTCGTTCGTTTTCAATTCGGTGGATTTCTGGCAAGCAACGCCGCGTAAACGCGGCCGCTAAAAGGGACGCGGGCGTTCATTGTTAGGGGATTCTTCGGCGGGAATAGATGCCTACGCCGGCGGCGATGCCGACGGCGAAGGGCCAGAGCGCGTATTGGTGGAATAGCTGCTCGCCGACTTCTTCGGAAAGGCCGGCGGATTGGGAGGTGAATGCGGCGAAGGGAGGAGACGCGGGGTCGCGCGCGGCGTTGTAGTAGTTTTCGGTCTCGTCGGCGGATCGGGCGATGAAACGGTCGATCTCCATCAGACGACTTCCGCCGGCGATGCTCAGGATGGCCAGGGCGCCCAGCGGAATCCAGAAGCTGATGCGCTCGCGGGCGCGGTCGTGGAGCGGCTGGTTACGCGGTTGGCCCCAGAAAATGAGCATCCAACAACGGGTCATGTACAATCCGGTGAGGGCGGATGCGGCGGCGGGGACGATGAAAAAGAGCCAGTAAAATCCACCGCGCGCGGCGGCGAGGGCGCCGGCGTGGACGAAGATGGATTCGGAACTGAAATATCCGCTGGTGAACGGGGCGCCGGCCATGGCTAAGAGGCCGATGGCGAAGGAGACGGCGGAGATGGGCAGCTTGCGCAGGAGGCCGCCGAACTGGCCGAGCCGCCGCTCGCCGCCGGCGGCGTGGACGACGGCGCCGGCGGTCAGGAGAAGAAGCGATTTGAAGAAGGCGTGGGTCAGGAGGTGAAATAGACCGCCGACCCAGCTTCCGATGCCGAGGGCCATGAACATCAAGCCGAATTGTGAAACGGTGCTGTAGGCCAGAAGTCGCACGACGTCCCGCTCGGGCAGGGCGAGGATTGCGCCGATGGCCAGGGCGAATAGGCCGGCAACGGCGATGGCCAGGCTGGCGGGCGGGGTGAGCAGGGGGAAAACGCGGGCGAGAACGTAGACGCCGGACGCGCAAACGGTGATGGATTGCACGAGGGCGGCGGCGGGGATGGGCATGCGCGGACACAATTGAACGGTTTTGACGGCGGCGGCGCAGAAGAGCGCCAGAGCGACGATCGTGAGGGTTTTGGCGGGAACAAGTGAGCCGGCCGCGGCGCGGTCGAGCTGCGGGAGCGTGGCGTTGCCGAGGAATCGAAAGAGGATGGCCAGGGCGAGGATCAGGCCCGCATCGCCGATGCGATTGAAAATGAACCAAACGACCGTGCGGCTCGACCCGATGGGCGGACCGAGGCGGCTGAGGAGCCAGGCGGACACGGCGATCAATACCCAGAACAGAAGGACCTGAAAGAGGTTTCCGCTGAGGACAAGTCCGAGCATGGAAAAGATCAACAATTGCAGGCGGGTGAAGAATTGGGCGAAGCGTTCATCGTCGCGCAGGAAGCGGACGGCGAACGCGCAGACGAGGGCCGCGATCGGCGCGAGGGTGTTGAACATCGCGATAGTGAGGCTGTCGACGTAGAGGTTCAGATTAGCGAAGCTGCCGCGGTCTGAAGCGGTGGCGGCGGCGGCGGGGAGCAATCGGAGGGTGAGTTCGATGGGTTTATCGCCGGGACCCCAGGTGGTTCCGGCGAGTTCGCCGCCGTTGACCCAGGCGATGATGGCGGCCAAGGAGAGCGCGGCGCCCGCGGCGGCGGAGATGGTGGCGACCCATCCGGCCAGGGGTTCGCCCATTCGCCTGCCGATGGCCAGCAGCAAGGCGAAACACGCCAGCGGCAGGAGCGTCGCCAGAATCAAGAATAAGGCGGGCGTCGGCATAATTGTCTCGCGGCCGGCGGCATCATTGCATCAGGGCATCGACCTTAGCGGCGCAGATGAAATCGTTCTCGGAAAGGCCGTTGACGGAGTGCGTGCTGTAACGCACCTGGCAACGATTATAACCGACGTTGAGATCGGGGTGATGGTCCTGGCGATGCGCGATCCAGGCCACGGCATTCACGAAGGCCATGGTGTGGTGATAGTCCTTGAAGGGATAGGTTTTGCACAACTGGCCGTCGCGCAACTTCCAGCCGTGGAGTTTGGGCAGCAAAAGCGCGATTTGTTTTTTCGATAATGCCGGGGTTCCGGGAGCACAGGGCTTGCAACGTTTTTGGGACAACGAGGATTTCATAAGCCGCCTTTTGGTGAAGGGGAGATTGTATCCGAATGAATCTGCCGGAGCGCTTCGAAGAGTGCGACAGCGGCGGCGGAGGAGAGGTTGAGGCAGCGTTCGCCCGGGGCCTGGGGAATGCGGACGACGCGGCGGGGATGGTCGGCGAGGAGGGGATCGGCGATGCCGGCGGTTTCGCTGCCGAAGATCAGCCAGTCGCCGTCGGCGAACCGGGTCTGCCAGAGGGAAGGTTCGCCCTTGGTGGAAAAGAGCCAGAAGTTCGCGGCGTCGCGGCGGAGGGAGTCGAAGAATCCGTTGGAATCGTCGTGAACGGTCAGTCGAAGCCGGGGCCAGTAGTCCAGGGCGCTGCGGCGGAGATTTTTGTCGTTGAGGACGAAGCCGAGCGGGCGGACGAGATGAAGCTCGGTTGCGGTGGCGACGCAGGCGCGGGCGATGTTTCCGGTGTTGGGAGCGATTTGCGGTTGGAGCAGCGCCAGCTTGAGACGATGGGGGCGAAGGTGGGGGAGATTAAGGGTTGTCAACGAGGCGTCCCTGTCGGTCGACCTGGATGTAGGAGGAAGTGTCGGGGCAGTATGCGGTGAGTCGGCCGACGGGGCTGATGGCGGCGGCGGTGTCAAGGAGGACCATTTTTTCGGCGACGATGGGGACGAGTTTTCCGCCGCCCAGGGGGCTGTATCCGCCGCGTGCGCCGTAGAAATCGACGGGCGTGTGTCCGAAGTATCCTGTGCGCCGCCAGGTTTTGGATTGATCCAACTCCTCGGCGATGAACCGGCCCCAGGTGGCGGTTTTGCGGAGATCGTGATCGACGTCGAGATAAGTGGTGGGGCTGGGGTCTTCGTCGGGAGTGGCGGGGTTCCAGCGTGCGTGGACGATGAAAACGTCGCTTTCCTCGATGACGGGCTGGAGATTGCGGATGAATTGCCGGTGGGCCAGGGGGACGCCGGCGATCAGGCCGTCGACGCCGCGATCGGTGGGCCGGTCGAGCACGGCGAGCATGGCAGCGTCGGAGGCGCCGTAGCTGGCGAGGGTTTCGCGGAGGCCGTGCTCCATGAACCATTTGAACGCGCCGGGGCGATTGTTGCGGGTGAGTTGCTCGACGTAGCTTTGGCCGTTGAGGAGAACGTCGAAGAGGTCGTCGTGATTTCCGCGGCAGAAGCGTGCGTTGGGAAGTTGGAGGAGGAATTCGATCACGCCGCGCGAATCGGGCCCGCGATTGACGTAGTCGCCGACGAAGATCCAGGCGGGAGAAGGGTCGCGTTGGGCGACTTGCTCGACGAGCGCCTTGAGCGGCTGAGACATGCCGTGAATATCACCGACGATCCATCGCATGGGGATAAGTTACAGGCGCATGGCCGATGTGGACAAGCGCATTGTCGGTCAGTCACGAAAATCGGGGCTAAGTAATTGTCATTTGTCATTCGTCATTTGTCATTTGCAAAGAACTTTCGGAACAGACGCCATCGCCCAATGGCCAATGACAAATGACCAATGACAAACGACCAATGACAACTTCCCCTTTTCCCCCTGTACGGACCGTATTGGATGCATTAGCCTGTTCTCATGCCACGATTCTTTCGCGTCGAGCCTGGGTATCTTCGGCCGAAACGTTGCACGATCGTCGGGGACGTTTCCATCGGCGTGGATAGCAGTGTCTGGTTCGGCGCGGTGATCCGCGGGGACGTGGCGCGCGTGGTCATCGGCCGGCGGGTGAACGTGCAGGACAACGCCGTGATCCATTGCGATTCCGGGGTGGCCAATACAATCGAAGACGAGGTGATCATCGGGCACGGGGCGATCGTGCACGGCAAGCACGTCGGACAAGGTTCGCTGGTCGGGATGGGAGCGACGCTGCTCAGCCGGTCGGTCGTCGGCAGGCAATGCCTGATCGCCGCGGGGGCCGTGGTGCCGCCGGACCTGGTCGTGCCGGATCGGATGGTGGTCATGGGCGTGCCCGGCAAAATCGTCCGCCCGATCGAGCCGGAGGAATTGCAATACATGCAATGGTTGACGGGGCATTACCTGGAGTTGGCGGAGCAATACCTGGCGGGGAAATTCAAGTCTGTTGGAGAGACGAAAACGACGAAGACCCGTGCCCAGTGAAACTGCGTGCCCAGTGAAACTGCGGGTCGCCGGACGTTTGCCGCGGGCTTCTACAGCATGAGGCTGACGCGGCTGACCTGAAACCCCGCCTGGCGAAGCCCATCCACGGTGGCCTGCACCGTCTGGGTCAGCTTGTCCAGGCTGATGTCATTGGGCACGTCTTCAAGATTCACCTGGGTGGAGCCGCTGCCGGTCAGCGACCCGTTGCCGGGGACTTGAATGACCTGGGAGAATTGGACGAGAAACGTAATGCGACGCTTTTTACTGGTGGTGCTTTCGGTGGCCATGGGTTGCAGTATATCCATCTGGAGGCAAAGCGAGAACAAATTACTTCAATATGAGCGGAGGTTGGAAGGCGTCAGCTGAGGCGGCGGGGCGTCGCCGCGGGCGTGGCGGCGATATTGGCGCGGGCTGAGGCCGAATCGCTCCTGGAAGGCGGTGCTGAGTTGGCGGGTTTCCTTGAAACCGCAGGCGTCGGCGATCTCGCGGACGGGGCGGTCGGTGCCGGACAAAAGCAGCCTGGCCCGCTCGATCTGGACGCGGCGGATTTCCTGGTACGGCGAGCGGCCCAGGGCCTTGCGAAAGCGCATTTCCAGCGACCGGCGCGAGAGGGAGGTGCGATCCAGCAGGTCTTGGACGTTGATGTCGCGGCCGCCCCGGTCGCGGATGAACCGCACCGCGGCGGCCACCTCCGCATCCGCCAGAGCGATCACGTCGGTCGATCGCCGGGTGATGACCTCGCGCGGCTGGATGAGGATCGGGTGGCGGGGGGGTGGCTCGCCGGCGATCAGCCGGCCGAGCAGCGCCGCCGCCTCGTAGCCGATCTGCTCGGTGTCCAGCCGGATGCTGGAAAGGCGGACGCCCGATAACTCGCAATGAATCTCGTCGTTGTCCACGCCGAGGACGGCCACCTCATCCGGGACCAGCGCTGGCAGGCGGGTGACTTCGCGGACGACCTCGCGGGCGCAATGGTCGTTGTAGCAGAAGATTCCGACCGGACGGGGAAGCGATTTGAGCACCTGCTGCCGCTGGGGCGAGGAGTCGTCGCCCGGCCGCGGCAGGATCACGCAGGGCTGCGGGGTCACGGCGCAGCAGAATCCATCGCGTCGATTGCGGCAATACTCGAGATCGGAAGGCCCGCAGAAGGCGAAGCTTCGCAGGTTCCGCTCCTCCAGGAAATATCTGGCGGCCATGGCCCCGGTCGCCATATCGTCGGGAAAAACGCTGGGCAGGTTCGCCGGCGGATTCAATACGTTGGAAACGTTCACGGCCGGAACGCCGCTGCGGATCAGCGCCTCAGCCTGCTCGTGCTCTCGAATCTGGATGATGACGCCGCGGACGTCGTCCTGTTTGAACGTGTCCGTGAAATCGGGATCGATGCGGGGAATGAACTCGAAATCCCATCCGCCGCGCAGCTTGGCGTAGTCGGCGATGCCGCGCAGGATTCCGCGGCTGTAGCTGAAAACCACGTCGGCGTACAAGCGAATGCGTAGATTTGCCGACATCGCGTGCCTCCGGCCATCCGACGTGGATCAGCTTGATTGCGTTAATTATGAACATTTTAGATGAAAATTGCAAAACGGCCATGCGGACATCCGTTTTTTTGTCAAATTGTTCCCAAGTTATTCATGGATTTTGATTTATGACGCGCGGGTGACGGACTAAAGATATACGGCCAGCGCCGATGTGATAACCTTTAGATGCCGTGCGTCACCTGCGATACTTGCCTTTGACCTTTCTCGTCGGGCCATGGGGATTCGTTTTTTTCCTTCCGTTTCTTCTCGTTTGTCTGTTGATCCACGTCAGCGTGCGGGCCGTCCTGGCGGCGCATCGGTAATAGCGGCCCACTATTTATTTGGGGGGAACGCTCCGCTCCCCATGAGAATTCCCCGGACGAATTAGACGTCCCCTCTTACTTCCCCTGCGCATCATTGTGAACACGACCAACATCGGCCATCCAATGTACTTTCCGGCCCGTGGATACCTTGCCGCAAAGTCTGAGTCCGGGGCCAACTCCTCGACGCTCGCCAGGTGCAAGCCCGCCTTCACCGCCGCCATGACGAATGCCCCGAGCGTGTGCGCA
>JBEKKC010000082.1:0-21251 GCA_050010915.1 Tepidisphaeraceae bacterium | reverse complement strand
GCTTTTCTGATCTTCGGCCAGAACCACAGGGCGAGCAACACGCATGAGATAGTACCTCCTATCTCAGTTACGCGCCCGCGCCGATTAGGTTCGTTTAATTGTGGAGAGGTACACTAGCAATCGCGTCGTCCAAGGCTCGCGGGGCTTTGGTTCGAACATAGAGACAGTAGTTAACCGCGGCGGGAGCCCTTCGGGAATGGTATAGAGCAAGGTTGGACAGGATCTTCAGATCAATGATCGTTGAGTCAAACTCCTTGTTTCGGTGATCGGCGATTGTTTTCTGAGCTTCGGCGATTTCTGCATTGATCGCTTCGGCACTTTGAGCGAACCAACGGCTGTTTTCCTGCGGCCGGATCATGGCGGTTTCGCCATTTTCAATGAGCCGCTTTGCCTCATCATCGAAATTCTCGAACTGCTCAATATCGCTGCCCTGATTTTTTGCGAAGGACGGCAGATCTCCGAAATGCTGCTTCTCCGCCCAACCAGCGGTCATCGGGAAAGCGCCATAGGGATAATCTGACGCGACGATGCGTGGCAGAATCGAACTCGCTATGTGCAGCGCCTTCTCCACATGCGGCGCCGCGGCGCCGCCGAAGCGGCGTTGAAACTCGCGGTCCCAGACTTCCGCGGGCGTGTTTGGGTCATACCCCAATCGCCCAAAGACCTGGAAATAATGCCAGTACCTCTCGAATTCGTAGTCATAATAGCGGTACGGTGAATTGAGAAGATCAAACGGCTTCATGTCATGGGGCTGCCCTTCCATTTTTGTGGCCACCGGTTCGTCAATGTCAAAACCGTCGCCATCATAGAGGTGCGTGGTTTCGCAGAATCGTTTCGCATATTCAGGGTCGCCCCAGAGCAGGATGCGCGAGGTGCCTCCGTTCCAGAGCTGCCAATTCATTTTGTAACGCTGCGGATACCGAAGCAGGTCTGCATAGCCGTGGCGGCGATCGAGCTGGTCGCGCTCGTTGACGTGGGTCGGATCGAAGGGAAGACCCATCTGCTCCATCCAATATTTGGTCGAGAGCCGGAAATTCAATCCGGTGTCAACGGCGTTCTGAATGACAGAATCAGGCAGTCCCTTGACGCGGAGATCGAGCTTGATGCTGGGCGCCTGCTGCTTCATCAATTGAAAGATTTCTCGCCAAAACCCTTCCTGTTCGGAGGGTTTCAAACCTGATTCATCGTGCATGCGGAATTGAATGCCGTCGATGTTCGGAACAACGTGGAGAAAATGGCTTAGCGCGGCCTTGGTATAGGGGACGAGATTATCCGCCGTCATTCCCCACACCAGGCTTGGCGTCGGCTTGAGTAGAGAGTCATTGGCGCCTGGAGTGCCACCACCCTGCACGTTGCCCCGGTAAATGTGGTCCCAGATGCCAATCGTAAAATTCAATCCTCGGTCGTGCGACATCTTTATCAGGCGGTTGAGCGTTTCGAGATTTCGCCGTTGCTGTTCGGGCGTGATTCCAACCATGCGGACATCGGGAAAGCCATCGGTATTGAAAAAGTAGGGATAACACGGCGCCAGGAAGCCGCCATTTTCGTAACCGAAAATGACGACGATCCCGTTGAATCGATTCTCAGCCAGATTATCGAGATAGCGAGTCCAGTATTCCTCGTCGTAAAAGCGACTTTCCCAGTAGGCGCGGTTCATCGCAAAGAGTGTGACTGAGCGGTTTTTCACATCTGCGGTCTCGGATGTCTCGCGCAATTCACCGAATGGCGCGCCCGTGTTTGTACTCCAGCCAATGCGATCGGCGGCGTCCAATTCGGCATACATAAGACCGCGATCATCGGAGCCGGCCAGGACCCATGCCGCCTTGCCGTGATATTCCGTCTTCCATACGACCAGCCCTTCGGGCGACTGGGGAAGTGCATGATTGGCGGCCTTGAGCATCTGCTCGGCCGGCCCATTATTCCCGACGACACCGGCAATCAATAATGTTGTACCGGCTGCGGCATCGAGCGAGTCGGTTTTCTGCACGGACACTTGTTTGTCGTGCAGAGCGAAAAGTAGCTTCTCCGCGCCATGCGTGGCCGGCGCTGATGGCGCTCCGTCCGATACGAGCGACACGTCCACAGCGTCGGCGGCGCGACAAACGTCGGCGGCCAAAACAAACGAGACCGCCAGAATGAGCCAACTCATTGCCTGGATATTCATCCGCATCTGATCCTCCGGTCTCTGTTGCCGCTATTTTCCTGCCGTGCCTACGTGCAGGACAACCGGCCCGCTGCCCCACTTCACGGGAGGCGTCAGCGAAGTCACCCCGTTGCCGATGGTGCCGGCATCCTGCCGTTCGCCGGTTAATGGACGAAACCATTCGGCCTTTAGCAGTCCAGCAAGCCCTTGCAAAGTCAACGTAAAAGGCGCTGCCGCATTGAGGAATACCACATACTCGCGTCCCGACTCTGCCAAGCAGTATCCATCGCTGCTCAAGCCCTCCGCGGGTTTCATCCGCCAATATGCGGTGCCATCGAAGAATTCGCGCAGATGTTTGAAGTATGCGTATCCCGGCGGGGTGTCCTTGGGGCGGATAACGTCCCATGCGGTGTAGGTGTAATAATACACGCCGAAGCCGCCGGCCATGTATACCTCCCAGGCGCGGCGGACGACCTCTTCGGGCGCTTGCGCGACGCTGTAGGTCTTGTCGTTAAGGCCTTTGGGGCCATGCTCGTAGCCGAACTCCGTGTTGATGACAGGCCAGGCATTCTGCTCGAGGTGGTCGAGCATCGTCGCCCTCCACTTTGTATGCTGCTGGTCGGAGCGGTAATCGAGCAGGGCGTTATAGACGCCGCGATCGTAAGTCGCGTGGTCATCGTGGACCGTCAGGAGACGCCGGTAGGGGTCGGTGGCGCGGATGAACTGCAATCGCCCGATTTTGTAATTCAAGTCTTTTTCGTTGTTCGCTTCCTTGGCCAGATCCCAGGTCACATTGGGATATGCCGAATAGCGGGCGATGAGCCATCGGAAATAAAGATCATCTTCCGGGCTGCCATTCGCCGGCCAATTCACCTTTTTGTTGTAGACCTTCATCAGGATGTGAGCCACAATCCCGCGCCGATACATCGCGTCGATCACGCGATCGTAGTGCTGCCAGTAAAGCAGGTTGAAACGGGAATGTTCCGGTTTATCGTTGCTGCCTTCCCACGCAAAAAGCGGTGGCGGGCCGAAATCGTCATCGCCCGTTTTGCCTTTCCTCCAAGTTGTGTCGTGCGCATACGCGTTGAGAATGATGAAATTGAATCCGTACGACGCAATCTTGTCGAGGAAGGGATTGATGGTCTTTAGTTCAGGATCACTCGAATCCAGCGCCCAGAGCCAGTCGCATTCATAACCCATCGGAAAAAAGTGAGCGCCATCCTCGAATTCAAACTGGTGGGGATGCTGCGGGTCCACGCGTAAGCCGCCATGAATATCGGGTGATGGATTTGCTACGCATACAAAGGAATCTTGCTGGTTATCCAACGCGCTGATTGCGCTGTGCGTAATTAGAGACCAGGTGCCGTCCACCGTTGGCGAAATCCGCACCTTCCACGTTGCATTGCCGTCGTAGAAACCCGGCACAGTTAGTTTCATTCCGTTGGGGCCGCTGACCTCGGCTGAAAATGGGACGGCAAAAGGATTGCCGTGCGATTCCTTGGCAGCGAAAACGAAATCATGCGGCTGCCAACGGGGAACGATGATGTCCGATGCCTTCAGCGGCGCATTTCGCGAGCCTAAAAGGCAAATTGCCAAGGATATCGCTATGAATCGAATCCATTCATTCGGTGCCCTACCATCGAATTGTGGTTCCATGTTTCTATCTCCGCGCCGGGTTACTCGCTCATTCCGGTGTAGTCGCCACCGGCAAGGGTCAGGATCCGCCAGCGGCCTTGGGATTTGGTCCTTTGGGACTGGCCGTTAACGATGACATTGGATTTGGGGCCGGCGGGCAGGAAGAGTTGAGTCTGGACGCCGCTGGGCAGGGAAAGGGAAAACCGGGTGGTTCCTCCATCCTTTTTCCAGGATACCGTAACTGGCCCAAACTCCGTGCAGACGACGCCCTCGACTTGTTTAAGGTCCGCCAAATGTGGCTGGACGATGAGCTTCTTATCCCAAATGGGGGCGTCGCGGCGGACCCCCAATACATAGGTGCTGAGGGTGTAGCCGGGAACGGCCCCGTAAATATGGACTTTGGAACCGCCATCCATTCCTTCCCATGTAGTTTGCCAAGGCGAATCGACCATTCCCTTCCACCCGTTGCGGATTCGATCGAGGACGATTTGATCGGCTTGAGGAGTGTCGAGGGTATAAAGCAGCTTGAAGTAGAAGTGATTGGCCATGATCTGCTTAATCTGGCTGTCATGGGCGAGCGTCCAGGCAATTACGCGATCGCGCCGCTCGGGCGGAACTATGCCGCGGTCCAGCGCATAAAGGTTGGCGTGTAGCGTCGGTACGACCAGGCCATCGATCGTTTTTAGATCGATGGATTTCTTGAACATTCGATCTTCCGGCTTTAACTCCGGAGTCCCGGCCGCCGCTCCATAAGCACCTTCGGATTCGATCCACAGGGTTTTGTTGAAGGCATTGTAGAGTTCATCGGCGGCGGCGGTGAGTCGGGCAGCGTCGTCGGGGCGCCCGATACGCTGGGCGAGGAAGGCGGCGTCAGCGAGGGCGCGGTAGATAAATGCGTTGTTGGCGGCGCCTTCGCAGGTGACGTAAGCCATCGGGTTGTCCCAGGCAACCCATTCGCGGGCCAGAACCAGGCCGCGCTCGGAGCGGCGGGTCAGGAACCAGTTGAGGAGGCGATCCAGACGGGGCCATATCTCCGTGATGAAAGCATCGTCACCGGTGGCCTCGTAATATTTGCGGAGACCTTCGACCCAATCGCAGGCGCGATCCTCCATAATGGCGTGAATGTCCCATCGCTCGGAGCAGGTATGGGCTTTAACCATGCCATCCTCCCGCTGAGTAAGACTAACGCGGAGGAGCAGGTTCTTAAGCAGCCGGGGGTCGCTGAAGAGTTGCCCGCCGTCCTTGCCGGGCCCGGCAAAGGCAACGCGCGTCACATCGTACGCGGGCGGATCGTTATCCATCCACTCCACGCGCTCGCGGTCCGCACAGTCCACATACGCGTCTTCGCTCATCAATTGAACCGAGCGTGTGGTGATGTCCCAGACGTGATCAAGCAGCGGATCGCTGGAAGCAAAGCGGCCGACGCGATCGAAGGGGTACAAAACCTCCACGAGATGCATATTGCTGATCTTCGCCGCTCCGCCAGTGACCTGAATGGAAAGGGATTTCAAAGCCCAAGTATCGCCGGATATCCAACGTTGAGTTCCGGCACGAGTGATATAGACACCGGGAGCTCCCCGCTTTCCGTCGGGGAATTCGGGGCGGGCCTCGATTCTCACGCCGGCTTGCGCATCGATGTCCAGGGAATAGTATGCCTGCACTACGCGAGGCGTTTCAAGAATGATCTGCCCGCCGGGGTTGAGCGTGAAGGCACCATGGTCGTCCGCGACGGCGCCGGTGGTGTGAGGCATCCACTTAATCTCGCTTTCGCGAAGGAGCGGAATGGTGCGCGGCTGGGGAACGGGCCACTGATTCCAATCGGACACATCCACTTTGACGGCGTGAGGAAGTTTGGAGGCGTCGAATGAGGGAGAGGTCCACTCGCCGTCGAGTTTGCGTGCGTCGCGGTTTTCGGAGAAAGATGACCAGACCCGCGGCTGGTCGCCATAGGTGGCTTCCAGAAAAGCTTGCCAGCTTGAGTCAGTCGCCAGACTGATGACGGCGCCGCCGGGTTGCGTGGCCTGGACCCGGAGCGTCATGCCCGGCGCGTGTTGCCGGACGCGGCCGCTGGGTTCGTCGCGATGAACAAGGACCGCGATGAGGTTTTTCCCCGCGCGAAGGTGGCCGGTGATGTCGAAGGCATCGTATTCCGGACGCTGGTTTTCGAAACGGTTCGGGCCTCGCGCGACGTATTGGCCATTGATAAAAAGCTGATAGCGGGTGTAGGCGAAGATTTGCAATTCCGCCGCGACAGGAGCTAGCGGAAGTTCAAATTCCTTGCGGAAGGCGGCATGAAGATATCCATCCCCCGCGGCGGGAGCGTCGGTCCAGATCATGCCATCATTCAGCGACGATTGAGCGCTGGCCCGTCCGTGCAAAAGAAGTAGCCCGACCGACATGATGATGATCGCCAGAGGGCGAAATGTGAACATAAACCGTTATTCCCGCATGGAGCTTATGGAAGCAAAGTCTCGAAGGTGTAATCGCCGGAGCCGACTTCCTTTACGGCAGACGAGCCGATTATCCCTGGCAGCGTAATAGTCGCTGTCGTATTCGGGGGGAGGATCACATGCATCGTCAGATGTTGGCCGTCCCGTTTCCACTCGCTGATAATCTCGCCGCGCACCGAATCATAATCGGCCTTCACGTGGGTCAAATCGCCGACGATGGTTGGATGAATGATGATGTGGGAATATCCGGGCTTTTGGGGGTCCGGCTGAATCCCCGCCAGGTCGTGGAAAAACCATTCGACAATGTCGCCGAGCATCAACTGGATTTGCGAATTGTCGCGATTGGCATCCCAGGTTTCGCACAAGGCAGTCGCGCCCATTTTTAGCTGGTAGCCGTACCCCGGATTGTCCGTTTGGTTGTTGATCAGGTAGATCACATCCGAGCGTCCGCCACTTGCCAAGGCGCGCAGCATGTAGGGAAGGCCGATTTCGCCGACGGTCATCGCGTATTTTCCGTTCTTTAGATCAGCCACAAGATTGTCCAAAACCGCGTCGCGATGAGCGGGTTCCACTAGCCCAAGGTCCAGCGCGAACGAATTGGACGCTTGCGATCCCGATCCATACTGGTTTGTTTCCGGATTAAAGAAAGTCGCGTTGAAGGCGTCATGAATTCTCGTCGCCAGCAATTCCTCTGCCGCGGATTCCTGCGCGTTCCCCAGCAATTGAGCGGACTTTGCCAGTGCCTCCACATCCTGATAATAAATTGCCGTTGAGATCAACTCAGGGGTCTTATCCACGATGGCTCTCTTCCCCGACCAGTCACCGATGCCCTTGGCCGCAATCTCATTCTTCGCCTGACTGGTCAGGTGGTCCACATGTCGTTTCATCATCGGGTAATTTCGCCGAAGCACCTCCAGATCCCCCGTCGCTTCATACTCCTGCCACGGCATCAGGACGCCGGAACTTCCCCACTCGATGGAGTCGCGCCACTTGGGCGGGAACACCGGATACTCCGGCACGCTAGTGGGGATTAAGCCATCGGCCAACTGGCAGTCCGCCATATCGGCGATGACCTTGTTCGCCAAAGGGCGCATATCGAAGTTGTAGTAAAGGGACGGCCCGTGCAGGTGATCCTGTTCGAGCCAGCCGAACCGTTCGCGGTGGGGGCAATCGGAGATGACGCTCATCATGTTGCTGACTTCCGCCCAGTGGATCATCGTGTAGATGCGATTAAACAGGTCGTTCGAACAGGAGAATTCTCCCGCGGGGGCCACCGAGGAATGAACGACGACGCCTTCAATCGAATCCACTACAGGAACTTCACTCCCGCCCACCGCCGGGATACATTCCACTTGGAGATAGCGATCTCCGCAGTAATAAAACTTCGAGGCGTAAGTCTCCTCTCCCTTCCCAGCGAGCGTGTACTGACTCCAGGCTTTGCCGTTGTAATTGTTGCGAAATAGCGAACCGTCAGGCATCACCAGTTCATCGGGCGTTACCCGAATCATTGACCCGGGCGGGCCATGCACGGTGAATCGAGTCATGTGCGACGCCTCCTGGCCGAGATCGTAGACCGTGACGTTAGGCTTGATCGTCCTTTGGCTCACGGGCGAATGCACTTCAAACGCGCGAATAGGTGGGGCAGACCGCGAAACGCCTTTTAATTCACCTCCGAGCCCACCTGACGCGTCGGCGGCGGACCACTTCGATTCGTCAAAGCCTGATTTGTCCCATCCCATTTGTTCGAGCCGCGCGTCCCAATCTTCGCCGCCGTAAACACTGGAAAATGTCATCGGACTGACCCCGGCATGCCAATGCTCGTCCGTCCCCACAATTGTCACGGAACCATCCGCATATTCGAGACGAATGCGTGCGATCACTTGGAGGGGGCCGATGTTTCGTTCAAACTTGGCGTATCTTCCTCCCTTGGCGACGCGGTACATGCCGTTGCCCAACAGGATGCCGACGGCGTTCGATCCTTCATGAATAAGCGACGTCACGTCGTAGGTGTCGTACAAGCAGGTCTTGTTATATTCCGTCCAGCCGGGCGTCAGCAGGTCGGCAGTTACATTCCTGCCGTTCAGCCTCATTTCGTATTGGCCCAGCCCGCAGATATTGACCGTGGCCCGCTTCAGACCTGACTTTGACGAGAACTCGCCGCGAAGCAGCGAAGTGCTGTTGTCATTCCCCTTGATGCTCGTGGGAGCCGTAATCCACTTCGCCTGCCAGTCCGCCGGATTTAGAACCCCCATTGTCCATTGTGCCGGCGCACTCCAGTCCGATGCAGCGTCTTTGCCATCCCAAACCCGCACCTTCCACCAGGCCACCTCGTCCGATTGCAGCGGCTTACCAAGATATGAAATCTGGTTCGTTTGATTGGATATGGCCTTCCCCGAATCCCACAAATCACCCCGATCTTGTCCCAGCAACTCCGGCGAAGAGGCAACGACGATTTGATAGGCGCTCTGCGTCAGGTCACGCGAGGCTGCGTCGTTGGTTTGCAAAATCCAATCGAGCTTTGGGTTCGTGGAATCGACTCCCATCGGGTCGGTGCGAAAGTCGCATAGCAGGTGGACCGGTGTCATGGTTCCCGCCCTGGCGTCCGCTGCAATGCACGCCACGCCAACCAATAAAACCCGAACGATTTGAGAGAAACGATTCCTCATTTTCAATTTCCCTTCCGAGTTTGTTCTCCCACGAACAACACCCATGGGCCGCCGTCGGGCGCGTATGTCTTCAGTTCATGGCCGCTCGTCTTTCCGCCCTCGGTCCACAAACCGGTCCTGGGATTGAACCAGCGATAGGTCAGACTCTCTTGCAATCCGGAAACCGTGGCGTCGCCGCCTTGCTCGAGATAGATGCAATAGAATTTTCCGGCGATTCCCACGCAGGGCCTTCCCCCGGCCAATTCCGGATGTTTGGTCATGTCCGCAAAATCATACCCCGCAAACGCCGCAGAAATGCGTCCCACGTATTGGCTGCCTTCTTTCTTGATCGCGTCGCGCCAGCTTTCATTGTCCAGCGCCCATTTCGGCCAACCCGGTTCATCGGGGAATAATTTCCATTGCCACAACGCGGCCACGCCATAGACCACGCCCATCGTCCCGCCCGCGGTTAAATTCGACCATGCCTCGTTCCCTTGCCACCATCCGGCGGCACGCTGAGGATCGCCGATTCCCTCGTATGTCGGCTCTCCATTCGCCACCGCCTTCGTCGGCAGGTTGTCGTGCATCAGCGACACCTTGCTCACATTGTGAACTCCGTTATGCCCCGTCTGGCACCATTGGAAATCGAGCCAATCCGCGTCTTGATGCGAACGATTGCCATGCCCATTTGGATTGCTGGGATTCGAGCCATCCGACGGGCTGTAGTGAATCCCCACCGGCTGGTGATAGGCATCTTCTTTATTAATTTCCACGCCGCCCGCCTCGACACTTGGCTCAAGCCCGGTGCGATCCGCGCCAACCAGCCAGATGGCCGGCGACGCGCCAAAACGTGCCACGAGATACCGGCAGTATCGAGCGTATTCCGCGGGCACGGCATCGCGGCCCAACGCGCCAAGTCCTTTCCATCCATATCCTTGAAAAACCGGTTGATAGACCGGAACAATCCCATGATCCACCAGGATCGACATTAGCTTATCCATGTACTGGAAGTAGCTGACGTTCATCTGATTGATATGCCCGGACGGCAGGTCTTCAAAGCCAACATCAAAACCACCGACCGACGTGCGATCGCGCGGCCCGGTCGCCCTGCGGTCGGGCTGGATGCTCATCAGAAGCACGGCATCAAAGCCCTTGCTCTGACGGTCATCGGCATACACTCCGACCGATTCGACGGTGCCTCGCCACGGCAACGACCATGCTGTGTCGCCCACAACCAGGAATGGTGTGCCGTCAGCGTGAATCACATTACGATGGCCTGGCGACATTCCGAGCAATCCATGTTTGAGCAGAGAGTTTGATCCGGCGTATGAGATTGCATTCAGCGAGCCTTCTTTGGCGTTCAGTCCTGAATCTGACGGGATAGAGCAAGTGCTCCTCCACTTCCATTGGCCGACGGCCGGCGGTGCAAATCGCACGCGCCAAATCCTGCCTCCGTCCCAGAACGCGGGGCGATGGACCTGCACATGATTGGGCCCGGTGAATTCCACGGAAAGGCTGACATCGGTGTAGCCGTTGGAATAGTCTTGCGCCGATGCGAAGGTTAATTCCACCGGTTTCCACCGCTCAGCGACAACAGATTGTGCGCCAGCCCGATTTCCGAAAACAATGCTCGCCGACAGCGCAATCAGAAGCCATGGCAAGTGGTTACGTTTCACGAGCGCTCCTTCTGTCGAACGCGATCGCAATCAAAATGACGAATCGCTTCACGACCTCTTGCCAGAAAGGGGAGAAATTCAGCAGGAACAAACCATTATTCAGCACGGGAGCTGACAGACTATAAGGGCCGACATTCCACAGTTCCTCGGCAGGAGAAAGGCGGTCATGGATTCCTCGCTCTCGCGATCACGCCGGATAGCAATAGAACTATGTTGTCTTCTATTTCCGGGACATCTACCTGTATTTTCAGAGATACTGCCTGTTAAATAAGATGGCCCACATCTCGTGCTCAGCATCAAGTCGCCGCTATTGAATTTGGTGTTCCTGTCGATAAGCCCGGGGAGAACTGCCAAATGATTTGCGGAACGCGTCGTTGAATCGGCTGACCGAACCAAACCCAGACTCCATTGCAATGCCCAAAATCTTGCCCCCGGTCGTCGCCAGTAATCGCTGCGCGTGCGATAGGCGATGTTGGATGAGGTATTCCGTAAGGGTAATGCCAAATACTTTCTTGAATAGATTCATTGCGTAATTTGGGTGCAGGAATACAGCCTTTCCCACCTCAGCGGCGGTAAGCGGTCGTTGATAATTCTTGGCTAGAAAACACGCGATTTCCTCCGCCTTACTCAGCGCGGCGGATTCCATCGTCGGAGTCTTCGATCGCGATCGCGCCAGTTCTCCCGGCAGCGCCATCGCCAGACGGAGCAGCCGGGCCTCGATTTCCAATAGCACCACACGTCGTTTTGCCTGCGTCGGCCGGGCCAAATCGCGCTGCCAGCGCCCGAATGTTTCCACATCTCGGCTCCATTCGTTGGGCCGCATCTCGCATGCGACGCGTCCTCGCAGAATGGGTTCCACTAGCCGCGCCGGAAGATTCCATTGCAAAAACCAGGAAAGGGGCACCGTCGCCACAAAATAACTGCTCGCGTCGCCGACATTAATGATTTTGTGTGGAATCGCAGCCCAAAACAGACTCACGCGTCCCGCTGCAATCGTGACTTTGGCCCCCCCCAACAGATAAGTGACAGAGCCGCGCTCCAACAGATTCATCTCGATTTCGTTATGCCGGTCCGGCCGGGGCATCAAGGTGGGAGTCCACCGCACGACCGTCAGGCCGTAAGGCGCGAAATCCGGACGCGAAGGATCAAAGCGCGGCATTGAACTTAGTTTATAGGAAGTATTGGACATGAAACAGACAGAGTTATCGCAAATACAGATCAGACAATCGCACATCGGAATTCAGAAATGTGCAATCCAACGTCCGCGATCACTCTGGATGTAATTATCGGGAACCCGATCAGCCCACCATGCCGTTGAACCTGTTAATCCCTTGATTCAAAAAACAAAAGAAGCATGGATGCTTACTGGGAAGTCAGACCTTTCCCCGCAATTACAGAAATGTAGTGAAATCCCAACAGAAAATGTAGTGAATCATGCTAGATTTACGCGAGATGGTATCGCTGAAAGGGAAGAAAACGCCCATTTTATGGATGTTTTCCCCCATTTCCTCAATCGGCCTCGCACGCATGACCTCTTGCGAAATCAGCAAGCGCTTCCGCCCCAGATTTCGCCCGCCATACGTGCACATAAGCCATTGCAAATACGATACTTACAATCGGGGTGACAAGATTTGAACTTGCGACCTCTTGGTCCCGAACCAAGCGCTCTAAACCAAGCTGAGCTACACCCCGGACATGCGCACAATAGCAGCATCGGCCGAAAGATCAAATCGGCCGATGCGGGCTGCTTGCACAATTACAAGCCCGAATGCTGCGTCACGGTTTTCTCGCGATTGCTGAGGCTGCGGAGACGATTGACCGCGGCGACGTAGGCGAGGGCGCTGGCTTCGAGAACGTCGGTGCTCAGGCCGCGGCCGCGGATTTTGCGGCCGCTGTGTTCTAGTTCCACGTGGGCTTCGCCCAGCGCTTCCTTGCCCTTGGTCACCGAGCGGATGCGGTAATCGGTCAATGACATCTTGATTCCCGTCAGCCGGTGGATGGCGGAATAGATGGCATCGACGGGGCCGTCGCCGACGCTGGCGTCCTGAACGGTTTGGCCGTTGGAGTCGCGCAGGGTCACGGTTGCGGTGGGGATGGTGTTGCTGCCGGCCGTGACCTGCAATCCGATCAGTTCCCACAGTCCGTTTTTCAGTTCCAATTGCGCGTCGACCAGGGCTTCAAGGTCCTCGTCGAAAACTTCCTTTTTCTTGTCGGCCAGGGCCTTGAATTTTTCGAAAGCGGATTCGAGTTGTTCGTCGGTCAGGTTGTAGCCGAGGAAAATCACCCGCTCGCGGAAGGCGTGGCGGCCGGAATGCTTGCCCAGGACCAGGGAGGTCGCGGGGATGCCGATCGTGGCCGGGTCCATGATCTCGTAGGTTTCGCGCTTTTTCAGGATGCCGTCCTGGTGAATTCCGGCCTCGTGGGCAAAGGCGTTTTCGCCGACGATCGCCTTGTTGCGCTGGACAACCAGGCCGGTGAGGGTGCTGACCATCCGGCTGGCGGAGTAGATCTTGGTTGCGTCGATGCGCGTGTCGATCTTGAAATGGTCTTTGCGCGTGCGGAGGGCCATGACGATCTCCTCCAGGGCCGCATTGCCGGCGCGCTCGCCGATGCCGTTGATGGTGCACTCGACCTGGCGGGCGCCGCTTTCGATGGCGGCCAGGGAATTGGCGACGGCCAATCCCAAGTCGTCGTGGCAATGGCAGGAGAGAATGACTTTTTTCTGCTTCAGGATGGGCAACTTGGAAAACAGATAGGAGAAGATTTCGCCATAGGTGCGGGGCGTGGCGTAGCCGACGGTATCGGGAAGATTCACGGTCGTCGCGCCGGCCTCGACGGCGGCGTGGACGATCTCCTCCAGGAAATCCAATTCGGTGCGGCTGGCGTCCTCGGGAGAGAATTCGACGTCATCGGTGTACTGCCTGGCCTGTTTCACCGATTCCACGCTGATCTGGATGATCTGCTCCTTTCCCTTCTTGAGCTTGTGCTCGCGATGGATTTTGCTGGTGGCGCAGAAGACGTGGATGCGTTTGCGGGCAGCGGGACGCACGGCTTCGCCGGCGCGATCGATGTCGGCGGGCACGCAACGCGCCAGGCCGCAGACCACGCTGTTGCCGATCTCCGAGGCGATGGCGTGAACGGCTTCGAAGTCGCCGTTGGAGCTGATGGGGAATCCCGCTTCGATGACGTCGACGCCCATGGATTCAAGGAGCCTGGCGATCTCGAGCTTTTCGGGGCGGGTGAGGGTTGCGCCGGGCGATTGCTCGCCGTCGCGCAGGGTGGTGTCAAAAACTCGCACGGTATCCATGGTTTCCATGGCAGACTCCTTGATACAAATACAATCGAACAAACCAATAAAAAAACCCCACGATTTTTGATCGCAGGGCCTTGAAATCACGCTGATATATCAGGGATCCTACGATCGCGCGCAAGCAAGGCCCGGAAGGGCCAGGGCAAGTCGAGTCGAAAGGAGGATCGCCGGATTCATAGAAAGTCTATTAGACACCCGGAAGGTGAAAATGTCAAGGATCGCCGGGGGATTATTTGCGTTTGTGCAGCGTCAGCGTAACTTCCGACGGCGTCTGCGTAACCGTCACGCGAGCATGACCAAACCCGTCGCCGCGTAAACCGGCGATCGCGATATAAGTTCCCTGCGGAATATTGGCGAATGTGAAAGTCCCATCCGCTGCGGTCACTCCCTTGGCGACGACGTCCGGCTTGGGACGATTCCCACTGGGCTGCGTGGAGCTGTTCCCGCCCTTTTGATGCCGACGCGGCAAGATCAGTGCGACCTTTGCGTTGGCGACGGCCGCGCCTTGGGCATCGATCACTTTCACGGTAATGGTACCGGTCGAGTTAGCCGGCGGAGCCGCCGTCGGGAGGTCAGCGCGTGCGAGCGAAACCGGCAGAGTGACAATCATTGCAAGAGCAAGAAGAGGTGAAAAGAATGTCATTAGCCGCATCGGGTTTCCTCCGGCTATATTCAGGCGTCAATTCCTAAAACGGACGAGGAGGCGGAATATTTCGGTCATTTGAAAGATTCTGTGCAATGCGGGCGTATGAACGAATCCTGGATAGGGTGAATATCGCGTCGCCACGGACCCACGGCAGCGCCGTGGGCGTTCGGGGGAAATCCTCACGCATGGGCGGCGGCCAATGAGGGCGGGGCGGCGGTTGGAGCGACGACGGGGCCGGCGTATTTGCGGACGATCAAGAGCGATGTCGCGGCTTCGCGGGCGATGCGCTCGGGGCGGAAGCCGAAAAGCTGGGATTGCATCCCCCATTGCTCTTCGACGCCGATGACCAACAGGTTGAATTGGCCGGCGCAACGAATCACGGCATCGACAGGGGAATCGTCTTCGATGATCTGAAAATGGACCGGGGTGGGCTGAGTGGGATCGGCAAATGTCCTGTCAACCATCGAGCGGGCGTGGAGGACTGCGTCGTCTTTGGATCGTCGCGGGGGGATGACGTGCAAAACGGTCAGCGAGGCGCGGGCGTTGCGGGCGATTCGGCCGGCGAGGTCGAGAGCCAGCAGGTCGTGCTTGCCGCCGAGGTAGGGGACCAGGACAGTTCTTATTTCATGGTCGATGCCATGATCGACGAAGACGGCGACGTCGTTGTCGCTGGCGGTCATGACGCGGTGGACGGTTCCGCCGAGGATCGCCTGTCCGAAGACGGGTTTGTGGAAGCCCATGAGAATGAGATCGGCGGCGCGGAGACGGGCGATGCGGGCGATGTCGCTGGGAATGTCGCGGCTGACGAAGGCGATGGGCTCGGCGGGAATATCCAGTTGACGGGCGACGGCGAGAAGGGGTTCCATGGCCGCGGTGGGCTGATTGGAGATATCGGAGAGGCGGACGGAATAGGGGTCGCGGTCGGCAAGGCGCTGGAGGTGAAGGGCGATGATCCGGCGTCCGGTCTCGATAGCGGGGGTGAGCGCGGCGGCCATCCTGGCCAACGGCCCGCCGCTGGCGGGGAGGGAGATGGGAATGAGCACGGTGAAGATTTTCCGGCCGGCCTTTTCGCGCGCGGCGGCGGCTTCGGCTTCGACGATGGCTTTGGGATAGAACCACTGAAGCATCGGGGTGGTCAGGGCGGTGGTGACGATGGCCATGATGACCATCATGGCGAAGACGGCCTCGGTGATGACGCCGAGGTTACGGCCGATGTTGAGGATGACCAGTTCCATCAGCCCGCGGGTATTCATGAGGATTCCGATGGCGGAGGCTTCGCGCCAGGAGAGACCGCAGACTCTGGCGGCGACGGCGGAGCCGCCGAATTTCCCGGCACTGGCGGCCAGAATGATCAAGCCGGCGTAGCACCAAAGCGAGGTGCGATCAAGCAGGCCGATTTGAGTGCGCAGGCCGATGTATGCAAAGAAAATAGGCAACAGAAAGACGACGGTGTAATCCTGAAGCTTCTCGCTGAGCGTTTGTACGAAGGCGGAATTCTTGGGCATGATCGTGCCCATTAGAAAGGCCCCGAAAAGGGCATGGATACCGATCCACTGGGTCACAAAGGAGGATGCCAGGACCAGAATGAAGATGACGGCCAGGAGGTCCTGGCTAAGCCCACCGCGGCGTTCGAAGACGAGTTCCAGGCGTCGGAGGAAGGGTCGGACGAGGAGGAACATGAGCAAGATGTAGACAAGGGCCTCGGCGGCGGTGAGGAGTCCGGGTCCGACGCCGGCGGCGCGGACGATGGCGATGACGACCGCGAGCATGCACCAGGCGGTGACGTCGTTGACGGCGGCGCTGGTGATGGCGATGGCGCCGACCTGGGTTTTGTGGAGGTTTCGTTCGGTAAGGATTCTGGCCAGGACGGGGAACGCGGTGACGCTCATGGCCGCGCCCATAAACAGGGCGGCGGAGGTGATTCGAACGTTCGGGAGGCTGCTGAAGAGGGGGAGATAGAGATAGATGGCTAGAGCGGCTCCGGCTAGAAAGGGGGCGATTATGCTGGCATTACTGATGACGACGGCGGCATGGCCGCGGTTGCGGAGCAGCTTGGGGTCCAGTTCAAGGCCGATCAGGAAGAGGAAGAAGATCACTCCGACCTGGCTGAGGGCATTGAGGTATTGAATGCTCTGATCGGGGAAAATGCCTCTGAAGGCGGCAGGCCAGAGCCAGCCGAAGAGACTTGGGCCGAGCATGACGCCGGCGATCATTTCGCCCATGACCTGGGGCTGCCGGAAGCGTACGAAGAGGAAGCCCATGACCCGGCTGAGGGCAAGGATCAGGCCGATCTGGACCACCAGTAAGAGGATGAAATCAGAGGCTGGCATTAGATCGCGGCGGCGGACTCCTGACGGTCTGAAAGTAGGCTAACAAAGGTCGGGTGAGGGGTATACGGGATTTCCATCCGAAATTGAATCTTCCGTGGTGCGCGGTTTGCGAGCATTTGGAGTGCGAAGCTGTTGGGTATAATCGGCCTTGAAGGAGCCGGCCGATGGAATACCGACTGATCGAGAAGCAGGTCATTTACAAGGGGAAGAAAGTGCGGCTGGAAGTGGATCGTCTTGAGGATGAGGCGACGGGTCGGGAATTTACGCGGGAGATCGTGGTTCATCCCGGGGCGGTGGTGGTGTTGCCGGTAATGAATGACGGTCGGGTTTTGATGATCCGCAACCACCGGTATTCGGTGCATCAGGTTTTGATCGAATTGCCTGCCGGGACGCTGGAAAAAGGGGAAGACCCGATGAACTGCGCAGGCCGGGAACTCTTGGAAGAGACGGGATACCTAGCGGGCCGGCTGAAGCGGATCGGGGCTTTTTTTTCGTCGCCGGGGGTTATGACCGAGAAGTTATACGCCTTCGCGGCCTACGATCTGGAAAAGAAGGTGGCGGCGTTGGAGGAGGGCGAGGAGATCGAGACGATGCCGGTGCTGTTCGACGATGCGCTGAAGATGATAGACACCGCCGAGATCGTGGACGGCAAGACGATCGCGACTCTGCTGATGTACGAAAGATTCCACCGGGACGTGAAGGGACCCACGCATGGCCTGGGATGATCGACCTCATTACCGCGATCGCAGCGGGGCTTCGGCGAATCCACTCTCGTGGCTGGTGAACGGCTCGGTGCGGATCGTCAACGTGCTGGGCGTTGAAGTGCGCGCGCATTCGTCGCTGATCGTTTTTGTCCTGGCGATATTGCTGCTGGATTGGAACTATCGGTTCCCGGTGCGCGTTTTCAGCATGGCGCTGTGGACGGTGCTGGTGATGGTGCACGAGTTCGCGCATTGCCTGACCGCGCGGCGGCTGGGTGGAGACGGGGACGAGGCGATGCTTTGGCCGGCTGGGGGGCTGACGCCCGCGGAGCCGCCGCAGCGCGCGGGGGCGATGTTCGTCACCGCGGCGGCGGGGCCGATGTTGAACCTTCTATTGTGCGCGGCATCGGCCGTCGCGGTTTACGAACTGACGCCGACGGCGGGGATTCATAGGGCATCGTCCGGCGCGGCGCACGTGGTGGTTTCGCTCAATCCGTTCCATGGCCCGCCGCCGGATTTTTCCTGGTCCGATCCGGCGTTTTACTGCGCCTGGACGTTTGTGATCAATTACCGGCTGTTGTTGTTGAATTTGTTGCCGATCTTCCCGCTGGACGGCGGGCGGATGTTGCAGGCGATGCTGTCGCCGATGGTGGGAAACTTCCAGTCGACGGTGATCGAGGCGAACCTGGGCATGGCGGGGGCCGTGGTGCTGGGACTGGTGGCGCTGGCGCTTCAGGGATGGTTCGTGACGGCATGCATGACGTTCTGCTGCTATGAGTCTTATCGACGGCGGTTGGCGCTTCACGAAGCGGGTGGAGAAGATTGGCGCGATTCGATGGATTTCAGCGGCAGCTTGTTCGCGGAGGAGAAGCCGCGGCGCCGCCGGCTGAACCGGCGCGTGATCCGCCGGGCGCGCAAGATCGCAATGGCGGAGAAGGCGGTGCGGGACCGGATCGACGCCATCCTGGCGAAGGTCTCGGCGCGGGGGATGGTGTCGCTGACGTGGCTGGAGCGCCGGACCCTCCGCAAAGCCACCGAGCAGCACCGGCGAAGCGAGACGGAAATCTCGCGGATTCAATGAGCCTTCCGCATACTCGCTGTTGCCCTTTTGGATAGAGATTACCGCGAAGGCGCGAAGCACGCGAAGTTGCGCGAAGAACTGCGATGGGATTGAAATAGAACTATTCTTCGCGCCCCTTCGCGTCCTTCGCGCCTTCGCGGTATACCTTCTTCGGCCGGCCCGGACATGAACGTGATTTACTTGGACAACAATGCCACGACGCGCCCGGATGACGGGGTCGTGGAGGCGATGCGCCCGTATTTCAACGAATATTACGGCAACGCGTCGAGCGTGCATCGGTTTGGACAACTGGCGCGAAAGGCGATCGACGACGCGCGGGCATCGGTTGCGGAATTGATCGGCGCGCGGGATTCGGATTTGACCTTCACCGGATCGGGGACCGAATCGGTGAACACGGCGATCCGCGGGCTGCTGGCCGGGCGGGCGCCGCGGCGGCAAATCGTCACCAGCGCGGTCGAGCATTCGGCGACCCAGGAACTTTGCCGGCAACTGGCCCGCGAGGGATTCGAGATCTGCACGATCGACGTGGACGACAAAGGGCGGCTGGATCTGGAAGCGCTGACGGCGGCGATTGGGGATCAAACCGCGCTGGTCACGCTCATGTGGGCGAACAACGAAACGGGAGTGATTTTTCCCATCCCCTCCATCGGCGAGTTGTGCAAGAAGGCCGGGGCGCCGCTGCACGTGGACGGGACGCAGGCCGTGGGGAAGATCGAACTGGACGTGGCCAAGTCGCACGTCGATGCGATGAGCTTCGCGGCGCACAAGTTCCATGGGCCCAAGGGCGTGGCGGCGCTTTTTGCGCGGCGGGGATTGCGGATTCGCCCGCTGCTGATCGGCGGCCCGCAGGAGCGCGGCCGGCGCGGGGGAACGGAAAACGTGCCGGGGATCGTCGGCATGGGAAAAGCCGCGGAACTGGCCAAACGCCATTTGCCCGATATGCGGCGCGTCGCGAATCTTCGCGATCGGCTGGAGCAAGGGATTCTCCAGAACATCGCGGATACATCGGTGAATGGAGACGTCGAACATCGGGTGCCGAACACGTCGAACATTTCCTTTGCGCAACTGGAGGCGGAGGCGATCTTGCTGCTTTTGAGCGAGCGTGACGTGTGCGCCAGCGCCGGGGCGGCGTGCAGCAGCGGGAGCCTGGAGCCGTCCCACGTTTTGAAGGCGATGAAGATCGAGCCGCGCCGGGCTCATGGAGCGATCCGGTTCAGCCTGTCGCGCATGACGACGGAAGAGGAAGTCGAGCGGGCGCTGGAGATTCTCCCGGCCGTGATCGCCCGCTTGCGGAAAGTCATGCCCGTTGGATAGTTTACCGCCCCGTTCTCGCCCGATTCTGCCGAACGATTCGCAGCCACCGGAATTGCGGATTACACTGGCTTCGCCCGGAAATGTCGAGCGATTGTGTCGGTGCACGGTAAACAGTTACGAGCCGCGGAAAGGAAATCTTGAATGTCCCCTTATCGCTACTTGGCAGCCAGGGTTTTGCTCAGAAAGTCCAGAACCCGGGTTAGCGAATCATTGGCGGCACTCTCGTCCCACGCCATATAGCCTCGCCCAGGTATCGCAGCGGGGTCAAAGTAGTGCATGGCAGGCTCATTTCGATTGAAGTCATGCGTGGCGCCGGGATATTCCACGGTGATCACGTCAAAATCGTATTTTTTGGCAAGCAAGCTCTTAAACGCCGGAACGTATTTGCCCTCGCCGTAGCAGTCTTCCGTGCCGTAAAGGATGATCATCGGAGCACCGGTCATCCGGCAATCGGCTTGCGTGGTAAAGGTCCTGCACACCGGATAAAAGGCCACATGGGTCGCGAATCCCTTCTCATCGCCCATCCATGCTTTGCGATTTTTTTCGAAAGCCGTCGCCACCGTCACGTGCCCCCCCAACGAAAACCCCATGATTCCGATTCGGTTGGGATCAATGGCGGGCAGTTTTCGCAATTCCTTTAGCGCGGCAAAACCCATGGGCAGGAAAGTGTCTGGTGGCGGCCGGTCTATCGGGCCCGTGAAAATCCCGGTCTTGAAATCGACCTCAAAGAACGCAATCCCCGCCTTCAAGATTGGTTCCCGATAAAACCTCCCAACCGAGTTGATTCCCGAGGTGCCGTGAACCACGACAAGCGCCGGGCATGGCGTTGAACTGCTTTCAGGCATGTAGAGCGTCCCAAGAACATGGTAGTTCCGCTTTTGGTCCAAGGAAGAAAAGTGAATGACCGTTCCTGGCGATGCCTTAGTCGTTGGGGCGTTTGCCGCGGGTTGGGTTGTCTGTCCCAACGTCTGCCTGCCGATGGCCAAGATGAAAGAAGCAAAAACAAGTCCGACTATTTGCCCGCGGCGCATATTGCCTCCGATTGCCGCATTTGACTGTATGTTTCCGCCCCTAGGCAACCATCAGGCTCATCGCTGGTTTGTCTGTAAGCCGATTCCGTATGGCGTCTACGATTTTCTTGTACATTTCCCCTGCGGCCTCGCCGGAAGCGGATCGCGGAACCTTTACATTTGGCGAGGCGTGCCGGACACTTGGGCGGAAGATGGCGGATTGGGTAGAGTTGATCGGGTCGGGGCGGATGATGCTGCTGGTGGGGGCGGTGCTGCTTTACGTGGCTTCGCGCGCGGGGGTTGAGGCGTT
>JBEKKC010000081.1:0-20079 GCA_050010915.1 Tepidisphaeraceae bacterium | reverse complement strand
TGGCGGTGCTGCCGGCCGTCACCAGATCGCCGATGTCAATGTGCCTGATCGTGATAACGCCATCGTAGGGGGCGGTGACTTGCTTATAGCCTTCAATCGCATTGAGGCGATCGACATCCGCCTGGTCGGCGCTGACCTTCGCTTCGGCCGATTTAAGCTGGGCGACGCTGCTGGCGTATTCCGCCTTCTTTTCTTCCCGCTCCTGTTCGGAAACGACGCCCTTGGGAGAATTCCGCCAACGCTCATAAGTGCTCTTGGCGAAATCGACGTTGGCTTTCACGACGTCGACTTGGGATTGGGAAACCATCAGTTGATGCTGGGCGGCCTGCAACTGGGCGTCCAGGTCGGGCGTTTCGATGGTCGCCAGGACTTGTCCCCGGTGAACCCGGTCGCCGATATCGACGAACCATTTGCCGACATATCCGTCGACGCGAGCGTAAATGGTGCTTTGGTACCAGCCGCGCGTATCGCCGGGATATCCGACGGATTCGCTGGGCGGAGCATGGGTCACGTTAACAACGTCGATCGAGGGCGGCGCGCCCTCCTGCAAAAGGCTGTTTGCGCCGAGGGCCGCGGCCTCATCCGCCTTGTGCCGGTGAACGACGAAGAATCCGATCGCCAGCGCCGCCGCCAGCAGCAGGGCGAAGACCGTGAGCTTCAATCCCATTTTGGGCGGCGGCGGAGGTGAATGCGCCGGACGCGGCGCCAGGTCCTCAAGCGCGGCTGTCGAGCCAGCGGCATCGCTGCCAATGGCCTGGCTCTGTTCGCCATCGGGGCCGCCAACGCGGTTGGCCGTAGGGGAGTCATGCGGCTGCAAGATTTGCCTCCTGTGGAGCTTTGGTATGACGACTTAACAATCGGTACATCGAGGGCACGAAAACGAGCGTTGCGAAGGTGGCAAATAACAGCCCGCCGACCACTGCGCGAGCCAGCGGAGCGTTTTGCTCGCCCCCCTCCCCGACGCCGAAGGCCATGGGGATCATTCCAAGGATCATAGCGCCCGCCGTCATAAGGACGGGACGGAGACGGGTGTAACCGGAAGTGATCGCGGCTGCGGCCGTATCGTCACCGGCATCAACCCGATCGTTGGCAAAGGTTACCACCAAAATGCTGTTGGCGGTGGTCAGACCGATGCACATCAGCGAGCCCATCAGCGCCGGCACGCTGATGTGCGTCTGTGTGAGGTAAAGCATCCACATCACGCCGCCCAGCGCGAACGGCACCGCCATCAGCACGATCACAGGGTCGAGCCAGCTTTGGAATTTGATAACCATCAGCAGATAAACGAGAACGACGGCCAGGCCCATTCCGGAAAAGAGGCCGGAAAAGCTGCTGCGCATGGTTTCGGCCTGCCCCGAGAGGGTCACCTTCATCGTTGAAGGCGCGGGAGGCCGGTCCCGGTCGATCACTTTCTGAATCTCGTCGCTGGCGCTTTTCATGTCGCGATTCTGCACGTCGGCGTTGACGTCAAACACCGGACGGATGTTCGACTGGGACATCACCATGGGGATTTTGCCTCGGCCAAATTTGGCGATATTCATCAGCAATTGGTCTTGCTTGCTGGTATCGGTGGCCAACGGCATGACCTTCAAATCCTGAAGGGAGTTGATCCTGTAGGTCGGCTCCTGAACGACCAGCGGATAGCTGACGCTGTTGTTCGGATTGACCCAGAAGTTCGGGGCGATCTGAGCGCTGTTGTTGAGGGACACGAGCAGATTGGTCGCGGCGCTCTGCTGGCTTAGGCCGACTTCCTGCGCCAGCGTCCGGTCCACGTCGACGCGGAACGCGGGGGCGTCGGGAACTTGAAACACGTGCGAATCGACTACCCCGGGAATGTCGGCGATGTCGTGAGCCAACGTGGCCGCCATCGCGTAGGCCTTGTCGTTATCCGGGTCGCTGATGCGGATGTCGATCGGCGCGGGCTGTCCGAAATTCAAGACCTGGTTGACGATGTCCGCGGGCTGGAAAAAGAACTGCATTTCCGGGAAGCGCTTGGGCAGTTCCCGGCGAAGGTCCGCCATGTGCTGCGCGGTGGGCGTGTGTTTCTTGTTCAGGGAAATGAGTATTTCCCCATCCATCGGACCGACGGTCGCCGCGTCGCTCAGGGCGATGTTGATGCCGCTGTAGGGAAGCCCGATGTTGTCGAGGATGATGTCGATCTGCTGATTACCGACGATCTGCCTGATCGCGGTTTCGACCTTGGCGAAGTTCGCCTGGGTGGTTTCGATGCGCGTTCCCGGGGCGCAGCGGGCGTGCAACCGCATCTGGCCAGCATCCACCTGCGGGAAGAAATCCTCGCCCAGGTGCGGGAACAACAGGCAGGAAACCACCATCAGCGCGAGAAAGAAAGCGATGGTGGGCAGCGGCCGGGAAACGCACCAGGAAACGGTACTGGTATATGTTTCGCGGAATTTGGCAAAGCCGGCATCGAAGCCGCGGTGGATCAGCCGGAACGGATTATGCGTCGGCCGATGCGAATCATGCGGATCGTGATCCTGATGCATCTTCAAATGCACGTGCGAGCGCATCAGGGATCTGAACAAAACCGGAACCAGGGTGAAGGAGAGCACCAGGCTGGCCAGGAGCGAAATGCAGACGGACATGGCCAACGGCGAAAAGAGATACTTGGCGGTTCCCTGAAGCAGGAAAATGGGCACGAAGACGATGCAGATTGCCAGCGTGGAAAGCAGCGTGGGGACGCCGATCTCCGCCGCTCCGTCGAGAATTCCCGGCTCGATCTTCTTTTTCAGCGCGCTCAGGTGACGTTCGATGTTCTCGATGACGACCGTCGCATTATCGACCAGGATTCCCACCGCCAGCGCGAAACCGCCGAGGGTCATCGTGTTGAGCGTCTGGCCCAGGCAGTACATCACCAGAATGGCGGTTACTATCGAAAGCGGAATGGATGCAAGAATGATCAGGGTGAGGCGCCAATTGCCGAGGAACAAGAGAATCATCAGAGCGGTCAGGCCGGCCGCCAGGGTGCCGCCCATCAGCACGCTGTTCAACGACGCCTTCACGAAAATGGATTGGTCGAAGATCGCCTTGATGTCCACCCCGGCCGGCATCAGGAGGCGAAGTTCAGGCAGCACGTCTTTGACGCCGTTGACGACGGAAAGCGTCGAGCTGCCGCCGGTCTTGCGGATCATCATCAGACTTCCGGGCCGGCCGTTTTCCGACACGGAATTCGTCTGGATCTGGTATCCATCGTGGACGTGGGCAACGTCGCGGATGAAGACCATCCTTCCGTCAACCACCTTGACCGGAAAGTCGTTGATGGTCTCGACCAGGTCCGGGCTGTTGTTCATCGCGACCGTATAATCCCGCCTGCCGAGCTTCACGTCCCCGGAAGGTAGAATCACGTTCTGCCGCATGATCACGTCGCTGATATCCGCGGGCGACAGGCCGCGCGATTGAAGCGCGCCTTTATTGAGATCGACCATGATCACTCGCGGCTTGCCACCATAGGGATAGGGCACCGATGCCCCCTGCACGACGGCCAGGTCCGGTCGAAGGATATTCTGGCCCAGATCATTGAGCCTCGTATCGGACAGTGAGCTGCTTGAAACGCTGAGTTGAATAATCGGAACGTCGGTTGCCCCGTAGCGCAGAACCAGCGGTGGGGTGATGTTGCGCGGCATGTACTTCAGCACCACCAATGCGCTGCTGCTCAACTGGGCGACCGCTCGAGTGACATCCGCCCCTTCGTGCAGATAGACCTTGATCACGCCAACGCCCTCGTAGCTGTTGGCTTCGATGCGCTCGATGTTGTCCACGAGAGAGGCCATTTGGCGTTCGTGAAGCTCGAGGATCCGATTCTGGATGTCCAGCGGGCTCATGCCGTTGTACGTCCAGACCACGCTGACCACGGGAATGTCGATCTGGGGGAAAATGTCAACCGGCATGCGAAACGCCGCCCCGACCCCGAGCAAACAAACCAGAATGATCACCGCAAAGACGGTGTAAGGACGTCTCAACACGAACGCGACAATTGACATGGCGGGACAAACCCTTTTAGCCGCACGGGGACAAGTTTCTGAACTCCCTCACCACTACCATGATTACCCGTGAACCCGTCTCAACGGAACGTCATAAATCAGACGAAATCATAAGCAGGATTTATAACTGAATCTATTCTTAATCTCGGAAATAGTTGCAGCAAATCTGAAATTATGCTTTGCGTTAGCCATTGCAGATAAACAAGTTAGATAATTTCCTATATGATTAGATGGAAATAGCGCAACTTAGCTGTCGAGAATCGAATGCGCTTTGAATTTCGTCCGCCGCTTATTTTGTCTACTTTGCATGTAGGAAAACAAGGTAATCAGCAAAATCGGGTGACTGATATTCGGAAATGTAATGGGCTAAATGCTGACGAACCGAACTAGCTCTTAATGGACCTGCGGAATTGCCGGTTCCACATATCCAGCATGAGGAGAATGAGGCTATGAATCACCTATTGGCCGCCATCGGCTTGTCCCGCGGAAGAAATATTGCAAATAGACTTATCCCAATAGGATCGTCGCGAATTGGCAATATCCTCGTCACGGCCGTTGCCTTGGTGTGGTTTCTGGGCATCTCGCGCGCCGGCGCAGATGCGACCGCCCAACCCGATTCCGCCACGCAGGATAACACCGAACTGAGAGGCGAGGTCAATCAGCTCAAGGCGAAGGTGGATCGGCTCGAAAGCAACCAACCGCAGAACCCATCCGCCAACGAACAAATGCCGGCATCAACCCGTCCAAGCATTCCAGATACCAATCAGGCGACGTTCCACGCCCTTCATCTCACCAGCGGATACGATCCAGCGGTCGGTTTCGTCATCCGCAGCGATGACGGCCAGTTTTCGTTCCATCCCGGCATCGTTTTCCAGTTCCGCGACACGACGACCTACCGCGAGAAGCTCGCTCCGGGCAACGGCAGCGAAGTCCCATCGCCGCTCTACAACACCGAGAACGGTTTCAGCGTTTCGCGAATGCGACTCACGTTCGATGGTAATTTCACAAAAGACGTAACCTATTATTTTCAGCTTCAAGACGACCAGGGCGCCGGGATGGGACTGCTGGATGCGTACGCCGTTTATCATTTTCAGGACTTTCCCTTCGCCATCAAAATCGGCCAATTAAAGGATCCGGTTTGGCATGAGAGAAACCTGTCAGAATCGACGTTGATGGCGGCGGATCGCTCGCTGGTGGAGGCGCTGCTGGGCGGCGAGAGCAGTCCGATCAGCCGCACCAAGGGTGTCTCGTTTATGTATGATCAGGGACCGCTGCGCGCCCAGGCCGTCATTCATGGCGGCTTCGACACCAGCAACACAAAATTCATTGATTCCGGCGGCATCGGAGCGGGCGTCAGCGGCGCGTCGGGCGTGACGCCGATGAACTACGGCGTCAGCGGCAGGGCCGAAGGGATTTTGATCGGCCGCCGGACCCCCCAATTCAATCCGTTCTCCGAATACGATCAGGGTTTCTCGGCGCTTGGCGACACGCAGGACATTTTGGTCCTCGGCGGCGGCGAGGATTTCTCGCAGGCTGGAGCCAACACCCTTCTACTGCACTCCGTCGACCTGCAATATGACAGCGCCTGCGGCGCCTCCGCGTATGCCGCGTATTACGGCTCCTATCGCCATTTGCGTCATAACCAGGGCGTGCAGCCGGGCTTCTATTACGACCCCGGATTTGAGATTCAGATGGCGTACCTTCTGACGCCAAGGATCGAGCCGTTCGCTCGATACGATTACACCTACCTGTCTCGCGGCGCGACGGCCGGTCTGTTCACCGGCGAGGCTCAGGAGATCACCATCGGCGCCAACTATTACCTTTACAAGCAGAACGTCAGATTCACTCTCGACGCTTCGTACCTGCCCGACGGCGCGCCGGCGGACCAGGATTCACTGGGCATCCTGAAAGACAGCGGCCACAACGAAGCCGTTCTACGGCTGCAATTCCAGCTTGCCCTTTGATGAAGGCGGGCGGATCGGTTCGTTTGACGCCGGTCACCAACTCACCAGCACTGCCGTTGCGTCATCGGAGAGGGCTTGGGTTCCGGCGAATCGGCAGACGGCTTCGAATAGATGGGCGACGGGATCTTCGCCGGCGGGGGTGACGGCCAGGGAAGCTTGCACACGATCGATCTGGAATTGTTCTCTGGCCTGGCCGAGCGGGGGCTCGGATTGGGTTTGTTCCACAAGCCCGTCGCTGATGACCAGCGCCCGGCCGTGCGGCGGCAGCGGGCGCGTCACGACGGTATAGGTGGAATCGGGCATGATGCCGATGGGCAGCGCATCGCCTTCGCTCAGGGATTCGAAGTCGCTGGCGGATTTGTTCAGCAATGCATAGCCGTGGCCGGCATCGACGTAGCTGACGGTCATTTTATGGGGATCGAATAATCCCACCCAGAGCGTGACGAACCTGGTTTCGGGCCGGCGCGGGTGGACGAAGGCGTTCAAATCCTTGACCGCGCGTGCCAGATCGCCGTGCAGGGTGATGGCGGCGTGAAAAAATCCCTGAGTGGCGGTCATGAGCACGGAAGCGGCGACGCCGTGGCCGGAAACGTCTCCCAGGGCCGCGACCAGCCGGCCGTCGGGCAAGACGATGGAGTCGAAAAAATCGCCGCCGACGTATTCGCCCGGCCGGCTGGCCCCCGCGCAGACAAAGGGACCGGCTTGGACCTTTTCGCGGGGAAAGATCCAGCGTTGAGCGGCCATCGCGGCTTTCAGTTCGGTTTCGATCTGGGCGCCTCTTCGTTCGACGTCGAGACGTTTGAGATTGGCCAGGGCCAGGCCGGCCATCTTGGCCAGGGCGAGGCAGAATCCGGCGGCGTTCGGGTGCAGCGCCCGGCGCGTTTGCGCGCCGCCGCGGGAATCCAGATACAAATACGCGGCCACGGTCGATCCGAGCATCAGGGGCGCGCAGATGGCGGCGTCAATCTTCAACTGGATCATGCTTTGGGAGAAATCGTCCGAGGTCGAGGCCGACATTTCCGCCAGCACTCCCTGGGAGGCGGCGGTGATGAGCGAGCGGCTGAAGCCCATGTCGCGGCGCTCGTGGAGGCTGGGGCCGGCGACGTTGGCGAGGATTTCAATCCGGCCGGAGGAATCCAGGGCGCGCAAGACGGCGGCGTTGGGCAGGCCGGTGCCGCGGCACGCCGCGTCCATCAGCGTTGCCGCCAGTGTTTCTTCGTCGCCGGCGGCGTGAATGGCCGAAGCGCTTTCGAGCAGAAGATTGAGCAAATCATCGCGCAACGGTTCGACGGCACGATCCCCGGCGAAAGAGCGGACCATGGTGGCGGCGGTTGCAGCGTCGTCGAGGGCGAGCAGGCCGCGCTCCGGCACGCCGCGCGTGGAAAAGCTGAACGTCCAGGGAACGATTCGAATCAAATCCCCGTCGCCCAGGGGCATCTCGCGATGGGGGGCGATTTTGACGCCGTTGAGAAACGTTCCCCATCGGCTGTGAAGATCGGCGACGCGCCATTGGCCGCCATGTTCGGTGAACCTCGCGTGCTGCCGAGAGACCTGGTCGGCATCGCCGGGAAGGCGCAGGGGGCAATCCTCGAAACGGCCAATCACGAGGCCGCCGGGCGACGGCTTGAGTTCAAGCGGTTCGATCTGTGGTCCGCCGGGAAGCGGAATCAGCCAGGCGGAGTGGAGGCCGGCGGATGGCATGGAGCAACGCTGCGCGGAACTCATTTTCAGCTCATCGGGGATTTTAGGGTCGGCATCATACCGGAGACAAACGGTTGCGCGAGTTTCTCACGACGCCGGCGGCGCCGCGCATTTACTGGTTCGACTTTTCGGATTCGGACGGCGCCGTCGTGGCCGTCGGCAATGTTGGGGCAAGTTCCAACAGCTCCGCGGACTGGATCGTCACCTGATCGCCTCCGAGCCAGACGCCCAGCGGAGGCGAATTGTCGCGGTGGAATCCGGCCGGGAGAGCCAGGGAACTCAGTTCCAAGTTCACGCGGTCGTGTTGGATGCCGTCCAGATACGCCAGCGCAAATTGGTTGCGGACGCGCACGACCAGGGTATGAACGATTCCGTTGGCGATCCACCGAGGGGAGCGACGCGTCGTTTCGTTGTCGTCGTAGTTCTTGCTGTCGACGACGCCGAAGCCGGAAAGTGTCCCCTCGTGGCCGCCGAGCACAAAAGCAAACGGACGGCCCTGACGCGAGGCGATCAGGGCGATCGGGTTGTTCCCGTCAAAACGAACGAAGCGGACGCGGAAGACGTATTCATCCGGCAGCCGGGAATGAAATTGGATTTGCGCGCTTGAGCCCTGGCCGGTCAATCCATCACTGCTCGCGTTCCACGAGCCGAGCAACACGTCGGTCGAGGGGCTGAAATTCTTCAGAAGATCGGTCTTCCAAACCCTGGGTACGGAAATCTGATCGCGGCGGATCGATCTGAACTGGCGGGAGATGCGACAGATCGGGCGGACCCTGCCAAATGACGGAACCGTCGGGCGCGGTCAGCTTGATATTTCGGAACCGCGTCGTGACATCGGAACTGGAGAGCCCCGCGCGTCCGCGGGTGAGGCGGGTGTCCCGCCCGCCGAAACGTTCCTGTCCATCCAGAAAACACTGAATCTCCGCACCGCGAACTTCAACCTTGACGTTATACCATTGGTCGGGTTCAAGCCTGTATTGTTGCCACTGGAGCCGCGTCAGGGTTCCTTCGAATCGGGAGTAAAGCCCCAGCAGGGTGTCGTCTTCGGCCCCAAGCCAGTAGAGGAAGGCGTTGTGCATCGCGGCGTGAATGACGACCCGAAACCCCTTCCCGTTGCCGTTCTCATTGGTCATTGCGTCAAACGACATGTCGTAATCGGACAGATTTGCCGGCCCAAAATAAACGGTGGCCGGGAGTTTGCCGGGCGTGAGCGCCAGCGCATCGCCTTCGAGATGGGCCGTTCCTGCAAGGATGGAGGCGATTTGATTGTCCGGCATGCCGGCGGCGGGCGGCTTGGTGGGAATCGCAACGGGCGTGGCCGGCACGGTCGTCGGCGCGGGGGCGATCACCTGCACGGGGGGAGCGATCGCCACGCCGCTCCCCGTTGACGATTTTCGAGTCATCAGCCATGCGAGGGCCCCCACCGCACAAAGAACGATGACCGCCAAACCAATCGCCAAAAATTTTCGGCCCGGCGGTTTGGCCGGTGGCCCGGTGGACGCCGGCTCTTTTTGGCGCGCGGCGGTCTGCTGGCCGGCCAGATAATGGGCCACGTCCCGGCCCAACTCGCCCGCGGATTGGTATCGCAGTTCGCGATTTTTCGCCAACGCTCGAAGCACAATGTTCTCAATCACCGGATTCACCGGCGGCGGGCCGAGTTTGCCGGGACGGCGCTCCTGGGCCGATTGCCGCGCCGGCACAACTTTGCTCGGCGGCGTAGGCTCCGCGTTGAGAATGTTATTCAACACGTCCCGCATGTTGCCGACGACTTCGTACGGAAATTTCCCATCCGTCAGGAACTGATAGAGGATCACGCCCAGGCTGTAGACGTCCGTGCGCATGTCGATTCGGTCGGGATCGCCTTCGGCCTGCTCGGGGCTGCACCAGGGAAGACTTCCGAGGAATTCACCGGTCACCGCGATCGGATGATCGCCGCCCACCAGCCGGTCCAGCGGCGTGTGCGCCAAACCGAAATCGAGAATGTGCGGTTCGCCGCGTTCGTCGATGCGAATGTTGCCCGGTTTGAGATCGCGATGCACGATTCCGCGAACGTGGGCGACGTTGACGGCCGCGCAGATTTTCAGAAAAAGCCGCAGGAGTCTCGCCGGATCGGGCGAATCGCCCCGCTGGCGCGATTTCATGTATTCGTCCAGCGTGACTCCGGCGACGTAGTTCATCGCAATGTACTGTCCGCCGGCGGACGTGACGCCGGTATCAAGAATGCCCACGACGTTGGGATGCTCCAGCGCCGCCAGGACCTGAACCTCGCGTTTGAACCGGGCCAGGGCGCGTTCATCGGCCAGGGCTTCGGGCCGCATGATCTTGAGGGCGACCCTCCGCCCGGTGTTCTCCTGAACCGCAAGATAAACCACCGCCTGCCCCCCGCTGCCGAGTTCGCGTTGAATGGAATATCCCTTGATTTCGACCGGCGGCTGATCGGCCGGAATCGCGTGACCGATGTGGGACGCCCCCGCCGGTGGAACGGCCGTTTCGAGAACCACGCTGGCCGTTTCACCGCCGCGCATCCGGCTCAATCTCCGCAGCGCGGCTTCAAGGTCCGGCATCAATTCGGGATGAGCCGCGATGAGTGCCGATTCATCCAGTTTTCCTCCCGCCGCCGTCAAGCCGGAGATGAGCCGGGCAATCGCCTGCTTTCGCTGGTTAGCCGCGGCGTCTGGGGTTCGATCCGGTTCCATTGCGGGCGGACAGCTTAACCGACTGGAGTTCGCCGCGCAAGGCGCCAGCAACACGGGTGCAATTCCAGCTTGCCCCTTGAGGAGGGAGGAGATGCCGCGCGCTGGAAGCTAACTCGCCGGACGCGTTGTTGGCGCAGCACCATTCACGACCGAGATTGTTTGCACCGCGTGTACCCAGCGCACCGGCTTTGCATCCTCCGGCACGATCAGCTTCATCGGCCCATCGCGCTGAGTCAGTGGTTGTCCGTCCATGTCGAGAGCCAGCCAAACATGCCGATTGCCGATATCGGCCAGCAACTCGGCGAGGCTGAATACGACGATATAGCCATCACGGCCCTCGACATCGACCACAAGGCGCAACCCATAATTCTTTGTCTTCGGGTCGGCATTCGGATCCATTTGTACTTGGGTCTGCACTCCAGCAGCCTTGAGCAAGGAAAGCAGAGGTACTGCATCCGAGACATGCTTCTGGCCATGGCTCACGTATGAAATCGAGGTAAGGTCCGCCGCCAATTCACTCTTTACACGAGTCGTTGTCCAATCCCCCGGTTTATCGACCGCTCCGTCCACATGGACAGCATCCAGGACCGGCCCCGCATACAGCGATCTTGACAGGGCGATCAAAGTTAGGAGGCCAACAATGAATTGTGCTTGTCGCATATTTATTCCATCAGCCCGGTGGATTTACGCTCTACCCAAACGCCGCGACCGGCGGACCTGCAGCAGACCGCCCAGAGCTAGCACGCCGAAAAGAAAGGTCGATGCCGGCTCCGGCACGCTGGACGTCGGTAAAGACAATCCGTTCGCCGCCGCGAAGGCGTCCAAGGCTGCAATGTCGCCGGCCGAGGCGGCACCGCTCACGCCCTGGTTGAAGTTCGCCGCCAACTCGTTGAAGTCGGACGCGTTGACCAGGCCGTCGTAGTTGAAGTCGCCTTGGTCCCAGCCGGTGATGCTCTGGTTGAAGTTAGCGGCCAGGATGTTGAAGTCCGAACCGTTCACGAGACCGTCGAGATTGGCGTCGCCGAGAAGCGTGTAGGCCACTTCGATCTGGCCGGAGGTCAGGCCGGTAACGACGTGGTCATTCCCGTCGGCATAGCCGATGCCGTACAGGAGGCCACTGGGATTCGTTAGTGCCGCCGAGGAAATGATGCCGGGGCCGTTCCAGTTGCCGGTGTTGTGGCCGGATGCGATGTACCCGGCGATGGTCGTGATCGGATCGCTGGCGCCGTAGGTGATGATGAGATGATTGTTGTTGATGTCCAGCACGCCGTTGCCGGTGATCGACAGGGACGTGAGGTCGATGGGGCTGGTCGCGGCCGGGCCGGTGCCACCGGAGACGCCGGTGGCCAGCTTCAGGGCTCCGGCGGTGATGCTCATGCTGCCGACGCTCAGCGGGGTGCCGATGGTCAGCGTAGCTCTGCCGGATTTTGTGAACGCTCCTGCATCGGCGATTTTGCCGCCGGCGCCGCTGATGGTGTAGTTGCCGGAACTGTTGTTGACGGACACCGAGCCAGGGCTGACGGTGGTGTTCACGGTTACGGCATAATTGCCCACGCCGCCGTTCGAGTCGTTGAAGGTAACATTGCCACCATCGACATAGACGGCGTTCCCGGACCCGCTGTTCCAGTTGGAACTGGTGGTATCCCAGAGGTTATTCGCGACCGCATCGTTCCAGGTGAAGTTGGCCAGCGTGAAAATAACGTTGGGAAGATGCGATGGGTCCGTGGTGCCCATCGCGGTCATGTAGTCGGCGCTGTAGAAGGAGACAAAGTCGTTTTCGCCGCCTGGAGGAGGCGGGTTGTTGGGGAATATTCCCTCATTGATCACTTTGATTAGAGCGCCGTTCTCTTCCAGTTCCGCGCGCGTGGTGGGATTGTTGATTAGCGACGTGATGTTCCACGAAAACGGCGTGCTGCCTTTGGATGGCGGGAGCGTCGAGTCGGTCACGCTGGCCAGCACGTAGTTGGCGGCGTCGTAGTCGCCGCCGGGCGTGGTCCAGGCGTCGGCGACGGCCCCGTCATAGGAGTCCCACATGGCGCCGCCGTCATTGCTGGCGACGAGCGGTGATTGCGTGCCGTCGCCTACCGTGAACGCATGCGTCAGCGGATGAAGCTCCATGTTATCGTGAGCGTCGGGGACGCTGAGGGAGTCGTTGAAGGGATAATAGCTGACAATCGCCGACGCCACGGGTTGATTTCCGATTGCGTTCCAGAAGCTCTGCGGCAATTCAAGCAAAACGTGGGTGGCGGAAACGAATGGATAGCTGCTGCTGTAGCTGCTGGTGACGGCTTTCACCTTGCCATCCGCGCCGTAGCTGTAGATGTCTTGTCCATTCACGATCGAGCCTGGGACGTTGAGCTGGCCAGTGGATGGGTTGACGGTTCCGGGCGAGCCGCTGTCAATGAACGTGTCGCCGGTGATGATGGATTCCTGTTGGGCGTAGGCGAATGGCGCCAAAACGGCCAGCGAAATCGCGGCCGCCGGGCCGGCGCTGCGACGGGAAATTCGTAACAACATGGAATTTACCTCCTAAAAAATCCGCGACTCAATAAGGCCACCAGGTCCGATTGGTTTGGGGCGGCGAATCCGGATGTGGCAGCGATGTATCCCACAGGGAGTTGGTCCATTCGATGTGCCCATCGAGCATCAACAGATTGCCGCCGAGTTGTCCCATCTGATGGGGATGACGATCACCCAACGCGCGCGGCGTCTCGTCGGGGTAGTCGCCCACGTAGCAAGCGATAGGAATCGAGTTTTGACCGTAACATTGCGACGGATTCAGCGTGACCTCAAACATCAGTAACGTGACGGACGGCGCCGTGGCTTTGGCCATATTGAAAAAGTACGGATAAACCGGCGGCGTGTTATCCAGGTACTCGTTCATCGCGTAACTGTGGTAGCCAACGACTGAGGGCTGATAGTCATAAAAGCTGTCGGGAAGAATCTGAGCCAACGGACATTGCCAGATGTCGGCGGTCGACTTTTGCCCGGCGGGGAAGCTCGTCCATGCCGGCCGGCCCATCAGCGGCGGCAAAACATTGATGTAACAAGACTCATTCTGCGGATCAGCGGGATCGTACTTGTTTTGGTAAAAGAACGGATTGCGCGTTTCATCACCTGAATGAGGGATGATCCCCTTGTAATCCGCGGCATATATCTGGAACGCCTGACCCCATTGCCGCAATAATGACGCACACTGAAGTTGCTGCGACTGCGCCCGGGACCTGGACAGTGCCGGAAGAAGAATCCCGATCAAAATGGCGATAAGACCGATGACAACCAGAAGTTCCACCAGCGTGAAGCCGCTCGGATTTCGCGCATGCGCGTCGATGGATAAACATGTCAAGTCTTGCGATTCAGGCATGGCTGAACCGCGTTATATCCGCGCATATATTACGATTCAAGTCGGCGATGCTTTAAGCACGACCCGAGGCGCGCCAATTCGCTTCGTACCTGCGGCGGCCGCACACGCAAAATTGGATTGCCAGTTACGCGCGATGACGCGTATAAGCGCGGACAATTCAGTATCCCATGGGCGCCGCAATCCGTCAGAGTTTGCACACGCGGCGCAAATCCCTGGCATGGACGACTTACCGCCCGCTTCGCTAGAGATCGCCGAGGACGCGGAGAAATACATGGTTGCCACAGATGAAGACCGATGGACACGGATGGAATGCAAAGAATCTTGTTTTGAGTTATCTGTGTCCATCTGATTTTCATCGGTGGCAAATATCCTCCCCTTTTTGTCTCGGCGCTCTCCGCGATCTCTAGCGAAGCGGGCGGTGAATCCGAGTTTTCCGCTTCGGAACCGTCCGTCGGGTTCCTCGGAAGTATCTCCGCCAGCATGTATTTGGGTTGTCGCCCTGCCGCGCTGGGAGACCAGTTGTGAGATTGGCCGAAATACGATGGCCGAGGGTTCCGTTGCCTGTTGCACCTATCCCTGTGATCCGTCCTGAGAACCGACTTTGATCCACTGGAGGAACAATCCAACCGGCGGAGCGGTCGATCCGGCGGCGCGGCGGTCTTTGGCGGCAATCATTTTCGGCATGTCGTCCGGCACGTATTTGCCAAGGCCCACTTCCACCAGGGTGCCCACGATGATCCGCACCATGTTCCAGAGGAATCCGGAGCCTTCGATGCCGATGACCAGCATGGGGCCGCGGAACGACACCCGGCAGGCCCAGACCGTGCGGATCGTGGTATATCTGGTGTGATCGGGCCGGGAGAAGCTGGCGAAATCGTGGTCGCCGAGGAAATGGGCGGCGGCGGCCTGCATGGCCGGGATGTCCAGGGTTTGCCAGCGATGCCAGCAGAGTTCGGGGAAAAACGGATTGCGGTCCGGGGCGTTCCAAATGAAATATTGATAGCGTTTGGAAACGGCGGCGGTGATGGCGTCGAAAGAATCGGGGGCCGGTTCGATGGCCCTAATGAGGATGTCGGCCGGAAGCCGGTGATTGACGGCGCGGCGAAGACTTTCGGGCGCGATCTGGATTGCGGTCGTGTCGAAATGAGCGATCTGTCCCTTGGCATGAACGCCCGCGTCGGTGCGCGAGGAGCCGACGACGGTGACGGGATGTGCGACCACGGCCGCGAGCGCGGCGGCGAGGGTTTCCTGGATGGTGGGGATGCCGGCGCCCGGCGGAGGGGGATCGCCTTTGTAGGTATTGAGCACCGGCTGTTGCTGCCAGCCGTGATAGCGCGTGCCGCGGTAGGCGATGAGGAGCTTGTAGCGCATGGGGAAAATCCCAAACTCGAAATTCGAAACTCGAATGACGAATCAAATTCGAAGGGCAGAAATTCGAATTTCGAGTTTCGAATTTGATTCGTCATTCGAATTTCGAGTTTCCGATTTTTCCTCGTGCACGGGGAAATTGCAAATACGGTGCCGTACGAATAATGTCTCCGGGCTAGTGATTGACAAATCCGATCATCCGCCGGATTCCGAGGCGTTCGCGGCGCTGGGAGTGCGGCCGTCGATCCTGCGGGCGCTGGCGGAGGAGAGCTACGTCACTCCGACGGAAATCCAGGCCCTGCTGATCCCGCGGGCGCTGGCGGGGGTGGACATTCTGGGCCAGGCGCGCACGGGGACGGGAAAGACGGCGGCGTTCGCGATTCCGATTCTGCAAAACGCCGTTCGCGGGACGCCGTTCGGAGCGTTGATCCTGGTGCCGACGCGCGAGCTGTCGATGCAGGTCGAGGCGGAGATCAAGCGGCTGGGCAAACACACGCCGATCCGTTCGGTGCCGGTGTATGGGGGGCAGAAGATTGCGGCGCAAATGAAATTCCTGAAGCACGGCCCGGAGATTCTCGTCGGCACGCCGGGGCGGGTCATCGACCTGTTGGATCGGCGCATCATTTCGATGGACAACATCCGGTTTGTGATTCTGGACGAAGTGGACCGGATGCTGGACATCGGATTTCGGGAGGACATCCGCAACATTCTTTCGCGGATCAGGGGCGGGATGGGAACGGAGGCCAAGCATCAGACGATGTTCGTGTCGGCGACGATCTCGGCGGAGATCGAAAAACTGGGCCGGCAATACATGCGCGAGCCGGTGGAGAAGCTGTTCGTGCCCGGCACGGATGAAAAGCCGACGGTCGCGGAGGTCGAGCAGTATTATTTTTCGGTGCAGCCGTGGGACAAATACCGGCTGCTGCGGATGCTGCTGGAACGGGAGAATCCGGACCTTGCCATAGTATTTTGCCGCACGAAGCACGGCGCCGAGAAGCTGGCCAGGAAACTGCACGCCGACGGAATCGAATGCCGCGAGATTCACGGAAACCTGGCGCAGAACCAGCGCGAGCGGGTGATGAAGAATTTCCGCACGGGGAAGTTCGACGTGCTTATCGCGACCGATCTGGCCAGCCGGGGGATCGACGTCGCCGACATCAGCCATATCGTGAACTTCGACGTGCCGGAGGACCCGGAGGTTTACGTGCATCGGGTGGGCCGGACGGCGCGGATGGGGGCCAAGGGAAAGGCGTTCACGTTCATCAGCCGGGACCAGGGTGAGGAGCTGACGCGGATTGAGAACCTGATCAACATGGTGATTCAGCAGGCCACGCTGGACGGTTTCGAGCCGCGTCCGACGCCGGCGGATTGGACGGAGCAGAAGCCCACGGACTCGCCGTCCAAGCCGGTGATGAGCAGGTTTGAGAGGCCGTACGCTCCCGGCGGCGCCAATGCGGGCGGCGCCGCGACCGCGGCCGCCATCCCCCTGCCGCCGCGCACCATCGGAAGCAAAATCCCCATCAATCGGCGGCATCGCCGAAGGCGGTGACGATTGGTGCGCCTGCGCGTGCTTCTGTCGGCGTTCGCCTTTTCGCCTGCCAGGGGGTCGGAACCGGGAATCGGCTGGAATATCGGCTCGCGGCTTGCCGCTTTCCACGACGTCACCGTTCTCTGCTGCCCAAAGCTCGGCGATGAAGATTATCGGCGGGAGGTCGAAGAACATCTCCGCAAAACCGGGCCCATCCCCGGCCTGGAGGTGCAATACATCGACCCGCCGCCGCTTTCCCGGCTGTTCCAAAGGCCGCTGATTTCGTTTGCCACCCCGCTTTATTTTTTGGGTTACGCCGCATGGCAACGGGCGGCATTCGCCCAGGCCGATCGGCTGCATCATCAACGCCCGTTCGATCTGGCGCATCAGTTGACGATCACGGGGTTCCGCGAGCCGGGATTTTTGTGGAAGCTGGGAATTCCGTTCGTCTGGGGCCCGGTGGCCGGGGCATCGGACCTGCCGTGGTCGTTTTTCAAAATGCTCTCCTGGCGCGACCGGTTTTTTTACGCGATGAAGAACCTGGCGAACGCGGCACACAAGCGGCTAAAGCGGCGCCCGCGCCGTGCCGGCCGGGCGGCGAAACATATTTTCGTCACCACCGGCGAAGACCATCGGCTGATCTCCGGGCGCTGGGGGTTCGATTCGCAATTGCTCCTGGACACCGGCGCCCCGGAGTTGCAAGGCCGAGTGGGGGAATACGACGGCCGGCGGCCGCTGAGACTCGTTTGGAGCGGGCTTCACATCGGACGAAAGGCGCTGCCGCTGCTGCTGGCCGCGGCCGAAGATTTGAAGCGGGAATCCGCCCAACCGCGGTTCGAGTTGAAAATCCTGGGCGGCGGCACGCAGAGCGCCGCCTGGCGGGCGCTTTCTCGAAAACTGGGAATCGACGAACTGCTGACCTGGTCCGGCCAGATTCCTCGCCAGCGCGCCCTTGAGGAGATGCGGGATGCCGACGTGTTTGTCTTCACCGGCTTGCAGGAAGGGACCTCGACCGTCGTCATGGAGGCGCTGGCGCTGGGGTTGCCGGTGATCTGCCACGACGCTTGCGGGATGGGCGTGGCGGTGAATAACACCTGCGGCATCAAGGTGCCGATGAATGGACCCCGCGCCAGCCAATCGGGTTTTGCCGCCGCGATTCGCTCGCTCCTGGCCGATCCGCGGCGAGTCCAGGACCTGTCGGCCGGGGCGCTGGCGCGTGCCAAGGAGCTGAGTTGGGACCAGAAGGCCCGCCAAATCGCCGCGGTTTATAACGCGGTCCTGTAATACACGTCGATTGAGACTCAGTCCAAATTGCACAAAATCGACGAATATTCAGGTTTTTTCGTCCGCGCGGTGCTACTGTGGATCGATATTTGACACAGGAACAACGCATGTCGGCCGAAGCCACAACCTTGGACGCGGGTTTGAACCTGAGCGAGCACGCGGCGCATCACAAGCACCGGTTCGTGTTGCAGAAGGTTCAGCCGGCGCTGCTGGGGTTGATGGATGGCTCGGTCTCCACGCTGGCGCCGTTGTTCGCAACCGCGCAGTTGACCCGAAAACCGATGCTGGCATTTTTCGTGGGGCTGGCGGCGTCGGTCGGAGCGGGGATCAGCATGGGATTGGCCGAGGCCTTGTCGGATGATGGCAAGGTCACGGGCCGCGGCCTGCCGGTGGGACGCGGGATCATCACCGGCTTCGCCACCGTGGTCGGCGGAATGCTCCATACGTTTCCGTTCCTGAGTTCGAATCTGAGCCTGGCTCTCAAAATGGCGTACGCGGTGGTGGTTGTGGAGTTGCTGACGATCGCGTACATCCGCTTTCACTACATGAATAGCCCGCTGGTCAAGACGATCCTGCAAGTGATCGTCGGCGGCGGGATCGTGTTTGCCATCGGGATACTTCTGGGCCGGCTGGGGGCGGGGACGTGAAACCTTTTTTTCGGCGGGCGGGGAGAATTGCTTTTCCACCGGCGTAAAAGCCGATGCAGCCTGCTTGACCCTTCGAATTCCGATATATACAATAAATCAATGGCCATCGTGTTCGCCTGGGACGACTGGAACAAAAAACACGTTACGAAACACGGGTCCAATGAAGCAGATGCAAAGTACATTGTTTCACACGCCGAAGACCCCTTTCCGCGAGATATGGGAGATGGCAAATATCTCGTCTGGGGAAAAACTGCGTCGGGTGACTATCTGGAGGTTATCTTCGCCTTCAGGGTACCTGAAGACTTGGAGTTCTTGGCTCTGGGCGTCTTGGATTGGGGGGTTCTTATCGATTATCCCGCGACGGTGCCAATTTACATTTGTCATGCAATGCCGATGAAATCCAAGCAGCTTCGCCGGTACAAAAAACTTCGGAGTCAATCATGAAAAAAGATTTTCTAAAGATGACAGATGAAGAGCGCGATGCAGAGGCACAGAAATGGGAGAGCGGAATTCAATACGACGAAACCCGCCCGTTGTCGAAGCGTTCCCAAACCTTATGGTCGCTGGCAAAGCGTGGCCGTGGCCGTCCTCGAAAGCCGGCGGGCGAGAAGGCCGAGCGAATCCTCATCTCGATAGAGCCTCGCTTGTTGGCTCTCATCGAGGAGTTCGCCGGCGCAAATAATCTCGACCGGTCAAAACTTTTCGCATTAAGCGTACAGGCGTTTATCGCGGCTGATAACGCCCATCGACAGGTGCATGCAAAGAATGGTCGAAGCAAGAGAACGTATCGGGGGCTGGCTGGCACAACCACCCGTTGAGCCGGCCCAGGAGATGGTTCATATCGTGCCGTTGTATTTAATGTCGAAACAATACAACTGCTCGTCGATCTCTCGTAAGGGTCGATTCGTCTGCTCGGCGATGCTGCGAACACGAGAGGCGTAGGTGAGATAGTGATCGATATTTTGCTTAACCGAGGCTTGGTTGAAATAACCCTTCTTTCCATACATCGCTCGCCAAGCTCGAACATCAATGATCGGGAAGACATCTGGCCGCAGAAATTTCAGGATTGTACTTGCCATCGGCAGGCCAATGCCTTGGCATTCAAGAAGCTCCTCGATCAGCGACCGAGTTTCCGCCGAGTCCACCCGAAGGTCAGGGTCAGTCGCGACTGATTGAAGCTTCTTGATCGTTTCACTTGGAACATCCAACACCCGGTCAAGTTTCCAGAGGGCAATCCTCCGTAGCAGGTGGATATCAATCTGAGCGTTGCTATTCGCCGCCTTATTGAGCGATGCCGTTTCTTTGTTGTTGTACTCGTAAGGGAAGTTGAGTGCGTCGGTGGCGTCGTCGTATTGCCGGAAAGAGGTCGTAGTCATCCTTGCTCCAAGGCTGGAAGTGCCACACCGGCGCCCCCCCGGGAGCTTGGGAATTTATCGCTCATTCAGCCTCACCGTTCTCCCCTCGTCCGGTGAAAATGTTATTCGACGATTTGTCTCAGCGGAGTCGGGATTGCTGGATTGGCCTCACTT
>JBEKKC010000080.1:0-20133 GCA_050010915.1 Tepidisphaeraceae bacterium | reverse complement strand
AAAGACCGGCTCGTCTTGCGCCCAAGCGTGCGGAATCGCAAGGACGGCCAGCGCGAACAGCACGGATTGACCCGTGATCCTGAAGGACGAATTGAAACGCTCCCTGAGCATTGGCTTTCACCAGGATAGATGATTTCCCGCTGTCCCGGCGCGCTTCTATGGGACCGTGCCGTATACCGCCGCCGCCGGGTCGTTCAAATTTGCCGCGAATGAATACCAGCCGCCGCCATTGCTGTCCTCCGCCACGAATTTCGTGGTTGGCGGAACGTCGTCCCAAACTCCCTCGAAGTCGCTTCCGGTTCCGCTGGCAGGCGTATCGGCAACGATCCAATACTGAGTCCCCGCGACGACCGCGAGACCCGATCGAAAAGTCGCGATGGCGAGTTGGCAGCAGCCGGAGCTGGACAGGTTCTCTACCGTGACAGGGCCTGCCAGCAGAGTGCCGGGAACGCAACGCTCGCCGGAACCATTTTAGATCCGGGCGGGAATCCCATCCAGAATGCATCGGTGGTGGTGAAGAATCAGACGGGATTGTCGCGCACCATCCAAACCGATGAAGGTGGACGTTTCTCGGCGGACGGTCTGCCGGCGGGCAGCTATAGCGTCGACGTGTCGGCCAATGGCTTCGCACCCGGCGGCGTTGCCGGCCAGCAGTTGGTCCCAGGGGCGACCAAGGAAGTCTCCATTTCTATGAACGTCGCGCCATTGAATCAGGCGGTGACAGTACAGGCCGTAGCCTCTGTTGCGGCGCAGCTTGCGCCGGCTGGAAACACGTTAGATGCAACTTCGGCGAAAACGGAAATCAGCGGCGAGTTCATCAGAAACTTCACATCGCCAGTCTCGGATTTTGCGGAGTTGGTGAATCTCGCGCCGGGAACATTCAGCCTCAATCCGAACGGCATAGGCCTCGGTCAAGGTAAAACGTATTTCCGCGGCTTTCAGGACGGCCAGTACACGATCACTTTTGACGGCATCCCGTTCGAGGACACTAACAGCCCCACGCACCATTCCTGGGCGAATTTTCCAGCGCAGTGGATTGGAGGAGTAGATTTCGACCGCAGCCCAGGCCAGGCTTCGAATTTCGGCCCCACCAATTTCGGCGGATCCATCAACCTGTTGTCGCCGGACGTACCTCAAGGCCCCGATTTCCGGGTGACCGGCTCTTATGGCTCCTTTGATACGCGCCTGCTTCAATTGGATATCGACTCCGGGCAGTTCGGCCCTGGCGATAGAAACAGCCTGTCGGCCGACATACATCAACTGTTATCGGACGGTTACCAAACATTCAACTATCAGAAGCGCGACGCAGGTTCGCCAGCCGATCTACACCCGCTCCGTGGGCCGCTGGCGGAATTATGAACGGCATCTGGGGCCGCTCTTCGAAGCGCTCGGTTTAAACAAATGATTCATCCTGCGAATATGACCATCGCATTTCGTCGAAAAAAGGCGCCGTTCGCCTCACGCTCACCGTTTTTTCCCCCCGCCGCGGCACACCGCAACTTTTTGATCTGTGCTGCAAGTCCAGCATTTTGAAACCCTTACATGGAGTTCACGGCTATTTTGCCTGCCACCTAAAATGCGCACCGGTGCGGTATACGCACTCAACTGGGCAGTGGCTTGAAAACGCAGCCATGAGTTTGGGGCGAACTGCTTTTTGCGACAAGGGCTTATCGCAAAGATCGAAAAAGCTCCGGCAGACCGGGGCGAGGGGAAAAATGCCTTGGAACGGCAGAGGCGCACAGGGTCGCGCGGCCAGAGGCCGTGGTCTCATGCGCTAATGGTTGTCAACGTCCTGCCTACACCATTGAGAATCAATCTTCGATGAGCGCGAAGATTGATTGTGGCAATTGAGGCGTCGCTCTAGCATGGGCGGTCATCTTGCCGGGTCGGCTGCGGAGGCCTGACCGGTCAGGTTTGAGGATTAATTATGACTTCTCGCAAAGAACCACGAGGTTTTACGCTCGTTGAGTTGTTGGTCGTGATTGGGATCATCGCGCTTCTGATCTCGATTCTGTTGCCGGCTCTTCAGAAAGGACGTGTGCAGGCTAAGAAGCTGCAATGCATGAACAACGAGCGACAACTGCTTGCCGCCCTGATGATGTACACCCAGGACAATAATGGTATTTTCCCGAGCGATTCGGGAGACTCTAACACTCCGGGGGACCCCCAAGGCTACATCGATAATGATTCCAGCCCGTGGAACCCCTACGCTGTCGAACTCAATTCCTGGTGGGCTGTCGACAGTAACGGCAATGGTCTCTGTCCTGCTTATCTGGGGAGATATCTCGGCATGTCTTCACTTAACCCGCCGAACAAGAACCACTTCTACGCCAGCCCGGCGATCGTGCATTGTCCCGACGATCAGGACCAGGCGTTGTTTTCAGTGGAGGGTGATCAAAACGGGAATTGGTACGGCGCATTGTACATTGGCTATGGAGGGACGAATGGGCGGACGAGCTACTGGTATCCCCGTTCGCTTTTTTGCAGTCCCCAGGACATTCAAATAGCCGCGGCTCCTAAGAGCAATGGTAGTGCGGCGAAACCTAGCTTCGTGAAGCTCGTTTGGGCGCGACATAGTGCGAAGAAGATTGCCATCATGGAGCTCCACGCCTTTCACGAAAATGTCGAAGCGTTCCCAGCGTATGCAATTATAGACTACGGAAAATATCCGGATTACATCGCTGGATTTTGCGATTTCCATGTTGAGCAAATTAACGTAAGAGACATGATGGACCCAGATCCCAACTGGACGGGTCGAACCACTCAGGGTGTGCCGGGTTGGGGAATTGAAGGGCAGGACGTTTACTAACGGAATTTCTGGTCAGGGCATGACGCTTTCAGGTTCTGAGCCGTCAGGACCAGTGATGCGCATGAGGATCATTGCCTGCTGATCCGAACCCATCTTTGTCCATTCTTTCTCACCGGGCTTCTTGACCAGGACGGTTGCATCGCGAGGCGGTATCTGATCCGACCTGCGCGCAAGTTGCTCACGGGTTTCAGGGTCATATTTTTGCAATAATCCCGCGAATTTCCCGTTCTTACCCCTAAATACGTAACAACGAACCGCCTGGCCTCCATCATGATCGAACGGCGGAAGTTTGCTGGAAGAATCGGCGAACCAGGTCTGGCCATCGTCAATCGTGTAGTAGAACTTCGAGGGCAGCTTGCCCTTGTCACCCCTGAGTTCCAATCCAATTACAACCACCGCAACAATGAGCGCGCAAATCACCACGGTCGCCGAAATCACCGAGTTGCGATTAATCGTCTCACGGATACCCAATTTGCCTCCGCAGAAAAGCTTGCGCCAGGAACAACATCATCCAACGTTTGAACGTCACGGTCAATTGCAAATTGATGTCGTGTTTCAATCAAGTCGGAAATTGATCGCCGGGCGCCGATTGGCGCCTCATTGCGCGGCATCAATCTCAGTGACAACGCCATTTTGGACAATGATCTTTGGCCACTTGCTGTAATCGACGCCTTCTTCATCCGTGTAATATGTCTTCCCGTCAGGGCCGGAAATTGGCTTCTGAACCCTTTGTATTTGCTGCTTCGTCCAGCCGAGATAGGTCGTCCCAGATTCGGACTCCGCCTGCTTTTTCAGAATCATGATGATTTTCAATCCCTCCTCCGGCATTCCGATGGTTGGTTTTCCTTCGTGCAGGGCCGCAATCATTTCCGGCTTAAGTCCGGTCCTGGCGGCCAGCGCATCTATTTCGGCGTCAGTCTTCTCGGCATCCAGAATCTCCGCCGGGGGGTAATGACTTGGACCCCAGTGGGTCGTCTTTGCCCTGGACGTGAAGGTTGATTGCGGCGCTTTCGCCGGCTCGCCGTTCGCGGGCCCGCCATTCGCCGGCGCAACCGGCTGAAAGACCGCCAGCTTTTGCTTTAGTTGTTCATTCTCGGCTTTGGCGGCGGCAAGTTGCCGTTTCAGGTCGTCAATTTCTGCTCGCAGCGATTTGATCTGGGCTTGGAGCACATCGGGCTGAGTCGCCGCCGCGATCTTGTCTTGCAGCTTTTGCTGGGCCTCCTCAGGCGACATTTGGGCCACGCACAACGATCCGCCGGCCACCATTATCAAGAGAACGACTAGAAAAGGTTTCTCCTTCATGGTCATTGGTCCTTTTTGCCGTCGCCGGCCGGGCGGCTCTTCTTGATTTGCCGGCAGCGATTTTTGTTATGCTACCGCCTGGCGTTATCGAGGGAAATGACCGGCTACGATATCATCTAACGCCTGAACGTCACGGTCAATTACCAATTAATGTCGTGTTTCAACCAAGTCGGAAATTAATCGCCGGGCAAATGGGATACTGGAAACTACATGATTCGGTAGAATTGCGCCGGACCATTCGGCGGCGGACGATCCCGGCGCGGCGGTACCCTCATCAGGGTCGGGAAATAGATGCCAATCGAACCCCTGTCTTTACTGTGCGCAGAAATGAAGCTTACCGTGTCTCAGCGCGGTAGTGACGCAAGCTTTGGTTATCAGCTTTTCGTAGGCGATCCGGAAACCGGCTGGCGACCGGCGTCCGCCGCCCCCAATCCCCTGGTCCGGGGAAACTCGTTCGAATTCCGCGCAAATGAAATCCGGAAAGTCGATGAGGATCGCATCCTGCTGACGGGGACGATCGGGGAAAATGGAACGCATCGCAATGCAACCTGGCGGGCGACGATCACCGCGGATGCCGCGCGGGGCTGGTTCATTTTTGATGTCGAAGTGAATGCGGAACAAGACGTCCATCTGCGCATGGAAAATGGCTTTGAACCCGAGATCACGCTCGATCTAGGCCCGCTCCCGCCCTATGAGCGCGGCGATCATGTTTGGTTCATCACGCAGATCACGAATCCAACCAAATGGAACGACGACGCCTACGGCAATGATTTTCCCGCAACCTATTACTTTGACCCCTATCTCAACGTGGAGATCATGCTCTTTTTCGATATGACGCGCATGAACTGGATGTCGCGGCAGAACATCGCTCGATTTCTAAATTACCGGTGCGGGTTTCGTCGTCGATACCAGCCCGAGCCAGCGGGTGAACTTGGCCTATATGCAACCGGTGCGTCGGGCCGGCTTTTTCCTTCGGGCGTTCAGCACTTTAGTTACTTCCTGACCGCGCGCCCGCGAAAGGCTCTTGCAGACGATCACGAAGCGGTGCGGTTGCTGGTTGATAAATGTCTTCCCTTGCTGCCCCGAAACAGCCCATGGCCCTCGGGGGCCACTTCATGGCGAGACTTCGCCCATCATTGTGCGGAAGATCTTATGACGGAGAGGCTGTGTTGGCGGAAAGCGGAGGGAAGTCAGGAATTCATTTTGAATTACGTGGACGGCTACAGCCCCGCCTGGAAGGAGGCAATCGAAGCACGCGGCAACCGGTTCGATATGATCAAGCCATGCTTTGACGCGGCGGTCTGGATCGCGCATCCGCTGGCGGTGCTTTCGCGGGTGGATCGGCAGGATCCCGTACCACGGCTTTATCAGCGCGTTTGCCAAATGATTGACCAAGCCCTGCGGACCAACGAAACACCGTTTGCGCCTGCTGCCGCCGATACCGTATCGGGCACGTGGCAACACTTATACATTCTGGAGCAACTGTTTCAGTTGGGGCGCCTGCGGAAAAATCAATCCCTTCTCGGTTGCGCTATTGATGAAGTCAACGATGTCATCATTCCGCTGGCGAAGAAGATGTCGTACCTCTTTCCGCTCAGCTTCAACAGGCGGACGATCGAACGCGCCGGAGCGGGTGATTGCCACGCGGTCCTCGGAGCTTATGCCAACTTCATGCTGGATCTGCATGAAATGACGGCCAGCGAGCGCTATCTTGAAGAAGCCAAAAACGCGTCGCAAATGCTTTACCGATTGCCGGTGAATACGATTCACCAGGAGGTTTTTCTTCTGGCGATGGGGACGCAGGCCGCGTACCGCCTTGCGGTTATGCGTCCTCTGGCGAACTATGCGGAGGTCTATCATTACCTTCTCGCGCAGACGTTGCGTATGCTCTATTGGTATGCGGATCGTACGACGGAACAAAGCAGAGAAGTCAATACCCTGGGCATGTTTCAGGCGTGTGCCACAATCAGCTACCCCGCCCTCTTCGAAAACATTGAGGTGCTGGCCAGGCTCTGTCCGACGTTTAAGAGATTTCCCCCGTCGTTGGCGTTGTTACGGGTTGTCGATCATGCGCGGAAGAACAATTTCCACTTCTTTCCTCGCTGCTTTGATGCTGGTCGGGGCGCGCGGCCCCTGCAATATATCCCGTTCGAGAACATTCCGATATTGGAAGGTCCAGCGCCTGGCTCGGTCGGGCAGGAGATTTACGGGTCCGGCTGGGTATTCCGTGCCTGTCTGATGTGGGAAACATTTGGACACGCCGACGATCGCGACGTCATGGTGTTGAACCTCGATGCTTTCGAAGAGCGCCGGCAGTTGGAGCTAGGCCGGCTTGAACTGACGTTCATCGTCTTCAACGGCACCGGCAAGAGGCAACAAACACAAGTGGTGTTTCCATGGAGCGGCGTTTCGGCAATGATCGCAACCGGCGAATCGCCAGACGCGATTGGAATCGGCGAGCGGCGCGGTCAACGACTGCAACTGGATCTACCGCCGGATGCCGTAGTGTACGTCAGGGTCAGCGACACCATCGGGCCATGACCGGACACTCACGGCAAGCTCTGCTCTTGACGGTATTGAGTCGGCGTAAGCCCGGTGCGCTTGCGAAAAACCGAGGTGAAATATGCGGACGTACTGAAACCCAAATCCATTGCAATCTTCGTGACTGACAGATCGCTTGTGCGCAGCTTGTCCTTGCCGATCTCAACACGCCTGTACATCATGTAATCCGCCGGATTAAATCCCACTTCCTTCTGAAACCAGCGGCGAAAGTGACTCTCGCTCAATCCTGCGGCCTTGGCGGCATGCTCCATCAGCACGGGCTCGCCCACGTGCTCATCGAGCCACGTGACGGCCGCTTGAATCGGCGGGGAATATCGTGGAAGCCGGCGCGGGATATTGAGCATGGACGCCTCGTGATCCCGTACGATCCAGAGGATCAACTCGTGAAGCAGGGAACGTGCCATCAGTTCGCTGGTGACGCTTGGGTGTCGATGCTCGTCCAACAAACGTTCGAAGCACTTTTCCAGGGAAGGAGAAAACGAGAAGACGGGCGGATCCACCCGTTTCAGCAATTTCTGCAATTGAGACGCTCGGGCAGGCGTCAGTCCGGTGGGTACGCGGCGAGAATTGGGCAGGACCAGAAAGCGAAGCATGCACCAGCGGCCAGGATTCAGCACCTCACGCGCGCCGCCATGGGTCTGGCCCGGCTGAGTCAGAATCGCCAAGCCGCCGGTAACGGTGTACTGCGTGGCAGGGGAATCCACCCACAGCTCCAGACAGCCTTCCTGAACCAGGTGCAACTCATACTCTTTCGTGTGGGCGTCGGACCTGAGGCCCCCCGGCACGGCTTGCAGGAGGTGCAGCCGCCCGATGATGGGCAGTTCCGGCAAGAGTTGCGTTCTTGCTTCATAGGTTTCGTGATGCTGCTTTTCGCTGATCTGCCACCAATCGGCCTTTGGATTGACGGAAATCATCTGATGGATGCACTCCAATTAGTAATTATTCCTACAACGCCACGACCCGGATTTGAGGCCGCAATTCACATGTAGGCTGTTCCCAAATCGCCAGGCCCGGCGCGAACGTACAGTCGATCCTGCGGAGCGTGCTGAAAACATCGCAGCGGCGCGATATGCGCCAGATCGAGTGGATCGTGAACAAACTGCCGCATCAGAACCTGCCGCTGATAACCTGAACACGCCGGGGAGGCGCTATCCAATAACCTCTATTTTAATGTCGTATGCGGGAATTCAACAGGCGCAGCGCATGGGGTTGAATCCGCGGCCACCACATTCTGGTGCAGACGGCGCGTGGAACGGCAAAGTTCGATGGCAACGTTGCGCCCTCGACACGCAATGAGATCTTTATCGATTGCACCTGGCCGTTAAGTTTCAAATTGCAGAAATGGATCGGGCAATTTCACGACAGCGGCTGCCGTATCACTCGTTCCTGCATACAAGTTCGCAGTTTGATCGTCATTGCGGACAATGCCGCCGCTGAAGACCACATCCACAAGGTCCGGCCGCTTCGATGACCCCGGCGGAAAGAAGCTACGTCGCGCGATGATGCGAATTGCCGACGGCTGGCGCGTCCGCGGGTCAACCGCGAATACCATTGGGTAGTAATGGCGGTTGCCTTGACCGTCAAAGCAGGCGATATGGCCCAGCACGCCAAGGTGACCGTTTGCCAAATAATGCGCTTCATTCACTCCGCCCCATTCCTCTTTGAACCATTGTCCTCTAAAGAGCGGTGCACTGGCGATCATTTCGGCCGTGATGGCGTCCCAGGACGGAGCGATTGTAAAGCCGATTTTGCCTCGGCCACCGACGGCGCCTTGGGGACGGCTAAAAATCGCGACCTGTCCATCGGGCAACTGCTTGAACCGAATATCCTTCATGCGGGGCGGTCCGCTCAGAAAGTGGCGCAGCCCCTCTAGAGAACTGCCGCGATAGAAATCCATCACGCAGCCGTAGCCACCCTGTTCCATCGGAACGGGAAACCGCACGCCTCCGAGCACCAATTCCTCACCCGCCCATGTGACGCATGGATCCTGCAGGCCTCGAAATGCCGAATGAGTGAAACAGGGCGTCCACTTGTTGGGAGGGGTTTTCCCGAAGATCACGATCTCGGATATCTCGGTGTCCCGCTTTTCCACCCGGCCGATCAACAATGTCTTGCCGTTTAAGCGGAAGGGCGCCGTGATATTGTAAACATCCCTACCGTCCACCTGCTCAAACTCAAGAGCATGTGTCTCCATGTGGGACGGAACGCGCAGTTCGGAAAGCAGATCGGAACAGGATCGTGGTTGATCTCCAAAGGTTAAGGTTCGATACACGGTTGAAACTTCTTGTTTTTGAGCATCTGATTCGCCGATGCCTGAAAATTCGGCCATAATACTTCCATTCTGGTATCGAGATGCGGTTTCGTGAAGATCCGCGCAATTGCGTGCCCCACTAAGAGAAGATACTACGCAATCCGCCTTCCTGCTATCGACTTTCGACTCAGTAAAAAAAACGCCGTCCCCCGGTCGCCCTCTTTATCGCGGTTCGGAAGCACTGCCAAAGGATAGCCCGGCGCGTCGGAACATCGAGAATCGGCTAAGCCACATGTTTATGGATGGTCTTGGACCGACGCGTTACAATGTTATTCCAATCAATTTCTGAGGGTATTTTGCACATCGGCGGATATGCGATAAACATCGGGATTTCCACTTCTGTTCCAAATGGAGGAAGAATGAGAGGAGCGGCTCTCGTACTGCTGGCGGCAGCGGTCCTGGCCGTGGGCGCAAAGAGGACAAACGCTGCGGCCGAGGAGACCGCTGAAATCCGCCAAGTACAATTGATGCCGGATCTTCCCTCGCCCTGCAGCGTTCGTGATTGGAGGCAAGTCGCGATAGGTCTCGACCAGTTGGTGTTTAACCCCACCGCTCCGGGACAGTACATGCCGCTGCTGCATTTGATCAAGAATAACCAGGGGAAAGTCACGCGTTTCGGACTTCCTGACTATGTCGGAGACATTCGGCAAGCGGCTGATGGCAGCGGGTCCGGCATCACCGGCATGGGCGCAGTGTGGGGCGCCACCTTGGTTGGAATTGACAAGTCACGCGGCGGGAACGATTACGTAAAGATGTGCGAGGCGTACTTTGACCCTCGACCAAATTACCGAATGGTTGGCAACGGAGTTGCTCACTGCGATCCCGACAGTTCATTTTGGTATACGCTATTTCCCAACATTATCTTTTCCAGTCTCGCCGATCATTATCAAGGTGAAACAGAGATAAACGACATGGCGCATCAATCGGCGGTTTCCTGGGCCAAGGCTGCCGCCGCGTTGGCCGATGCGTCGAAAGAGGATACCGCAAATTTCGATCACACGGGTTTCAATTTTGACACAATGCAAGGCGTCGACAACGGCCAATGGAAAGAACCTGACGCTGGCGCGGGCGTGGCCTGGATCGAATATGCCGCCTACAACCGCTGGCACGATCCGGCTTTCCTCCGGGCGGCGGATCGCTGCATGCGTTACCTTGAGCAGCGACCGGCGGACCAGGATCCGTCGTACGAGATTCTCATGCCCTTTGGCGCACTCGCGGCGGTGCGCATGAATGCCGAACTGGGCCGCCACTACGATACCTTCAAAATGATTAACTGGTGTTTCGACCGCAGCGCCGCACGCCCCGATTGGAAGGTGAACACCGATCGGTGGGACGATGTCGACACCGCTGGACTGGTCGGCGGCACGGACTGTCCCCCGTGGCGCACGGGTGTCGGCGGGTATGGCTTTGCAATGAACACCTTCTGTTGGGCATGGCCGCTGACGCCTATCGCACGGTACGATCCGCGCTACGCCCACGACATCGGAAAGTGGATTTTGAACGCCGCCAGCGCTGCCCGTTTGTATTACGCAAACGCGCACCCGCGCGATGGCCAAACTAGCCCGGATTGGGACGGCGATCCACACCACGTGATTGCGTATGAAGGGCTGAAGTACCGGTGGGACGATCCTCATCAACCGCTGCTGGCGGCAGGCGACGCGTTACGCATGCAATGGGGGCCCAAGACCGATTACGGCCTCTATGGCTCCGTATATGTTGGCGTGTACGGCGGGCTCATCGCCCTGACCGACGACCCACAAATCCTCCGTCTCGATTTGCTTGCCACCGATTCCTGCCGCCCCCAGGCTTATCCGTCATACCTGTATTACAATCCTCATAAGAACGAACGCACAATCACGCTGGACGTCGGCGCGGCGTCCCGAGACGTTTATGATGCCATGAGCGGCAAATTCCTGACCCGCGGCGCAACCGGCCAAACGCCCCTCAAAATCGGCGCTGGCGAAGCGCTCGTCGTCGTTTTAACGCCCTCCGCTGGAACGCTTACGCGCGACGGTGGCAAGACTCTCGTAGATGGAGTGGTGATCGACTACCGCAGAGGAAACGACAGCCCATGAGTCAGTTGCCGGCGAACAACGGATTCGATTCGATTTCGCTGCGACTGGCTCGACATTTCTGTGGCGCGTGCATTTGTCTCCTTGCCGTCCTATTGGCTGGCTGCCGGCGCGCCTCGGCCCCGGGAACGCCCGTTTCGGCCGCGGGTGCCGAACATCAGGTGACGCTCACATGGCTGCTGAGCACAGAGCAAATCCGGCCTCAGACCGAAGCGATTGTTTCCGATTTTGAGAAAGCCAATCCCGACATCCATGTCCAGCTCCGTTGGACACCGGAACCTCAGTACCAGACCAAGCTAAAAACGCTGATTGCCGCCGGTCAGCCACCGGATCTATTTTGGTGCGGCGATGTGTGGGTCGCCTACCTGCAACCCTTCCTGTATGACCTGACGCCGTTTGTCGAAAGAGACGCCAGGGAATATCACTTGGATGACATCTATCCCGCGCTGCGGCGGGCCTGTCAGTGGTCGGGGCGATGGTACTATTTGCCGCGCTTCTTCAATGTCTCGTTGTTGTATTACAACAAGGGCCTGTTTGATGCCGCCCATGAGCCCTATCCGACGGCAAATTGGACTTGGGCGGACTACGTCTCGGCAGCCCAAACACTGACGCGCCGCGACTCGAATGGCATGGTTCTCACCTGGGGCAGCACAATCGTCACCGGCTGGTGGGGGGAATGGTACATCCTCGTCCGGCAGGCCGGTGGCCAACTGTTTAACCCACAGGTGACAAGCTGCCAGTTGAACTCGCCGCAGGCAATCGAAGGGATGACACGCTACGCCGATAAAATTTTCCGCTATAAAATTTCGCCTTCACCCGGTTATGGACCAGCCAACGGCTTTGCAAGCGGGAAATACGCCATGGAGTTCGGCGGTCACACGGGAAATTGGCCCGTCTTCGATGCAATACCCGGACTTGATTGGGACATTCAATTGCTTCCAAAGGGCTCCCATGGTCACTCCGGGGGCGAGGTGGCCGTAGACGCCGTGGGCATTTCCAGCCGATGCCCACACCCCGAAGAGGCGTGGCGGTTCCTGAAGTTCCTGACCAGCGAAGCCTCCGTGCGCAGGTACGTGAACACGGGCCTGCTGTCCATCCGCCGGTCGGTGGCCGAAGATAGTTTCCGCCACTTGACCCCCCAATATCATCCGCAGCATTTGCGGACCGCGTACGATGCCCTGGCCTACGCCGAGCCGCTGCCACAATCCCGCGATTTCATCGAAATCGCGCTGGAAATCATTCAGCCCGAAGTTGATCGAGTGCTGTCTGAACGAGTGCCCGTGCCTGTTGCCTGCGATCGCGCCGCCGAGGCAGCCAATGCCTTCCTTCATACAATCAGCCAATCTCCTTCCGCCGCGAATGGACCTTGATTTGCAAAACGCACTGACCCCAACTCCGCATCCGCTAGAGGCTGACCCCCTGCCGCGCTCCAAATCGAACACGGGAGCTCCGGCGGGAATCAGCTCCCCCGCCAACCGACGCCGGCGTTGGTTCCACAACGATTCAGCCATGTTTTGGCTGATGATGAGCCCAGCCATACTCGGATTCCTCACCTTCAGCGCCGGGCCGATGCTCAGTTCCTTGTATTTGAGCTGCACCAAATATGACGTGGTCTCATCACCACGGTGGGTCGGCGTCGATAATTATCTCTATCTCCTGCGACACGATCCGGCCTTCTGGCCGTCGGTCAAAGTCACGGCTGTTTATGCGGCCGTCAGCGTTCCCCTCAGCCTGGTCATCGCGCTGCTCATCGCCATGCTGTTGAACCAACGGATTTTTGCCCGCAATCTGTTCCGAACAATCTTTTTCCTCCCCACGCTGTTGCCGGCCACGGCGTCGGGCGTCGTCTGGGTCTGGATATTCGATCCAACACGGGGACTGCTCAACCATGCTCTTGCCTCGGTTGGAATTCTCGGCCCCGCCTGGATGCACTCGACAACCTGGGCATTGCCTGCGCTGATTATCATGAGCCTCTGGGGCTTCGGCGGAGCAATGATTATTTTCCTGGCAGGATTGCAGGAAGTACCGCGCCAACTTTACGAGGCGGCCGAGCTGGACGGAGCCGGATCGTGGAATCAGTTTTACCACGTGACCCTCCCGATGATTTCCCCCGTCTTGTTCTTCAATCTTGTGATGGGAATTATCGGCGCCCTAAAAGCCTTCGACCTCGCCTTTGTCACCAGCACCGCCGCCGGCGCCGGCGCCGGCGGACCGGCCCGCGCGACGCTCTTTTACACTCTCAACCTGTACCAGAAATCTTTCAACTACTTCCACATGGGACTCGGTAGCGCCATGGCTTGGATGCTGTTTGCGGCGATCCTCCTGCTGACCGCAATCAACTTCGTTCTCGGAAAGCGATGGGTTCATACATCATGACCCCGCCCAAAAACCCATCCTTCACCTTTGCTCGACTTTCACCCCGATGACGAACGTAGAAGGAATGACAACCTCCAAAACACCTGTCCCACGGCGATGGCTGATCTGGCTGTGCCTGCTGGCGGGCTCAGTCGTGATGCTTCTTCCGCTGGCATGGATGATTCTGACGTCCCTGAAGACGTTTCCGGAAACGCTTGCCGATCCCCCCGCATGGATTCCCGCCCATTTCCAGTGGGGCAATTATCTCACGGCCATCCGCGGTTTCGAGTTCAGCAGGTATTTCGCGAATTCAGTCTTCGTCACCGTCGCCTGCATTGCCGGCACATTGGTCTCGTCCTGCCTCACCGCCTATGCGCTTGTCGCCTACAAGGTGCGCGGCAACAATCTCGTGTTTGGACTGCTTTTGGCCACTTTGATGCTGCCTGGGCAAGTGACTGTGATCCCACTGTTCAGGCTGTACGTCGGACTCCACTGGATCAACACTTTCCGGCCGCTGATTGTCCCGAGCTGGTTCGGCGGTAATGTCTTCGCCATGTTCCTGCTGCGGCAGTTTTTCCTGCAAATCCCCAGGGATTACATCGAGGCCGCCCGCATCGACGGTGCATCGGAACTACGCATACTGGCCACGATATTCGTCCCATTGGCGAAACCCGCTCTGCTTACCATCGCGGTTTTCACGTTCATCGGCACATGGAACGACCTATGGGGCCCGCTGATATATCTCTACGACGAGAAGCTCTACACTCTTCCTCTGGGCCTGATGCAATTCATTGGAATTGCCGGCAATGCCCAGGGCACACCCTGGCAACTGGTGATGGCCGTCTCCACCATCATGATGATTCCGGTGGTGATCGTTTTCTTCCTGGCACAAAAACGTTTCATCGAGGGAATCTCCGCCGCGGGCATCAAGGGATAGACACAAGATTTGGGTCGAAGGCATCTTCCGGCGAGCGCAACAAATCGTCGGCGGTCTGGCGATGTACCGCCTCGGCGTACCCTTTGCGGTTGTGCCTCAGAACGATCCGGAACGCTTAAGTGGTCCTGCGCTTAACGCCCCGCGGGCGAAGGTTGGGTTTGTGGATTCTCTGTGGAGTTATTTTCGGTCGGCTCGGTCGCCGGAACGTGCAGCGTCGTCGCAGGCGGTTGATCGATATTGGGATGCCATGCCCACGGCATATTTGGAATCCACTCTGGATGAATACCCACCCATACTCCTGCCATGAATGCTGCCACCATCCACGCTAGAGTCCCGAGTATGCCGTAGATACGACTTGCTTTTGCTGGCTGGGGCGTGTTTTCCATGAGGCCTCCGCAAAGTCTAAATTTGGTTTCCTCGTAACACCGGCCTGGTTCGGTGACCCTCCCAACCTGCCAAGCATGCGCTCGATTGTACAATGGGGGGCGCGTAGAGCAAATCTTTGGGACGGCCGGCTTGATCACTTGATCACCGGCTAAACGGCTCCCCCCGGCTCGCGTCGATTCACTATCCGCGCGACCGGGGGGCGTCAGCCCGAAAGGGATGGTGAACCATGTCATTGCCATTGAATGCCAAGCCAATCGGAATCGAAGATTTTCCGCCTTATTGTCTGTCCTAGGCCATAATGGAACTCGAAATGTGCGCCGGCGGGCGGCGGGGGGCATCGGAACGCCGGGCGCCGGTTGAGAAAAGAGACCGTCTTCGCGCTCTCAGGCCGCGGCCGATCACATGCGCGGCATTGTGCCCACCGTCAGGAAAGCCACTCTCCTTATATTCTAGAGGGCGTAATCCTTCAAAAAATCGGCGGCGCTTATAACGGTTGGCCATTTCGCGAGCATCGTTCTCCACGCCAGCCATTTGGGGCCGGAGTATGCCCCGGCGCGAATGGCGTTACAAAATAAATCCATCGCGACATCTTCAAAGTCGGGGAGGGACCCTTTGTTTTCGCTTAGATTTTGAACCTGCCATCGCAGACCTTTGGCAACCTCCCGTAGAGTTTCCGCGTCAAAAGATGGGAGGAAAGAATTGCTGCGCGGTCAATCGGCACGGGTCGCCTTTCACCGGGCCGAACCGGGCGCGGCGACGAGGTGATGGCATCGCCGCGCCCGAGATCGTCAAGCTGGGTAATTACTCCGGCCTTGCCGATTGGCGGCTATTCTAACCTTGTGGCGGGAATTTCACATTAGGACAGCGCCTCCAGCCGCATAAGGTAAACCTCCGATGGTTATTTGTCCGATGCTGTGAGGGAGGGCATCGATAGGCAAATGAATTACTTCATTATCACGGGTTGCGTGGTATGCGGCTGGGCAATGCTGCGGATGATGGGAACCGAGCGAAGCCAGATGTTAAGGGAGCTGGAGGCGCGGCTTCGGCGGGAGGCCAAAAAGGCGGCTCAAACCTCAAATGCCGATCCCTCCACCGTCGGCAGCGTGCCCCCCGTGCCAAAACCGCCACCGCCGCAACCAGCAAAACATTGACTTGCCGGCATCTCCCGGCGTAGGCTAATGATAGCGTAAGTTCCCGCATCTCTGTTGGTCTGTTGCCCGAGGCACCCATGGAACAGCGACCTCTGCCGACGTTCACCTGGATTTTTGCGATTGCCTTCCTGGCCGTCCTGGCCGCCCTGGGCGCGGGGGTCATTCTCCTGCGGCACACCGGCGCGCCCCCCGCTTCCGTCGCCACCGGCGCCGCCTTTCTCTGCGCGGGATATCTCGGACTTATTGCCATCCTCATCACGCTCCCCATCGCCCTGAATCAGGTCGCCGCCCGAAGAAGCCATCTTCGTCATCAGAAAGAGTTCATGACCACGCTCAGCGACCGCCTCGAAGGCATCTCCATCCTGATGAATCTCATCAGCGAGCAGCAACTACTGAGCGACCGTGCCAAGGCCGTCGCCTTCCGCGAGAAGGACCACGACGCGGTGCGACGCGCCGTCGTCGAGGAAATCGCCCAGCAGAATTGGGAGGTCGCCTATCTGCTGGCCAACGACATCGAAACGCAATTCGGCTTCAAGCAGGAGGCGGAGGAGTTCCGCAAGGAAATCACCGCCAAGCGCACGGATATCCAGCGGCGAGTGCTGGCTGAGATGCTGGCGCCGGTCGATCGGCACATCAAGGGCGAGGCCTGGGGCGCGGCGATGCAGGAGGCCCAACTCATCATGGAACGGTTCCCCGACGATCCCCAATGCCAGCGCCTGCCCGAGGAAATTGAATCACGCCGCCAACTCCGCAAGCAGCAGCTTCGCCAAAGCTGGCAGGACTCCATCGACCGCCACGACGTCGACGGCAGCATCGAGATCCTCAAGCGATTGGATCTTTATCTCACCCCCGCCGAGGCCGAGTCGATGCAGGAGATCGCCCGCAACGTCTTCAAGGAAAAACGCGAGGCCCTGCGCATCCGGTTCTCCCAGTCCGTCAAGGAACAGCGAATCGCCGACGCCATTCGCCTCGGCGAAGAGATCATGAACGACTTCCCCAACACTCGAATGGCCCAGGAAGTGCACGACATCATGGACACGTTGCGGCAGCGCATGCACGAGCCGCAGTCTTCGTCCGCGTAAACAGGCGGAAATCCCCGAATGTCCAGCCAAGACCCACCGCCCAAGCCCGCCGAATCAGCGCCGGAGGCCTGGACGTTCTTCGCGCGTTATCCCGGCGTCATCATCAAGAACGTCGTCGGTTGGCTGCTGATGCTCTCCGCCCTGGTTTTGGGCAGCTTTTTCCCCATCCCCGTCGGCACGCCGATGTTCATCATCGGCTTCGCCATGATTTCTTTGCCGGGCAAGCGGCGATTGACCAGCGGCGCGCTCCGCGGGATTCCGATCAACCTCTACACCCGCAAGGCCCGCATGTGGCGATTGGCGGGCTCGCTTTTGCTGCCGCCGGCCTTCGTCTGGTTCCTGGCTTTCCAGCGGCATCCAATCGTCCATCCATCGCAGATGACCCTGTGGCGCCTGTGCACCATCTATTCCGTCACCATTCTTTGCGCGTGGGTTTTCACCTGGCTTATGCTCCTGGCCATCAACGCGGTGGTGCGGGTTCTGCCGAGGGTCCGGCGTCGCGTGCGGCCATGGCTCCGGGATCATGGAATCAACCTTCTTCCCCCCCGCCGAAAGCCAAGGTTCCAGGCCGCCTCGCAACGCCCGGACGACCAGAACATCCTGGAGTTCGGCGGCTCCCGTCCCCTGCGCTGGGGACGCGGGGAAAAACATTCCGCGGAGGGGCAAAAATGAATCGGCTCAGGATTCCGGCATGGGGTCGGCGGCCTGCGTCGCCGGCACGGGGTCGAGGCGCTTGCCCTCAAGAATCCAGATGATGTTCCGCAGATAGACGAAGGAACCAAAAGCCTGGCCCAGCAACCCGATGGGATCGCGCCGCCACAAAAAATACGCCAGCAGCAACAGCGAGCCGACGAGGCTCATCCACCAGAACATCGGCGGTACGACACTCGTTCCCTTGCGCTCGCTGGCAAGCCATTGCACGACCATCCGGCCGGTGAAAAGCAATTGTCCGAACAAGCCCAGCCCCAGCCAAAACATGACCGTCGTGGATGACGCGCCCAAGATGGACGCCATGCCCCCGCCTTTGCCGGATTGATAAATCAGGTCGGTCAATTGCTCGAAGCTCACCTTCTCGGTTGCGCCCCCGGGATGCCAGATGAAATATTGGTATTGGCCGCCGGCCTCGCGCTGGAGATAAACCTGGGCGCGGGAATCAGAGAGTTTCACGTCGGTGCGCACCGCATCGCCGAGCGGCGGATGCTGCCGAAACAGAGCGACGGCGACCACGCATAAAATCCCCATGAACAGGACTTCGCCCACAATCAGGTAAAACCGTGACATTGCCGCCTCCAAGCCGAGTAGAGTGCCCCCGCGTCAGCTTTCAGCCCGCATCATTTCCGCCGCGGCGGCCGTGGTGGGATCGCTCACGAACGTCCGCACGAACTGGTGGTTCTCTTCCCGCGGGATCGGCACGTATTTCCCGGTCGCGGCAGCGACGATCGCGCCGTGGGCATCCACCGCCTCGGCCGAAGTCGCAATGAGCTTGGCGCGGCTGGATTCCACGCGGGCCCTGAAGATCAGGACGTGGCCCACCTGCGCCTTGCGCCTGAACCGTACGCTCATTTCCCCGCAGACGCAAAACCGCTTGCCCGCCCACGAAGCCGCCCAGACCATCGCCTCGTCAAAAACGGCCGCCAACACTCCGCCGTGCGCCATCCCCTCGAATCCAATATGCTCCGCCTCCGGCGCGAACCGCGTCTGGACGATTCCCGTCTGGGGGTCAACGTGTAAATGCAGGCGCAATCCCTTGGCATTGCCCGGCCCGCACACCAGGCAACCGGCGGTGTGTGGCAATTCCAGCGGCATGATCAGGTGGAAACAGGCTCAATGGCCTCAACCGGCGCGGCCTCGAATTCCTTGGCCTCCCTCGCCATTCGGTGCAACACGTAAAGACTATTGAATCCAACGTAAAAATATCCCCCGGCAAAAATCGCCAGGAAAGGCACCGCCTGGAGGCAAAATTGATAGCGCAAGCTGATGAGAATCCAGCATGACATATAACAGCCGAACGCGATCTCGACGATCGGCAAACTCAGCTTGCGTAGGGTCCAGACCCCCGTGCTCTGCCAGGTGCGCTTGGCGATCCCGGTCACTCCGTATTTCTGGGTCCGGACAAACTCGCTGGGCTTGCGGCGAATCGCGCCCCAGATCGCCTCCAGAACCGCCTTGCAGTTATTCAAGCTCACTCCCACGCCCAGCGCCATCAGCACCGGCATGTACAACAGCGCCTTCCACCCCGCCAGGCGCCCGAGCAACTCGCGCTGCCCGAAAATGAAGAACGTGCTCGCCGAGCACGTCGCCAGAATGAACAAACTCACGCTGAAAAGGTATTGGCCCCAGGTATGATGCGCCCTCAGCGGGCTATAAAAGCTCAAGAACGCCGGGTACATCAGCACCGTCAACACCACCATCATCACGTACACAATCGTGTTGGTCAGATGAAAAAACGCCTCGGTCTTGACGCGCCATGGCAGGTGCTTGGAACGCAAAACCCTCGGCAGCAGCTTGATCGCCGTCTGAACGCTTCCCTTGGTCCACCGATGCGCCTGCTGTTTGAATCCGATCATCTCCGGCGGCAACTCGGCTGGGGCGCAGAACTGCGGAAGATAAACAAACTGCCAACCCTTCATCTGCGCCCGATAGCTCAAGTCCAGGTCTTCCGTCAGTGTATCGTGTTCCCATCCGCCGGCGTCGTCGATCGTCTTCCTTCGCCAGACGCCCGCCGTGCCGTTGAAGTGCATGAACCTGCCGCTACGGTTCCGCGCCGTGTGCTCGATCACGAAATGCCCGTCCAGGAAAATCGCCTGGCTCTTGGTCAACAGCGACGCATCCCGGTTGAGATGGTCCCACCTCACCTGCACCATCCCCACCTTCTCGTCCGTGAAGTAATCCAGCACGTTGTACAGCATGTCGCGCGGCGGCACGAAATCCGCGTCGAAGATCGCGATGAATTCCCCCGTAGCCTTCGGCAGCCCCTCCGCCAGCGCGCCCGCCTTGTACCCCTTGCGGTCCGCCCGGTGCACGTACTTCACCGGATATCCCTTGGCCACCCACTTGTCGCACGCCTCGCGCGCAATGCGCGCCGAATCGTCCGTGCTGTCGTCCAACACCTGAATCTCGAATTTCTCCAGCGGATAGTCGATCCGGCACGTCGCGTCGATGATC
>JBEKKC010000079.1:0-20190 GCA_050010915.1 Tepidisphaeraceae bacterium | reverse complement strand
CTGGTGGAACGTCCTGAACTGGAAGACGGCAGACGAGCGGTTCGGCAAGGGGAAGTAGATCGACGGCGGAAGTTTAAGGAATTGACGTGGAATGCCCCACGGCGGCGCCGTGGGCGTTCTGCTTTTTGGGGGGCTTACTGATTCACCCGCCAGGGGGTGCTGAAACCGGGCTGACCGGAGGGGAAAAAGTTCACGTTGAACCCGCTGACTTTGTTGATGCCGTCGTGGTAGGCGGACACGGAAAACGCAAACACGTCAAACCGGCGAGTCAGGGCGATATAGGTGACGGCGGCACGGCCGGGTCCCAAATTCAGGGCCTCATTCAGGGCCAGGGAGTATTTGGAGGTGAGGCTGTAGGTGGCATTGAAACTGAACAACTGCGTCTCCAGGGCCTGAATGTAGGTGTCGCCGACGTAATAACTGAGTCGCGCGCCGCGGTTAATGGCCAGGCCGGCTTCGGCGATGGCGGTTTCGTGCGTGTCGAGATTCCACTGGACGTCGGAGAGGAAGGCGGTGTCATCGTCGATGTGCCAGGTGAGATCGGCATTGAGGGCCTGGCGCGGGACGGAAGTTTCCGGCTCCGAGGGGAAGAACAGGCCGCGGAATGAGACAGGGTTGAGCAGCGGCGGCGGCGGCGGGTGGGGATAAAAGTCGCCCTCGAGGTTGACGTCCAGGAGATCGACGCTTTGCCATCGGCCCGGTCCGCCGCGCATCGTTTCCCAATGCTGATGCAAGGCGATGGTGGCGGCGGTGATGTCGGTGATGGCGTCGACGTCGGGGTCGAAGTCGTACAGCTTGTTCTGGTCAACCGTGGTGCCCGAGGTGAAGAGGTTGATCTCCGGCTGGACGATGTGGCGGATGCGATGGAGGTCCAGGAGATCGGAATCGATGGAATCATCGACGTGCCAAAAGCTGGTGGTCATCCTCAATCCGGCGCCTTCATACAATCGGGTCTGGCCGTCGCCGTCGAGGCTGGTGTTGTAGGCGGTGACGCGGCCCATAACGTAGGGGACGAGTTTGAATTGGCCGACGGAAAACGGCCAATCGACTTCCTGCCGGGTATCGCCGCGATAGACGAAATCGTTGGTGAGGCCGGTCAATCCATCCGAGGGCAAGCCGGGCGAAAGCCAACTGGGATAACCCTGATCCAGCAGGGAGAAGTGGCTTTGATCGAATTGCAGGGCCGCTGCGCTGTTATTGCTGTAAAAGGTGAGATTGTCGTCGGCGAAGCTGTCGCCGATGCGCTGGTAGGTGATTTCGGGCAGGCGGGCGACGTCGAATTGTTCCTGCTGGCGGTCTGCGTTGGTGATGAAGTGGGTGGTGTCGGTTTCAACGAGGAAGGTCAACACCTCCGTGTCCCGTTGCCGTTTGGCGTAGAACTCGCCGTCGTACGGCAAGCCGTCGTCGAATTCGCTCTGATAATATTCCTCGAGGAACGTGGGATCGGACAGGTAGCCCAGGCGCACCTGCACCTGCCAGTCGTCGGGGAGGAAATGTTGGTGTTCCCAGAGAAACCGTCCGCGGAGGTCCGTCGGGGGCGTGACGTCGTTGCGGAGGCCGCCCAACTGATCGGTGCCCTTGTCCTGCATGAGGAACGATTTGAAGTCGCCCTGGAAATCCCACGGTTGGGCCGAGTCGGTGATGAAACCACCCTTGTACGAGCCGTCGATCCCGCCGCCGAATCCCCGTTCGGAGAAGTAATCGATCGGAAAGGAGACGTCCAGGTCCTTAGGCGGATCCTGGCCGAGCATTTCAAACAATCCCCAGTCGCTGGTTACGGTGAAGCCGTACCGGCTGGAATTGCCGGCTGAAAAATTGCGGATGGGAAGCGGATTGTCGTTGAAAGTGCCCCAGATTCCCGGCCAATAGAAAACGGGAATGCCGAACACCCAGCCGGTGTCGTTGTGGCTGACGATGTCAAAGTTGTGCTTGTCCTCGGGCTCCTGATGGATATAGGCGTACGTGGTGCGAATGCTGAAGGTGGGAACGGCGAAGTAGCTGGTGGTGAACTGGGCGTGCCGGGCGGCGAACTCGCCATGGGCGATCTGTTTCATCACCTGGGCGCGCACGGTAAAGGGAATCTTTGATTCCGGATCAACGGCATGGAAGACGACGCCGGTGAGGATCGCCTGCTGCGTCTGGAAATCGTAATAAACCCGGTCGGCGGTGAGGCGCTGCTCGGGGTCCTTCGACGCGGCGGGGATGAAGTCCACGCGGACATCGCCTTCCAGGTAGGCGGCCGTGAAATGGTGGCCCGAATCGGCTGGAGAGCTGGTGGCGCCGCCGGCCGGATCGTCGGTGAACATCACGACGTCTTTGGCGGAGAACTCGATGAAATCACCGTTGTCGAAGGATTCGGTGAAGGAGAATCCACCGCTTACTTCCCAGGCGCGAGTACCGTCATCGGCGTGAATCTCCTGAACGAGCGGGATAATCCCCAAGCGGATGTACCCGGCTTTGCTCGAGGTGGTGGTAGTTGTCGGCGGGGGATTTGGATTTTGCTTGGCCGGCGCGACGTCCAGCATTTGACTGGCAAGGCGAATGGATTGGGCCTGCAAATACAGGGGCGATTGCGAAAGGTTCTGGGAGCGATTGGCGGCGGCGGTCAGTTGAACAGTGCCGCGCACGATGGTGTCGATCATCAGGGTCGGTCCGGAGCGGGTGAGATGATTTTCGCTGGCGGCGAGGGTGGCATGGCCGATGAGAACGATGTCCAGCGTCTGTTCCCGCAGCAAACCGCCGGGCGTGGGGGTGAGCCAGATGACGGCCTGGTCGGCTTGGCATTTCTCCTCATCCAGGGTGATCGTGACCGGGCCGCGGAGCTGAATGACGTTGGTATCGCCCGCAAACCAGGTGGAGGCAGAGGAGGCCTGGACGAGGAGTTTTTCGCTGTAGGCGGCGGATTGGGCGCGAGCGGACGATGCGGCAATGAGGATAAGGAAGGCGATCAGAATCCAGCCGAGGCCGGCCCTCATCCAATGCACTGACAGGCTCCTTCCCGATGCGGGCAACGAACTTCCCGAGCGGTCGGCGGCATTATAGAAGTGAGGCAAGGAGCGTCAAACTGATCTGGGTGCTATAATCCCAAGCCGGTGGATTCAACCACAGGGAAGGCTTCGCCTCGGGATGCGAAGCGTCAAGGAGCGATTATGAAGTGGTGGAACGCGATTTTTGTGTCGGGGATTCTCAGCGCATGCGTGGGACTTGGCATGGCAAACGCGGCGCCCGGTCCGGCAACGGCGCCGGCCGCCCAATCCGATTCCAACCCCGCAACCCGTCCGTCCAACAAGTTCCCCACCCCCGCGGAGTTGATGGCCAAAATCCAGGCCGCCCAGAAGAAGGACAATCCCGATGACTCGCCGACCGTCGCCTATTTCGATCTTTCGAGGCCCGTCACGGAGAAGCCGGCCGATTTCAATCTGTTTTCGCAGGACCGGACCGGCGTGACGCTGCGCGTGCTGATCGACCGGCTGGAGAAGGCTCGGAAGGACAAGGCCGTCAGCGCGGTACTGATCCGTCTCGAAGAAGGATCAATGAACCTCTCCCAGGCGATGGAATTGCGAGACGAGTTGGGCCTTCTGCGGCAGGAAAACAAGCGGACTTTCGTCTATGCCGACTCCTATGACACCACCAGCTACATTGCCGCCAGCGCGGCCTCGGACATCTGCATGCTTGAAGGGGGCGAGATCATGATCCCCGGCGTGGGGTTCGAGACGATGTTCGCCAAGGGGCTTTTGGACAAGATCGGGGTGAAGGCGGATTTCGTGCAGATCGGCGAATACAAAGGCGCCGATGAGGAATACACCCGCACCGAAGCGAGCGAGCAACTCAAGGGCGAGCTGAATAAGCTGGCGGATTCGCTGTACGGGCAGATCGTGAGCACCATCAGCACAAGCCGGAATTTGCCGTTTGATAAGGTGAAAGACCTGGTGGACGACTCATTGATTCCGGGATTGCAAGCCAAAAGCAGCGGGCTGGTGGATCACCTGGTGGACGCGGGGGGAATGCGCGATTTGATGGCCCAGGAATTGGGCAAGAAAGTGGACCTGGTGACGGATTACGGCCAGGACCAGCGCGACGACGTGGATTTGTCCAGCCCGTTTGCGTTCTTCGCGCTGTTGGCGCGCAAACCCGTGGAATCGACGCGGCCGGGCATCGCGGTCATCTATGCCGAGGGAGTCATCGTCGATGGCCCCAGCGAATCGGGGATTTTCAATCAATCCGGGAACGTGGGGTCCGACACCCTGCGCGAAGCGCTGCGCGACGCGGAGACGGACTCCAAAATCAAAGCGGTGGTCATCCGGATCGACTCACCGGGCGGCAGCGCGCTGGCCAGCGAGGCGATGTGGCAGGCGGCCCGGCGGGTCGCCAAGACCAAGCCCATCGTCGTCTCGGTTGGCTCGATGGCCGCCAGCGGCGGGTATTACCTCGCCTCGTCCGGCGATTACATCTTCGCCGATCCCACCGCCATCGTCGGCTCGATCGGCGTCGTGGGCGGCAAGTTCGTCCTGACCGACCTGTTTACCAAGCTTGGACTTAATACCCAGTCTTTCGTTCGCGGCAAGAACGCGGACCTCTTCAGCTCCGAGACCGAATGGGACGATCGCCAGCGCCAGCAGGTGACCCAATGGATGAAGCTCACCTACGACCAGTTCACCGCACGGGTGATGACCACCCGGCAAGGAAAGATCAAGGACATCGATTCGGTGGCGCGCGGACGAATCTTCTCCGCCAACCAGGCCAGGGACCTGGGCATGGTGGACCGCATCGGCGGAATTCAGGACACGATCGCTTACGCCGCCAAGCAGGTTAATCTCGTTCCGGGCGAATACGATGTCCGGGTGCTTCCGGCGCCGCGGACGTTGTCCGATCTTCTCAACGGCAATGGGGGTGATGATGATTCTTCGGCCCGTTTTCCTGCGGCGATGTCAATGGAGGCCCAGGGCATTTTGTCGATGCTGGGGCCGTCGATGCGTCAGGCCCTGTCAACGGAGTTGGGTGAATTGAGGCTTTTGCAGAACAAGCCCGTGATTCTGGCGTCGCCGGTGATTTTCTTGGTTCGTTGACCATTGATGATCCCAACCCAGTTCCCACGACAAATTGTGGGCTTGAATTGGTAGCCAGGAGAAGCGAGGTTAAAATAGAATGGGTATGGAAGCGGATTCTTAACGATGTTAGGATTAACGTATGCCAGCGCTAACAATAAACAAGGCGGCAGAGGAGCTTGCCAAGGAGGTTGAGAAGGCGGGGCCGAGTGCGTTGGCGGAAATCCGCGCCGAATTCTTCCCAGGGGGGCCGCTCTCGGCCCATCCTGTTGCGAGCGATATCGCCCGGCACGTTCGGAAGGGCCTTGAGGCAGAGGAGATCGTTGATCTCTGGAACGTCGTATTTCCAGGGGACCGGAATGTTTGGTACGACGAGGAGACAAAGACGATTCACTTCCAAAGGCAAATGGCCGGATATGCCGAGTGACGGCGGCTTTTGCTGAGTTGTTCTCTCGGAGTCCATCTTGCCTGTTACTGCTCTCCAACATTTCAGGGAGGACATCGCGCGAACCAAGGAGATTGTCGCTCATGCAGATCGGCTGCCTCGCACAAACGCCGCTGAGCAAATGCTTCGCTCTGATCTTCTGCGTAGTGCGTGGATGTTTGCTGTCGGCGCGCTGGACGCCTATTTTTGCGACGCCTACACGGACCTTGTTGCGGCCACGGCCAGTTCCAAGAGCCGGCAAGACAGTATTACGCTCCCCGAGTGGGTGCATGACATCAAAATCCCAATCCGAGCAGTTCTGGAGAACTATGACTACGCGAACTGGCGATGGCGAATGGCAGCCCGCAAGATGATGGAGCGAGAGAACGTGATCAGTCTCTCGGCCATCCAGTCGCTGTTTAACAAGTTCTTCCGAAAAGGACACAAGTTCTTCGGCGACGCCCTTGATAGTTGGATCACTGGTGCCGACTCGAGGATTCGACTTTTCGGCATTTCGGCGGCGGACTACCAGGCGCTAACTGACCACGGCAAGAACAAGGCGAGAGAGAACGCGATCGAGCGGTTCGAGGATCGCTTTCGGGGGATCTTCCAGAGGCGGCACGACTGTATCCACAATTGTGACCGGCCAAGGATATCGCCGCAGCCGCTCGATAAGAGCGGGACGGTCGTGAAGGTTATACAGGATGTTGAGTACCTTGTGAATCGATGCGACGAACACATTACGGGCGAATTCCGTCAGTTTCTCGTCAACGTCGGGTGTTCGGCTGCCACCATTGCTCAGGCCGGCTATTAAGCATCGTGCTGCGCTCGGGGTTTGCGTTTTCACGTCTGCGGTTTATCCTTGCCGTTGAACCAACCGTCAAAGGTGAAGGATATGCCAGATGTTGGGGTTCGGTAAGCGCGACGGCGCCAAAGACGACGGCGCCGAAGGCACGGCGCGCGTGAGCGGCAGACTGTGCACGGAACGCTTCAACGGCAAATATCCGCACGTCGGGCTTTACGATTGCAGCCAGCGCAAAGTGTGGGTGGCCAAGCCGTTGAACGGCCAGGCGATCCGCATTTCCCACGCGGCGCTGATCACGGGCGTCGATAATGCCACCTCCACCGTTTGGAAGGACCGGTTCCTGTGCTTCTGGTTCTACACGCCGCGCACCGGCGAGGGATACATCCACGGTTATCCGATCGACTGGGACGAAGCCCATCTGCTGGTGCGGATCGACCCGCAATGGGATTACGACCGCCAACGAATGATCCTTGCGGAATTGCAGGACCAAATCGACGAGAACCTCGAGCGGCAAATCCGCCACGGCGAGCGAATCTGGGAATTCTTCAAGCGCCACTGCGGCGGATACCCCATGAACCTGCACTTTATAGGCCAGCGGGCCACCGATTCGCAGTTTTACGTGAAGCGCCGCGAGGCGCAGGAGAAGTGACCGCGTTCCGCTCAGATCGCCGGCCCGACTGGTGAAAATATGCCGAGTAAACGCTTTGGTCCGGCTTTACCAAAGAGGCAAAATAGCCGAATATAGTGGTGAAGATTCTCTCTCTATTGGAAGGCAAGAGAACCATGGACTTTACGACCCCGAACATCAAGACGTTTCAGGTGTTTCCCGAGGTTCCCGCCGCGTTGCAGCCGTTGTTGGAGATGGCCAATAACCTGTGGTGGGTGTGGCATCCCGAGGCGTGGGAGCTATTCCGCCGGCTGGACCGCGATCTGTGGGTCGAGGTGTACCACAATCCGGTGAAACTGCTGGGGATCATCGACCAGAAAAAGCTGGCCCATGCCGCGGCCAACGATGGATACCTCGCTCAGCTTTCGCGGGTTTACGAGGCGTTCAAGAGCCATCTCAAGGAAGCGGGTTGGTTCGCCAAGACGCACGCCGACCTAGCCGGGCAGAAAAATCCGTTCAAGGTGGCGTATTTTTCGGCGGAGTTCGGGCTGCATGAATCGCTGCCGATCTATTCCGGCGGATTGGGCGTTCTGGCCGGAGATCACCTCAAAAGCGCCAGCGAGATCGGCCTTCCCCTGGTTGCCGTTGGATTGCTCTACCGCAACGGGTATTTCCAGCAGTATCTTTCCGCGGACGGCTGGCAGCAGGAAGCGTATCCGGAACTGGATTTCTACAATTTGCCGATCGAGCCGATGAAATACGCCGACGGCTCACCGGTTCAAATCCGCGTCGATCTGCCGGAGAACGCGGTGTTCTGCAAAGTGTGGCGGACGAACGTGGGGCGGGTGCCGCTGTATTTGCTCGATACCAATCTTGCCGAGAACTCACCGTCCGACCGCGACATAACCAGCCGGCTGTACGGCGGCGGTCCGGAGATGCGCATCAAGCAGGAAATCGTGCTGGGGATCGGCGGCGTGCGGGCGCTGGAGGCGCTCAACATCCAGCCGACGGTCTTCCACATGAACGAAGGACATAGCGCCTTCCTGGCGCTGGAGCGAATCCGCGTCCTGTTGGAGAACAGTTCCCTGTCGTTCGATCAGGCGCGGCAATTCGTGATGGCGACCAACGTGTTCACAACCCACACGCCGGTTCCCGCCGGCATCGACACCTTCGCGCCGGACATGATGGTCAAGCACTTCAAGAATTATTTCCCGAAGCTGAAGCTCGACGAGGAAGGATTCCTCGCGCTGGGCCGGGAGGACGTCACCAGCAAGAAGCAGGGATTTTCCATGGCGGTGCTGGCGATTCGACTGGCCGACAGCGTCAACGGGGTCAGCGCCTTGCACGGCGACGTGAGCCGGAAAATGTGGCACAACCTCTGGCCGCAGGTTCCGCCCGATGAGGTGCCGATCCAGCACATCACCAACGGAATCCACGTTCGATCCTGGCTGGCGCCGGAAATCAGCTACGTTCTGGATCGATATCTGAGCAGCCGATGGGAGACCGACCCGACGGATCAATCGGTGTGGGAAGGGGTGACGCAAATCCCCGACGAGGAACTGTGGCGCTGCCACGAGCGTTGCCGGGAGAAGCTCGTGGCCTGGACCCGGGTGTTGCTGAAGGAACAACTTGCGCGGCGCGGGGCGTCGTTCGACGACGTGGCGACGGCCGACGAAGTTCTGGACCCCGAGGCATTGACGATCGGCTTCGCCCGCCGGTTCGCCAGCTACAAACGCGGCGCCTTGCTGCTTCGCGAACCGGCGCGGCTACAGCGGCTTCTGGAGGACGTCAAACGCCCCGTTCAGTTCGTCTTCGCGGGCAAGGCGCATCCCGCCGACCATGAAGGCAAGGAATTGATCAAGGCGCTGGTGAACTTCGCCCACAATCCGGCCGTGCGCCGGCGCATCGTGTTCTTCGAGAATTACGACATCAACATCGCCCGCGCCTTGGTGCAGGGCGTGGACGTGTGGCTCAACACGCCGCGCCGCGGAATGGAAGCCAGCGGAACCAGCGGGATGAAAGCGGCGGCCAACGGCGTGCTCAATTGCTCCATCCTCGACGGTTGGTGGGTCGAAGGGTATGCCCCCGACCTTGGCTGGGCCATCGGCCGCGGCGAAAGCTATACCGACAACAACGTCCAGGACCAGATCGAAAGCCAGGCGCTGTACGACATCCTGGAAAAGCACATCATCCCGCTGTTCTACAAGCGCAACGTGGACAACGTCCCGCGCGAATGGATCGGGCGGATGAAAACGAGCATGCGCAAGCTGGGGCCCGTGTTCAATACCAATCGAATGGTGCGCGAGTACGCCGACAAATTTTACGTCCCCTCCGATGCGCGCGGCCGTACGCTGGCGGCCAACAACCTGGAGCGATCCGTCGCTCTGGCCAAGGCCAAGGAAGTGCTCCGCTCGCGCTGGGGCGGGGTGAAAATCGTCGGCGTGCACGTTGCGGGCAACGGGCACTACCGCGTCGGCGAGGACATGCAGGTCGAGGCGCTGATCGATCTTCCCGACATCGATCCGCGCGAAGTCGCCGTCGAGTTGTATGCCGGGCCTATCAGCGCCACCGGGCAGATCGGGTCGGCCAAGGTTTTGCGAATGGATCATTCCAAGCAGATCGGCGGCCCACGGCACGTTTTCAGCGGCAAAATCGAATGCCGGGTCAGCGGCCGACAGGGATTCGCGGTCCGGGTCGTTCCGGGGAATCCGGATTTGGCGACGCCGTTTGAACCTGGACTGATCGCGTGGAATTGAGCGTCTCCTGAAAGATTTACCGCGAAGACGCGAAGGGCGCGAAGGTTAGCGGATCGGGCGATCGTTCTTGGCCGAGAGAATGATGCGCTTTAGGCCGTCCTTGATTAGTGGGACGTTGAAGTTGACCAGAAAGCCTAATGGGTAGCCGCTCAGTTTCAGGTAGGTCAGCAGTTGCGCGTCGAATACCGGGATGAGCTTTTCGACTGCCTTTGCTTCGATGACGATGCGGGATTCAACCACCAGGTCCAGTCTTAAGGCGGACTCAAGGCGAATGTCATCGTAGATAATCGGGAGCATTACTTCCCGATCAACCTTTACCCCGCGTTTGCGCAGCTCGTGGGCCAGGCAAATCGAATAGACGGACTCGAGCAAGCCCGGCCCAAGCTTGCGATGCACAGTATAGATGCAATCGACAACGATTTTTGCAATTCGTTCCAATTCAGGATTGGCGGAATCCCCGTAGCCCATTGCCTGCTCTTCCCTTCGCGCTTCTTCGCGTACTTCGCGTCTTCGCGGTAAATCCAATCAAGCGGCTCCCGAAACGCGGCTATCGCCGCTTTTTCTTGTTGCGGTCCTTCTTCTCCATGAACCCGGATTTTTTGGTGCGGAGCGTGGGGCCGCCGGGCATGCCGAGATTGGATAGGCCGCCGGACATCACGGACTGCATGAAGCGCATTTTGCCCATCAATCCCTGTCCGCCGAGGGCGCGCATCAGGTCGCGGGCGCCCTCGAACTGCTTGATGAACTGGCCGACTTCCTGGACGGCCACGCCGGCGCCGGCGGAGATGCGACGACGGCGGCTGTGTTCGAGAATGTCGGGCTTTTTTCGCTCCTGGCGGGTCATGGAATCGTAAATCGCGCGCATGTGACCCATTTGCCGCTCGACGTCGGCATCGTTCATGTTCACGGACTTGGTGAGATTGCTCATGCCGGGGATCATGCCCATGACCTTGCCGATGGAGCCAAGCTTGCCGATCTGGCCCATCTGGGCCATGAAATCGTCGAGGGTGAACTGGCCCTTCTCCATTTTCTGCTGGAGCTTGGCGGCTTCGTCCATGTCGAACTTATTCTGGGCCTCGGTGACCAGTCCGATGATGTCGCCCATGCCGAGGATGCGCGAGGCCATGCCTTGGGGCCGGAATTCCTCGAGGGCTTCGAGCTTTTCGCCGACGCCGAGGAATTTCACGGGTTTTCCGGTGACCATCTTGGCGGAAAGAAGGGCGCCGCCGCGCGTGTCGCTGTCCAGCTTGGTGAGGATCAATCCGTCCAGTTCCAGTTGCTCGTTGAAGGCCTTGGCGCTGTTGACGGCGTCCTGGCCGCTCATGCTGTCCAGGACGAGGTAAATCTGGTGAGGCTGAAGCTGGGCGTTGATGTCGCGCAGCTCGCCCATCAGTTCGTCATCGACGTGCAATCGCCCGGCGGTGTCCAGGATGACCACGTCGTTGCCGGTGGATTTGGCCTGATTCACGGCGGCGCGACAAATGGCCACGGCCGCGCCGCGCGCCACCAGGCCGTGGGAGGCGATCTTGGAATCGTCGGTGTAAACGGGCACACCGACCTGGCCGGCGATGACGCGAAGCTGCTCGACGGCCGCGGGCCGCTGCAAGTCGGCCGCGGCCAGCATCGGATGATGGCCCTTGCCGAGCAGATATTTCGCCAGCTTGCCGCAGGTGGTGGTTTTGCCCGAGCCCTGCAATCCGCACATCATGAGGATGGTCGGACCCGGCTGAACGAAATAAATCCGCGTGTCCACGGGGCCCAGGAGATTCATCAACTCGTCGTAACAAATCTTCACCATCAGCTCGCCGGGCTGAAGGCTCTTGATGACCTCCTGGCCGATGGCCTTCTGAATGACGTGCTCGGTGAAGTCGTTGACGACTTTGAGGTTCACATCCGCTTCGAGCAGGGCGGTGCGAACGTCGCGCATGGACTCGCGGATGTTTTCCTCGCTGATCCGTCCGCGGCCGGAGAGGGAGCGGAATACGCCGGAGAATTTGTCGGTGAGGGTGTCGAACATGGCGGGTAATAATAGGGGGGAAACAATGCAAAATACATGGCTCGCGCGGGGGCGCGGAGAGGGTGAAGGCATTGGTCTTCTTCGCGCTTCTGCGCCTCCGCGCGAGATATCTTCTTCAGGGGCGATGCCAAAAGACAGGTGGCGGGAGAATTTGAATGTTGAAGCGATTTGGTAGGCCCAGGGAGCAAGCTCCCGGGGCTTTGGATGGAGAAAATGACCCGGTAGCAAGAAACACGCCAACTTGCGAACCCTGGGGCAATGGGTATACTAACCAATTCGCATTAATTTAGGGTTTGCTGGAGAGCGTTCATGGCAGTGAAGTTAAGACTTAAGCGGATGGGGCGGAGCAATCGGGCGTATTTTCGGCTCAATGCGATCGATTCGCGGGCGCCGCGGGATGGACGCGTGATCGAGGAACTTGGGTCGTACGATCCGCGGGCCAAGGATGCGGCGAAGCAATTCGTGGCCAAGCTGGATCGGTGCAAGCATTGGTTGGATGTTGGGGCGGTGCCGTCGGAGACGGTTTCATCGCTGCTGAAGAAGAGCGGGCTGGACCATAAGCATTTGCGGCTGCCCAAGCCAGGTAAACCTAAACCCGTGGCGGCGGAGCCGGCGAAAAAGGAAGCCAAGAAGGAAACGCCGAAGGAAGCGCCGGCGCCCGCGGCGGAAGAGAAGAAAGAAGCAGAGGCGAAGTAGAATTTACTGGGCGGAGGGGAAGCCCTGTGTGGCGGCGAGGGTGTCGTGCGAATTGACATTCTCACGCTGTTTCCGGAGATGTTTGACGCGGTGCTGGGAACCAGCATTCCCAAGCGGGCCGCGGAGAAAGGACTGGTCAGCTATCACCTGACGAACATCCGCGATTTTGCGACAGATGCGCACAAATCGGTGGATGACAAATCTTTCGGCGGCGGTCCGGGCATGGTCATGTTGTGCCAGAGCGTGTTCGACGCCGTCGAGTCGGTCGAGCGGCAGGGTGCGGAAAGGGCTTCGCCCTCCGCGGCATCTAGTAGCGTTCGCATCCTGCTGACCCCGCAAGGACGCTTGTTCGATCAGTCGGTGGCCGAGGAATTGGCCGCGAAGGATCGATTGCTGCTTATTGCGGGCCACTATGAGGGATTTGACGACCGGATCGTGCGGGGTCTGAAGCCGATGGAATTGAGCATCGGCGATTACATATTGAGCGGCGGAGAGTTGGCGGCGATGGTGGTGGTGGACGCGGTGGTGCGGCTTCTGCCGGGCGCGTTGGGGGCCGAGGACGGCGCGGCCGATGAATCGTTCGCCGATGGATTGCTGGAGTATCCGCAGTACACCCGGCCGCGGGAATTCCGGGGGATGGCGGTGCCGGAGGTTTTGTTGGGCGGCAACCATGCCGAGATCGCCAAATGGAGGCTGGAACAGAGAAAACAGAGAACCAAGGATCGCCGGCCGGATTTGTGGGAGGCGTATTTGCGGAAGAGATCGGGCGGCGTAGCCGATAAGTAGTAATTCGGGCGACGTAGTATAATTGTGTATCCCGTCGATAGACGGTGGATCGGAGCAGGTCATGACAAACAAACTCGTACAATTCGTTGAGCAGCCGCATCTGAAGAAGGACGTTCCGCAGTTTGCGGTGGGGGATACGGTGGACGTGGCGACTCGGATCATCGAAGGCGAGAAGGAGCGCATCCAGGTCTTCAGCGGGGTGGTCATCATGAAAAAGGGTTCGGGGATAAACGAGACGTTCACGGTGAGGCGAATCGTGAACAACGAAGGGGTGGAGCGGATTTTCCCGCTGCATTCGCCGTTCGTGTCGCGCGTGACGGTGAAGCGAAGCGGCCAGTCGAGGCGGGCCAAGCTGTTCTACCTGCGGCAGCGCGTGGGCAAGGCGACGCGGCTTACCGAGAAGCGAAAAGAGAAGAAGGACGAAGGGCCCCAGAGCACGGAAAAGCCGGAGTTGGCGGCGTCGGGGGCGTGAGAGGAAATTCGAAACTCGAATCCCGGCGCGCCGGGACAAATTCGAAGGGCAAAATTCGAAACGGGATGTTGGTTTGTGTTTCGATTTTTGAATTTCGAATTTGATTCGTCATTCGAGTTTTGAATTTTCGCTCTGGGGTTGCAGCCGAACGGGCGCAGGGCATAATTCCCCGTCATGTTTGAATGGTTGGCCAGTTGGTTCAAGCCGGCGGGGCCGCGCGATGCGCTGGGACAGCGCGGGGAGAACGTGGCGGCGCGGTATCTTCGCGATCAGGGATACAGAATCATCGAGCGGAATTTCAGGTGCGAGGTGGGGGAAGTGGACATCATTGCGCGCGATGGAAAGACGCTGGTGTTCGTGGAAGTGAAAACCCGGGCGTACGACGATCCCACGCCGGAGGATCAGGTCAATCAGCCCAAGCGGCACCAGTTGACGAAGGCGGCGACCTTTTACCTGTCGCGCTACGGCACGCCGCAGCCGGCGGCCAGGTTCGACGTGGTGGCGATCGTGTGGCCGAGCGGGCGCGATCCGCAGATTCGGCATACGACCGACGCGTTCGAGGCGACGTTTTAGAATGGTCATTGGTCATTGGCAAATGACCAGTGACAAATGACCAATGACCAATGACTAATGATCGATACGCATTGCCATTTGACGGATCCGAGACTCATCGAACAACTCGACGCGGTTTTGGGGCGGGCGGAGGCGGCGGGAGTCGGGAACGTCGTCACCATCGGGACGCATCCGGCGGATTGGGAAGCGGTGCTGACGGTGAGCAGACAACGGCCCAGCGTGCGCTGCGCGGTGGGGGCGCATCCTAATTATTGCCAGGAAATTCAGTTCGAGGAGCTTGCGCGGCTAAGGGAATTCTGCGCCGAGCCGGCGGTCGTCGCGCTGGGGGAAATGGGATTGGATTATCATCACGACTCGGCGCCGCGGGGAAAACAGGCGGAATATTTTGAAGCGCAGTTGGAGATGGCGCGCGAACTTGGGTTGCCGGTGGTGATCCATTGCCGGGAGGCGGTGGAGGATTGCCTGAACATCCTTCGCCGGTTTGCCGGGGTGAGGGCGGTGTTCCATTGCTTTACCGGAACGGCGGAGGAAGCGCGGCGGATTTGGGACGCGGGACATTTGACCGGATTCACGGGAGTTGTGACGTTTCGCAACGGCCAGGCGCTGCGGGAAATCGCGGGCAATGCGCCGGGGGATCGAATCCTTGTCGAGACCGATGCCCCGTACCTTACGCCGGAGCCTATGCGAAAACAGAAGGTCAATGAGCCGGCGATGGTGGTTCACACCGCGGCGACGGTGGCGGCGGCGCGGGGAATCGGATTGGAAGAATTGGATCGGATCACGACGGCCAATGCGCTGGGGTTTTATCGGTGGGGGTAATGGTGCGTGGGGGATGACCCGGCCAGAATACACCCGGCCGGAGGCCAGGGCTAATGGAGAGAGAATTTCAGCCTTGCATGCTGATGCTGGCTTCCATGCGGCCGTCGGGGGCGGGGATGTCGAGCTTGGCGGCGGCGGCGGCGGCTTTCTGCTTGCCTAGATTCTCCATCAGCATCGCCCAGGTCTGACGCTGGAATTTCAGCACGTTGAGCGCTTCGTCCAGCGATTCCAAACGGTGATTCAGATTGGCATCGACCAGGCGGCGATAGGCGAAGGCGTAAAGACCCTTGAGCCGCTTGCAAAGATCGGGCATGACGTCCGGCTTCAAGGCGCAGATGAGCTGATTGACGATGGCTTGGGCTTTGGTCAACGCCTGGTAACTTTGCTCGAAGTTCTTTTTTTCAAGCGCGATGCGGGCCTGTTCGCAAAAGCGGATCGCGCCGTCAAACAACATCATCTGCAATTGCTCGGCCGTTGCGGTCAACACCTTCGTTCGCAGGTATTTTTTCGCCGCTTGTGGATTCATATCGACTTACCAAACTTCAGGTATCAACTGGACGACGAGGAGGAACTGGAGGCCGATGATCCGATCGAGCTGGTTCCGCCGCTGGTGGTCGAGAGCTTGATGCTGCTCAGGGCGGTCAACAAGTTGCCCTGGGTTTGCAAGGTCGCCAGGGTGCTTTCCATGTTGTTGAACTCGTTCTCCAACTGCGTTTTCTTCTCGGCAAGAATGGCGTTGAGGCTGTTAATCTGGTCGTTGTATTGTTTTATTTCAGTGGTCAGGGTGTTGTTTTGAAGGGTGAGCGTTCCGTCGACCGGGTCGGTGAGTGCGGTCATGGCGTTGTTGATGACGTTGCCCAGGCCGATGGTCGCGGTGCTGAAGAGGTCCTGAACGGCATTGGGGTCGTTGGCGAAAGCGGTCTGGAAGGTGCTGGAGTCGAAACTGAGGGTCGCGCCGCTGTTGGCGTTGCCGTCGGTGTTGACGGTGATGCCGATTTGGGCGAGGTCTTTGTATTGGCCGGCGCCCTGCACGACGGAATTGATCATGTTGTAAATGGATTCCTGGACCTGTTGGGTTGCGCCGTCGCCGAGCAGGATGCCGCCGACGTTGTTCGTGGTGTCGTAGTTGGTGTCGGTGGTGATCGTGCCGACCAGGGAGTTGAAATCGGTGACGAAGTTTTGCAATTGTGCGGAGACGTTGGTGGGATCGGGCGTGACGCTGAGGCTCACGGGGCTGCTGTTGGCGCTGACGAGGCTGACGGTGACACCCTTGATGACGTTGGACAGTTGATTGGTGTTCGAGGTGATGAGCAGGGGTTGGGAGCCGTCCGATCCGCCATAGAAAACCGCGGCATCCTGGGCGTTGACGAGGTTGCGAACGCCCAGGTTGGTGGTTCCGCTGTCGATGACGACGCGGCCGGCCTCGCCGGAATTGACGGCCGTGAGCGACAAGCGATAGGGCGCGCTGGTCGAGCCGTCGTTGATGATATTGGCCGTGACGCCGAAGCCGAGTTTGTTGATCTTGGTTTGCAGGGAGGAGAGGGTATCGGTGCTGGAGACGGTGATGGTTTTTTGTTCCGCGCCGTCGAGGGCGGTGCCGGTGGCGGCGCCGGCGAGGTTGAGGTCGGCGGCGGTGGTGCCGCCGTTCAGGTCGGAAACGCTCATCGTTCCAGTGCCGCCGGCGGTGTCGGTCAGAAGGATGCCGTTGCCGGTGGAATTGATGGAAGCGGTCACGCCGACGTTCTTGGCATTGATCGCGTTGATCACGTCGCCGATGGTGTTGAAGGTTCCCTGGGTGAGGTCGATGGTGGCGGTCGCGCCGGTGGAATTTTGGATTTGGAACTGGCCGAGGCTTACGCCGGCGCCGCCGTTGTAATTGCTGAGCAGGGTGTTGAGAGAGACGTATTTTCGCTGAAGATTTGAGCCGTCGACGGCGCCGGTGGCGAAAGTTCCGGCGATCCCCAGAGCAGTGGCGGTGGCGGGGGAACCGACGTCGCCGATGACGAGGTTTCCGCTGCCGCCGCTGGTATCGGCAATTTGCAGGCCGGTCCCCGATGAGTTCAGGGCGGCGGAAACGTCGATGCCAAGCGTGTTGGTGTTGATGTCGTTGATGATGTCGCTAAGGGAGGTAGCGCCGGAGAGGTTCACGTCGCCGGAGTGTCCGCCGCGGTCGGTGATGGAAATGGTTCCAAGAGGGATTCCCGATCCACCATTGAGGGATCGCACGAGAACGGAATCCAGGCCGGCGATGAGGGGCGCGCCTTGGATGGTATTGTCGGTGGCGGGGGCGGTGAGGCCAAGATCGGAGGCGGCTTCAGAGCCGTTTTGGGGCGCGATGGTGAAGGTGCCGGCGCCGCCACTGGTATCGGTGAGGGTGATGCCATTGCCCGCGGAATTGATCGAGGCTTTGAGCTTCGATCCACCGGCGGTGTTGATGGCGTTGATGACGTCGCTGACTGTGTTGGAGCCGTTGAGCGATACGTTGATCTTGGTGCCATCGCTGACGGTGACGGCGAAATCGGTCTGGGCGGCGGTGGTGGTGGCGACGCCGTTGCCGTCGTTGAGTTGGGCCAGCGAGGTGGCGGTGGAGATGTAATTGATGTCGGAGCCGGTGAGGGTGTCGCCGGAGGCGGTGCCGGCGATGCCGAGGTTTTGCGCGGTAGTGCCGCCGTTGAGGTCCTGGATGGAAAGGGCGCCGGTTCCTCCGCTTTGATCGGTGATTTGCAGGCCGTCGTCGGTGACGGCGGCGTGGACGCTGATGCCGGTGGCGTTGTTGATCTGGCTGACCACGTCGTCGAGGTTGATGTCGTTGGAGGTATTGATGACGGTGGAGTTGCCGCTGCGATCGGTGATTCGGAATTGGCCTTGTGCGACGCCCGAGCCGCCGTTGAGTTGGGAGAGCGGGGTTTGGGAATAGGCCTCGCCGCCACCTTCTTCCAGCGTGATGGTGCCGGCGCCGATGGGGGCGGAAGAGGTGTTGGCGAAACCGTTGCTGATGCTCTGCTGGGTGGAGACGAGCTGGGCGACTTGGAACTGATAACTGCCGACGGCCGCCCCGACGCCGGCCGTGGCGGTCAGGACGTTGGGATTGCTGCTGTTGGTCGTGGCTTCCTGAAACGTCTGCGGCAAAGCAAGGTTCTGGCCGATCTGCTGCATGGCGGTCAATTGCGTTTCGAGCGATGTGTACGCCTGTTTCTGATCCTGCGCCGAAGTGATCTGCGTTTGCAGAAGATTCACCGGGGCTGAATCAATGGAGATCAGGCCGTCAATAATCGCGCCGGTGTTGATCCCGCTGATGAGGCCAATGTTGGAAGTGATCTGGGCCATGCAAGTGAGCTATCTAACTAATCGTCCAAAACGCTTCCGCGATAAAAAAGAGACCAATCGCGGTTGGCGGGATCGGCAATGGCGGCGTCGGTCTGAGCCTGGACATCGCCGGCCACCCGATCGAGGGCGGGCGCATCGTTGAGCAGTTGTCCAATAGCCCAGCGATCCAGAAACAGTAAACAAGCGCGGCGAACCTCGCGAAGCCTTCGCGCGGTGTCCACCCATTGGGGGTCTGGATTTTTGGGGCGATCCATAGGCTATTTATCGGAACCAGCGGGTTGGAAACATGAACGGGGGTCAATGAGTTTCCGCTGGGATGGGCGGCTTCTGGGGCTCGGAGAAATCAGTTGAACCGCCGAGGACGCGGAGAACGCGGAGAGAAATCATTTTTGCCACGGATGGAAGGCAGATGAACACGGATGGGTCAATCAGCTTGCGAAACAGTAGAATCTTGCGGCGGGCGCAACTGATTCGTATGATGTTATCCGCACAATGCGCATTGGGAGACAGGGATGAAGAAGCTGACGTTGAGCGTCGAGCCTGAAGTGATCGATTTGGCCAAAAACCTGGCCAAGGCCCGCGGTACGAGCGTATCCGGCATGTTCAGCCAGCTCATCCGCGCCATGTGGGACCGGCGATCTCGGCGGTCGGAGGCGATCGGTCCCATCACCCGCCGACTGACGGGAATCGCCCGGGCACCGCGCGGCAAGACCGACCGCCAGCTTGTGGAAGATGCCCTCCTCCAGAAATGCGCTTCATGAGCGCAGCCGTCTTAGTGGGTGCTGTACAATTCGAAGATACTCTTCATGCGCGCGCAAACGGGACGCAGCTAGTTAAAAACTAGCTGCGTCCCGGTTCATGTCCCGATCCGTGGCGATCTAACCGCGCGCCTAAGGTGAAAGCCGCGAAAAACGGGACACCGCGAAAAACGGGACAGGTCCAATATCCGAAGCAGTGCGTAATTGGACCTGTCCCGTTTTCTGGGTTTGTCCCGTCTTCAGGGTTCTGATGTTTGAAATTGAAGAGCGCACACGGCATCAGTTGTGGGGGACGCATGTACATCCGCCAACCGCTACGGTAGCCTCTGGGAATGCGATCAGACGGGCGAAGAGCCAATCAGCTTCGGGAGATTTCGATCACGCGGGGGTTTACCCAGACGCCGGCGGGGTCGGTGCTTTGGGAGCAGGGGAAGACCGTGGTGCTGTGTACGGTTTCGGTGGCGACGGAGTTGCCGCCGTGGTTCGATGAGAGAAGAGCGGGGGGATGGGTGACGGCGGAATACGTGATGTTGCCGGGGGCTACGCCGCAGAGGAAGCCGTGGCCGAAGATTGGGCATACGGATTCGCGGGGGACGGAGATTCAACGATTGATCGGGCGGTCGTTGCGGGCGGCGGTGGATCTGAGCAAGATCGGGCCGCATACGCTGGCGGTGGATTGCCAGGTGCTTCAGGCGGATGGGGGGACGCGAACGGCGTGCATATCGGCGGCGTACGTGGCGCTGCGGGATGCGGTGGGGAAGTTGCCGGGAAAAATGCCGATGCCGAAGATGATTTCCAAGAGCATGGTCGATCCGAATGGGGTGACGTGGCCGAGATATGATTCGTCGCTGTATGAGCCGAAGGCGGCGCTGGTGGATCAACTTGCGGCGGTGAGCGTGGGGTTGGTGGATGGGGAGGTTTTGCTCGACCTGGATTACGAGGATGATTCGCGGGCGGAGGTGGATATGAACGTGGCATATACGGCCGGCGGGAAATTCGTCGAGATCCAGGCGAGCGCGGAGAATGGGGTGGGGTTCAGCCGGGGGCGGATGGATGAGATGCTCGATCTGGCGGCGAGGGGGTGTGTGGAGATCATGGAGAAGGA
>JBEKKC010000078.1:0-27110 GCA_050010915.1 Tepidisphaeraceae bacterium | reverse complement strand
AGTATCTCGCGCCGGCGGTATGGATTGCGCAATCCATCCTTGAACACGAGATCGATCTTGCGACCAAGCAAAGCGGCGAGCTCGCTCTGCATGTCCAGCCAATCCCAACCGAGTTCGCTCTCCGGCAACGTTTCAATGAGCACGTCTACGTCGGAATCTTCGCGAAAATCATCGCGGAGCACCGAACCGAAAATGGACAACTCCCTCACCTTCCATTTGCGACAGAAGGCGGCTAGTTGGTCCGCAGAAACCGGTATTCTATCGGATAGCATCCCGAACATAATACCATAGCGCATTGCCAACCCGATAGCGCGCAACGGAGATATGCCATGGGAATCCACGGGTCATGCCCGGCTTTTTCCCGACGGGCAGTCAATCCGCTTCTCGAACAGTTGTATGAATAACTGCTGGGCCGCGCCGATGCTGAGGACGTCGTTTCTGCCGGCGTCGGTGAAGCCGGCGCGGCGATAGTAATCGCACAAGGACTCGTTCTTGGCCATGCAGTCGAGTCGGATCAACCGGCGGGATTTTTGGGCGATCAGGTTGGACGACCATTCGAGCATTTTGAGTCCCAGGCTGATCCCGGCGGCGCGGCGGCGGACGGCCAGACCGTGGACATATCCGGCCGTGCCGTCCTTGCCGCGTGGCCCCCAGATCAGTTCGTCATCCCATTGAACGGTAAACGTGGCCAGAGGCTGGGCGCGCGGATCGAGGACAAGATACGTCTCGGCCGTCTCGATGCGATGGCGAACTAAATCCTTGCCCGGGTCGGTCAGGAACCAGTTCCATTGTGAGATATCGCGCGATTGGAGCCATTCCGCGGCCTCGGCGATGATGGCGTAAACCGCGTCGAAGTCGGCGGCGGCGGCGCGGTTAACCTGTAATTCGCCCTGGAAGGTGGTCATTTTGAGAGTACCTGATGCCATTCAAACCCTATGTCGTCGCCCGCACCGCGGACGCGGCCGCGATTTTCGCGGTGGAGGGCAACGCATACTTAGAAGCAGAATTTCAGGGCATGTCAAAAGCCAGGCGCACCGCCTTAAATATCCGCAAAAGCTTATCGCGGCTGAGTACCGCAATGACTTCAGCCAGCGCGGTTCGTTGGATCGTGAAGATGTTATCCAGAGTCACCGCACAGATGGTAGGAACGCCATCGACGGGTTCGAGAATCACCTCCGTGGGAAGCCGGCGGATCGTTCGAGTCACGGGAGCGACCGTCAAGGCGTTCAGGTGACGGATCGCCGACTCGCGAGTAAGGATGACGACAGGACGACGCCCCGCCGGTGGGGGCAGGCTGGCCCAAACGACGGCGCCTTGTTGCAACCGGCTCATTTGGATGGACTCTTTTTCTCCCAGTCGCTGAAATCCTCCGGCCCGAGGATCGCGGCGGCGGCCAATGTGCCGGCAACCACCTCGGGGTTCGCGCTTAGATAGGTCCCGGGGAGATCGACGTCGGGCACAAATTCGACAACGTCCCGGTTGCGAGTAGGAACGCGCATCAGGACGAATTCCCTGGCCCGGTCGGCCGCGGCGTTCAGTTGCTGCCGCAGCGCGGGCACTCCGAATTTGGCGGACACCGCGAGATTGCAGCTCACATTTTCCTTGCCTTGTACGCGCAGCATGTCGCCGCGAACATAGGTCGGCGCCAAACTGGCTTCATAGGCTGGAGCGTCATCCTGCTTGAGGCGAAGACGATCCGGCTGATGATAACTGGCGACCAATGTCGTGGTCCTTCGAGCGTCGCCATCGCTTTGTCCGAGCAGCCTATCGAGTTCAGCACATTGAGACAGCGGCAGTTCCAGCGAATAAAATGGGTGCCGACCGAACTGCCCGTTTCTTCCTTCCACATAGCCAATTGTGGTTTCTGAAATCTTTGCAGCCATGCCAATAGCCTACCCATAACATCAAGGTCCGTCAAGTGTATTAATTAAGTGTTATAGATAGTGTTATACAATACACTATGCATAACACGATATAACAGCAATACTTACAAATAATTTTAATATCTATAATTCTCCCCCTTATACGGCCCATCCACCGGCACGCCGATGTAATCGGCTTGGTCCTTGGTCAGTTTCGTCAGCTTCGCGCCGATCTTGGCCAAGTGCAGTCGCGCGACCTTTTCGTCCAGGTGTTTGGGGAGAACGTAAACCTTCTTTTCATATTTGGACGTGTTGGTGGCCAACTCGATCTGGGCGATGGTCTGGTTGGTGAAGCTGTTGCTCATGACGAAGCTGGGATGGCCGGTGGCGCAGCCGAGGTTCAGCAGCCGGCCTTCGGCCAGGATCAGAACGCTGTGGCCAGACCTGCGGTCAGCACTTGGGGGGAAAGTCCACATGTCGTATTGCGGCTTGATGTTGGTTTTCTTGATGCCTTTGGTCTTCTTGAGGCCGGCCATGTCGATCTCGTTGTCGAAGTGGCCGATGTTGCCGACGATGGCTTTGTCTTTCATTTTGGCCATGTGGTCGGCGGTGATGATCTGGTGGTTGCCGGTGGCGGTGATGAAGACATCGGCGTAGGGGAGCGTGTCTTCGACGGGGAGGACCTGGAAGCCTTCCATGGCGGCCTGGAGGGCACAGATGGGATCGATTTCGGTGATGACGACGCGAGCGCCCTGGCCGCGGAGGGATTGGGCGCAGCCTTTGCCGACGTCGCCGTAGCCGCAGACGACGGCCACCTTGCCGCTGAGCATCACGTCCGTGGCGCGCATCAGGCCATCGACGAGGGAATGTCGGCAGCCGTAGAGGTTGTCGAATTTGCTCTTGGTGACGGAGTCGTTGACGTTGATGGCGGGGAAGAGCAGCGTGCCGGCTTTTTGCATTTCATAGAGCCGATGAACGCCGGTGGTGGTTTCTTCGGAGACTCCCTGCACTTCGGCGGCCACGTTGTGCCAGCGCTGGGGATTCTGTTGGTGACACTTGGCCAGGAGTTTGAGGATTTCCTTGAATTCCTCGCTCTCGGTGGAATCGGGCGAGGGAATTTTGCCGGCGTTTTCGTATTCGTAGCCCTTGTGGATGAGGAGCGTGGCGTCGCCGCCGTCGTCGACGATCTGGTTTGGGCCGCGGCCGTCGCCGAAATCGAGGGCGCGTTCGGTGCACCACCAATACTCTTGGAGGTTTTCGCCCTTCCAGGCGAAGACGGGAATTCCCTTGGGATACTGGACGGCGCCGTGGGGTCCGACGGCGACGGCGGCGGCGGCGTGATCCTGGGTGCTGAAAATGTTGCACGAACACCAGCGCACGCGGGCGCCCAGGGCGGCGAGCGTTTCGATCAGGACCGCGGTTTGGATGGTCATGTGCAGCGAACCCATGATGCGCAGGTTTTTCAGGGGCTGTTTGGCGGCATATTCCTCGCGGACGGCCATGAGGCCGGGCATTTCCTGCTCGGCCAGCATGATTTCCTTGCGGCCCCAATCGGCCAGGGAAAGATCGGCGACCTTGAAGTCCGGGGACGGGGCCTTTTGCGAGGTTGCGGGCGAAGTCATCAGACGAGTCATGGGAAGCTCCTTTTGAGGGACGTTAAGAGAATACGGGGATTGTAGAGGGAAAGGTCGGAAACTCGAAATTCGAATGACGAATCAAATTCGAAATTCGAAATTCGAATTTCAGACTTCGAATTTGATTCGTCATTCGGATTTCGAATTTCGAGTTTCCACCCTGTGTCATTTATTTTTTTATCGCAGCGGCAAGAAACAGCGCTGGTCCTTTCACGTTTGGCTCCGGCGGAATCGGGCGGCAACTCGTTACTTCAAACGACGCCCCCGTCAGCCAGCGGTTAACCTGGTCGAGATCGAATCCCAGCCAATGCTGGTTCATCAGGCGGCGGAAATCGTCGCGGTCGTGGGGAAGCAAATCGACGATGACGGCTCGTCCGCCGGGCTTGAGGATGCGGGAGGCCTCGGCGAACGCCGATGCGGGATCGAGAACGTACGTCAGGGCCAGAACGATCAGGGCGGCATCGCAGGAAGCGCCGTCGATGGGAACGCGGGTCAGTTCGCCGCGGCGCAGCTCGACGTTGGGCAGATCGGCCAGGCGGCGTCGGGCATCTTTCAGCATGGCCGGCGAATTATCGACGCCGATGATGCGGCGAACGAACGGCGAGAGTTCCGCGCAGATCGGGCCGGTGCCGCAGCCCAGGTCCGCGACTATCATGGTTGGATCGATCAGGCCAAGACATGCGGCGGTGGAAAAGCGGTGGCCGTAGAGCTGGCCGCGAAGACTATCCCATTGGGCGGCGGCGGTGGCGAAAAAGGATTGGCTGTCGCTGCGTCGCTGGAGGAGTCGTTGGAGACGGAGTTGGTCCTGGGCGGTGGTGGCCCAGCGGTCGATCTGTTCGCGGGAGACCAACCAGAGGCGTCGGGCGACCGGGTCGAGTTCGTCGAGAATGGTGCGATAAAGATGAGCGGTCCCCTCCTTGCGGGCGCGGACCCAGCCAAGATCGCCCAACACCTTCAGATGCCGGCTGACGGTGGATTGGGGCAACTGAAGCACGTCGCACAACTCGGCGACGCCGAGTTCCTGCCGATCCAGAACGCGCAGGAGCCGAAGCCGCGTGGCGTCGGCCAGGCAGCCCAGCCAGCCGAGGACCAGATCGGGTTGTTCGAGTTGCGATTCCATCCGTCTATCCGCATGATATGATATATATGTGACGGCCAGGCGGTCAAGCCCCTGCCCGCACGGGTAGCTCTTGATTTGCATGGAAGGCATGCCGATTGCAATTACCGGCTCGTCGGCATTTGGCGAGTGTGGAAACGATTAAATTTTGAGCATCGCCGAGTCGAACGGACGCGACAGCGGAGCGATCTGCATATAATCGTGCGGGGTGGGGGATTGGAGAATCGGGGCAGCGGAAGTCCGCGGGTGACGGAGTACCGACGATGAGCGATCTACACGTTAAATATCTTTTGGTGGGCGGCGGAGTGGCCGCCAGCGAAGCGGCCAAGGCGATCCGCGAAATCGATCGCCAGGGCGATCTGTTGATGATCGGGCAGGAGATCAACCGCCCCTACCATCGCCCGCCGCTGAGCAAGGAATATTTGCGCGGACAGCAGAACCGGGAGTCGCTGTTCACCATGCCGGCCGAATGGTTCGTACAGAGCCACGTGCAGTTGCGCACCGGACGAAGGCTGTCGCGCCTGGATACGACTCGCAACGCGGTGACGCTGGACAATGGGGAAGGGGTGTCGTTCGACCGATTGCTGATCGCGATCGGGGGAGCGGCGGCGGCGCTGAACGTGCCGGGCGCACAGCTTCCCAATCTTTTCTATCTTCGGACGCTGGAGGATGCGGAGCTTTTGCAACACGCGATGGCCAAGGCGGCCCGCGAGGGCCAGCCGCATCCCAAGGGCCGGGGACGCGCGGTGGTGATCGGCGGCGGGATGCTGGGGGTGGAGTTGGCGGCATCGCTCACGACGGCCGGGCTGCACGTCGATCTGGCGATATCGGCGGAACATCCCTGGCGGCGAATCGCCGGCGAGACGGCCGGGCGATGCATCTCCCAGTTCATGGAAGCGCACGGCGTCACGGTGCATCGCAACGATCGGGCGGCGAGATTGGAAGGCGATGGGCGGGTGCAGCGCGTGGTGCTGGGGTCGGGGAAGACGTTGCCGTGCGACTTCGCGGTGGCGGCGGTGGGGATCGCGATTCACAAGGAGATCCTGCGCGGCACGCCGATCGCGGCCGAGCAGGCCATCCTCGTCGATGCCGGTTGCCGCACCAACGTGCGCGACATTTTCGCGGCCGGAGATTGCGCGGCGATCTTCGATCCGCTGTTTGACAAGCACCGCATGATGCACCATTGGGACAGCGCCGTGAAAACCGGCCGGATCGCCGGGATCAACATGGCCGGCGGGGACGCGAAATTCCAATCGGCCAGCTATTTCGACAGCGAAATCTTCGGGCTGCGCCTCGGAGTCTGGGGCGAAGCCAAGGCCGCCGATCGCCGCATTTTCCGCGGCTCCAGCAACATGGAATCGCCGCAGTTCATCGAATTCGGCGTGGCCGGCGACGGGCGGATCGCGCAGGTCGTCGCCGTGGGAAACCTGGAGCGAAAGCAACTGTTCGACCGGCTGATCGAGCGCCGCGCGGCGATGGGAGGAAAGGAAGAGCAGTTGAAGGATCCGAATCTGCCGTTGGAGCACATATTGGACAGCGGTGATTGACTTCCCCGTGTAGCCGGCGGGCTTGCCCGCCGTATGGTCTGCCAGCCGCGCAAACTGACCCACCACCGCTACCCCCGTGTTCCGCCAACTCTCCCGGAAATCTTGGCAGACACATCGTCCACGCGCAGAGATTTAGAAATCATTTCCCTTTTCGGCGGGATCGTGCCGCATTCCGGGCAACGGTCGGGAGTGGCGCGGAGGTCGTAGCCGCATTGTGGACAAAAACCCCGCGCGAACGCCTCACGCTTCAAATAGGTTAGCAAACGGACTCCGGGGATTATGGCCGTCAAAAGAACCACGTACCACAACGGGATTTCCCAGTGACGCAATGCAAAGCGCACACACGGACCACCCGCATCACCCGTCGCGGATAGCACCTCAAGCCTAGCCCCATCATCCCACGGATGAAATCCTGCTTTTGAAGGCAATACAGTCCAGGTCCCGCTGGAAAACAAGCCTTCTTGAATATTTAGGGTGCGCGGAAAGACGCCGACGATAATCCATTCTTGCCCATGCCCTGTCGGAGCAAAAGCAAATGAAAAGCCGAGGTACGAAAACAAATGAACGGCGAGTGTGGCGACTGCAGCGCATAGCGTCAGTGACACTGCCGTCAGCCCGTTGAAAATCAATCGGCGGACGCGTTTCATTCGCAGGAATTGTACCAGGATTCAGTCAATCAGCTTCACCACCTTCTCAATCCCCCAAAACCCGGTCAAGCAACCAAAAAATATTACCGCGAAGACGCGAAGGTCGCGAAGTTGCGCGAAGCGGAACGAAGCTGCGTGATCTCGGAAAATCTTGTCGTAAAAACAAGAAATTGCAGGATATCAACGAAGGGGAAGGGCGGGATAATTCAAGCCGATTTGATGGAATTTCCGAGCCGATGCGGCGCGGCGGCGGTGTCGGCGGCGAGGAAACGGGTTCCGATCAGCCAGAGTACTCCGCCGATGGCGGTGACGGCGGTGATGAGGCCGAAGGCGGCGTTCCAGCCGAACCGGCCGGCGATGTCGCCGAGGATCGGCGGGGACGGGGCGTCGCCGACGGCGTGGATGATCAGGATGTTTAGTGCGAAAGCCGTTGCGCGAATGGAAGGGTGCGTGACGTTGGCCAGGATGGTGTTGGACGGTCCGGTGTTGAAGAAGAGGCAGAACTCGGCGGCGAAGATCACGCCCCAGGCCCAGGGGAACGGCACGGCCAGCATCAGCAGGATGAACGGGCAGGAGAGCAGAATGCCGATGCCGGAGACGAGGAAATAGGAGCCGGGGAATCGCGGCCGGAGCAGATCGCCGGCCAGCCCGCCCAGGTAGGTTGCGGATATACCCGCCAAAACCATGATAATGCCGAAGATAAAGTTCACCTGTCCCAGTTCGCCGGCGTGCCGGACCTGGCAGATGTAATGGGGCATCCAGTAGGAAATCCCGCCGATGGCGAAGACCATGGCGGCCATGCCGGCGGTGTCCAGAAGATAGGACGGCGTGCGGAGGAGGCGCAGATAATCGGCCCAGCGAGCGCGGACGGACGGGGAATCGGCGCCGTCGCTCGCGCCGCGCGGGGGGGATTTGCGGAGGAAGCAGAGAAAGCCAAGAAGCAATCCCGGCGGCGTGACGACGAGGAAGGCGGTACGCCATCCGAACATCGAGCCGACCTTGCCTCCCAGCGTGTATCCCAGCGCGCTGCCGACCGGGATGGCCATGTAGAACCATGCCAGCGCCGAGCCGCGCCGGGCGACGGGGAAGAGATCGGCGATGATGGTCGGGGCGGCCGGCCCGTATCCGCCTTCACCGACGCCGACGAAGAGCCGCGTAAGCAGAAGGATGGCGAAGGTTGGCGCCAGCCCGCTGCCGCCGGTGGCCAGGCTCCACAACATGACGCTGATCCCGACCAGAAGCCAGCGGGACATTCGGTCCGCCAGCCAGCCGAAGATCGGCGCCGTCACCATGTAAGAGACGATGAACGCGGTGGCCAGCGAGCCCATCATCGCCAGGACGTGGGGATCATCCGTTGGACGATTGGGAAAGAGGGTTTGCTGGATGCGGGGTTCCAAGGCAGCCAGGACGTAACGGTCGATGTAGTTGAAGAGGTTGATCGCCAGGAGAAGCGACAGGGAGAGCCGCGCTTCGCGGATCGGAACGGGTTGGGGTGGGACATCCGTTTGCGGCATTGGCGGCCATCTTGGGCAGGGGAACGGCGGGGTCAAGTGGCGTCACGCCGCAGCCGTCGAACGGCTGGAAACAGTCAACTTGCCGACAGAATCACCAAAGAGTCGCCTATAGGCGGCTTTTTTGCGCGCGGGTTGTAGAATGGTGGCGTGAAGCCGAAGCCATTGGATTACGCATCGCCCCAGCCTGAGGACACCCTGCAAGCCAAACGTTCTGGAATCCAGATGATTTTGCTGCTGTCGGTCAGCCGGACCGAATTGGGTTTGCTCCGGCGGGTCATGACTTCCTGCACCTTGTCGAACAGGTCTTTGGTGACGAGCGGCTCGTGAGCACCTTGGTGCATTTCGCCGTTCAAAACAAAGACACCGTAATAGAAGGGATTTTGCAAGAGATATTGGTAGCGGAACGCCGTCATCGTTCGGTCTTTGACGCTCCGCAGTGGGTTCTGGGGTATTTCATTTCGCTGCTCGGCGGATGCGCCACGTACCAGCCGCCGGCTTCGATCCGCGACCATGTGATCTCGTTGGATTCCGATGCGCTGGCGCACGACCCGTGCGACTACGGCAAAAAACTGGGAATGGAAAAAGACGGCCCGTTCGATCAATACCTCGATCGCATGATGGCGGCGATGGATCAATGGGATGAGTCGCGCCACGACGCCGTGCGGAAGATTTTGATCTTCGTGCACGGGGGACTGACGGCCGTCGAATCCGCCGATCAGGATGCCGTGAACGAAACCGGTCCGGCCGAGGATGGCAGAAGTTATCCGATTTACATCGACTGGGATTCGGGCTTCACCTCCAGTTATGGCGAGCACGTGACGGCCGTCTCTCAAGGAATCAAAGCTTACAACCAACTCTGGGCACGGAGCCTGCTTAGCCCGTTCTATGTTGTGGCCGACATCGGACGCGCCGTGACGCGCATACCGGAGGTCTGGTCGGAGGAAGTCATTACCGACTCCCAGACCGCGAGCACCGATTTGGCTTCCGTGCAAAAACGCAATGACGGCCACCCGCTCCACTGGCTCGACTACGCTCCGGAAGATATCAGCGTCCAAACGTTCAAGCGGCTCGATGCCCTCTACGCCGATGAAGTTCTGCATCACCCGGGCCTGAACGCCGTGGACTTATGCAACGATCCCGAACGTCGTCAGATCATGCTATCCATCGGCACGACCGATACGACCAAGGGCGAATTGCTCGGCCTTGGAGCCATGTATGCCGCGACGATTCCGCCGAAGTTCGGCCTCTCCTGGGTCGTTGACGGACTAGGAGGGCCCTCCTGGGACAACATGATTCGGCGAACTTTGCTGATCGTCGATGGTTCCCCGCGGAACGACGCGACAGCCCGCCGATTTCGCAAGCGTGCCAGCTTCGAGAACCCCGACAATCCCCTGGCGCAGGAGCCTGTTGGCCCGGCGCTTCTCCTTATCGACAAGCTTGCCGATCACTTGCAGCGCATAAGCCAGGAGTACAAGGATCGTGGCCAGGCGCCGCCGAAATACGAAGTCACGCTTGTCGGCCACAGCATGGGAAGCATGGTCATCAATGAGCTGCTGTTCCGCAAATGCCATGAAAGCGACGTGGAGTTTAAGAACGTCGTCTTTTTGGCAGCCGCGTGCAGCGTGCGGGATTGCGCGCGCTGCGTGGTTCCGTATTTGCGTGCTCATCCAGCCACGCGTTTTTACAATCTCTGCCTGCACCCGACCGCCGATTTGCAGGAGCGCGATGCCGGGGACTTACCGCCCCGCGGCAGCTTGCTGGTCTGGATCGACGAATTTCTAGCCGATCCACCGACGATGTACGACCGAACCATGGGCCGCTGGACCAATGTGTTGGAGGGAATCGGTCAGTTTCCCCAGGACATCCGCGGCCAGATGACAATCAAGGCGTTCAATCTCAGGCAAACCGACGATTTTTTTCTGGGCCAACCGCAAAAACACTCCCAATTCCGCGGCCAGAAATATTGGTCTGAATCCTTCTGGCAGGCTGATCCTCCGGACAGCTCGGTCGCACCAAGGTGAACATTCAGAGCCGTGCATTTTGCGAGGGGTTCATGCGCGGCGGCAGGTGATTTACGCTTGCGCGCACTCATGCTGCCCGAATCTAACTAGCCTTTGAACAATGAGTAACAAGTCGATCGACGTCGGGCATTGCAAATTTGGGCACTCCTAATTGCATTTTGCACTACCCGGACATGGTTGGCGAAGTCATTTCGGGCATAAACCGCGGGGGCGGTGCGGTGAACGCTCAATAACGCGGATGGCATATCGTTCGCTATCAGCGACAAACACACCTGTGGCGGATGAGGAAATTTCGGGTGCACTTCACCGCGCCGGCTTGGCGCTAAAGGCCGGAGTGCAGCCGCAGTCTTGACGTTCGGACGTCAAGGCAATCCTCGCCCGCGGACGGTGATCAAAAAGGAGCTTAGGGCTATGTGGTCCCTGCCAATATCGCTTTTGCTCGTTACGACAATTCTCGCGTTTCCGCTGAGCCGTTACGCGGCGTGGATCATGAACGGAAAATACCGCGCGCCGAAGCTCCTTCATTGGTTCGAGGCAAAGCTGAACAGCGGCCCGCAAAATTGGAAGCAGTACGCCGTCTCGCTGCTCGTGTTCAACATCATGCTGTTCATTTACGGGTTCGTGGTGTTATGGCTTCAGGGCTGGTCGAAGCTGCCAATGAATGATTTGCATCGGGGCATGCTGGAGCCCACGACAATATTCAACAGCGTCATATCGTTCATGACCAACACCAATCTCCAGCACTATTCCGGAGACCAGCACCTCTCCAATTTCTGCCAGATTTTCTTCTGCATCGCGAATCAGTTCTTGTCGGCTGCCGTCGGCTTCTGCGCTCTGTCGGCGATTATCCGGGCATTTCGCAGCGATCCGCACGTCGGCAATTTCTTCGTGGATATGTGGCGGGTGGTGGTTTACATGTTCGTGCCATGCGCGCTGATCCTGGCCGTGATCTTCGTGCAGCAGGGCAGCCCGATGACGTTCAACGCCGCCAACGTCGTTTCCACCCTGGAACCCGGCGCGATGTCGTCGGCGACGAGCGGCGCGCAGACCCAACAGACGATCGTCGTCGGGCCGGTCGCCGCGCTGGTCCCCATCAAAATGCTGGGGACCAATGGCGGCGGCTTCTACGGAATGAACGCGGCGCATCCGATGGAGAATCCCACGGCCTTGACCAACTGGTTTACCACCTTCGCGATGATGATCTTTCCGTTCACGCTCGTGCTGATGTACGGGCGAATGCTTGGCCGGTTGCGGCACGCCGTGGTCATTTTCTCGGTTATGATGCTGCTGATGATCGGGACGATTGTGTGGTCCATCTATTTTGACACGATGAAGCCGAACCCCGGATTCACGGCGCACACGGCCGCGGCTTATCAGGTTCCCGACGCCGGCTCCTCCAGTGGTAAACGCGACGTGCCGTTTCCCGCGGTCGCCGGGTTGCCGGTTGACCAGCATACTGGGAATCTCGAGGGCAAGGAGATGCGTTTCGGGACCTCGGCCGGCGCGACTTTCGCCGCGGTCACCGTTGACGTGACGTGCGGCGCGGTCAATTGCGAGCACGACGCCCTCAACCCCGTCGCCGCCTTGTCCCCGATGGTTGGAATGTGGCTGAATTGCATCTATGGCGGCAAGGGCGTCGGGATGATCAACCTGTTGCTCTTCCTGATTATCGGGATTTTCATCGCCGGCCAGATGGTGGGCCGAACGCCGGAGTATCTCGGGAAAAAGATCGGCGGCCGCGAAGTGAAACTCGCGCTGATCGCCCTACTGGTTCATCCCATCATGATCCTGATGCCGACCGGCCTGTTCGCCGCGACGGACTGGGGCAACAAGGCGACGAGCAATCCCGGTCCGCACGGGTTCTCGCAGATGCTTTACCAATTTTCATCGGCGTCGGCGAACAACGGCTCCGCCTTCGATGGGCTGGGCGTCACCTACGGTCTGAACAACAATACCAGCCCGTCGCCCGAGGCGGTTCCGTGGGATATCGCGACAGGGCTTGTCATGCTCTTCAGCCGTTATCTGCCGATCATCGCTCCGATCGCGATGGCGGGTTACCTGGGAATGAAGAAGTCCGCGCCTTTTGGCTTGGGAACTTTGCGTGACGACACCTTCACGTTTGGAGTTCTATTGCTGGGGACGATTCTGATCGTGGGAGCGTTGCTCTTCCTGCCGGTCGCCGCGCTGGGGCCGGTCGCCGAGCATTTTGGACCGTTCCCCTTTGGCGGTTGATTTGATCCAAGAAAGGAACCTTTTATGAATCTCGCAATTTGGTTGCCCGCGATGTTTGCGCTGGGACTCGTGTCGATGGGCCTTTGTCTGCTGTTCCTTTACGCGTGCGAAAAGATTTGAGGCGATAACCATGCTTACCTATTTCACGGCGGCTGTGGCGGTGTTTCTCTTCATCTACCTATGGGTGGCCGTGATTCGGCCGGAAAAGTTCTAAGCGGCCGGATCGACGAGGTCCATCACCGTATGCGAACGACTAAGGAGCGAAACCAATGAGCACCGGAACAATTTACGAATCTTCAACGCCGGGAGGGACGAGGGTCTTTCCGCCGGGACGGAAACCGCCGCGGCGCCAACGGCAAATGCCGTTGTTGACCCGCCAAACCACGTGGTCGGCGCTGAAGCAGTCGATCGTAATGCTCCGCCCGGACATCCAGTGGCGAAACCCCGTGATGTTCGTGGTGGAGATCGGCGCCATCCTCACGTTGCTGTTCATCATTCAGATGGCAACGGGGAAGCCGACCACGCAGACCCCGATCACGTACTTCATCGCCCTGGATTTCTGGCTGTTTCTGACGGTGATCTTTGCCAATTTCGCCACCGCACTGGCGGAGGCGCGCGGCAAGGCCCAGGCGGATTCACTGAGGCGGACCCGGCGCGACACTCCCGCCCGGCGGATGCACAAGGACGGCACAACGGAAGAAATCTCCTCCCGAGACCTGAAGCAGGGAGATTGCGTTCTGATCGAAGCCGGCGAGGTTGTCCCCAGCGACGGGGAGATTATCGAAGGCATCGCGTCGATCAATGAGTCGGCGATTACGGGCGAATCGGCTCCGGTCATCCGCGAAGCCGGTGGCGACCGGTCCAGCGTGACCGGGGGCACCACCGTCATCTCCGATCACATCGTGGTCGAGGTGACCAGCGGAGCGGGCGAGTCGTTTCTCGACCGGATGATCGCTCTTGTCGAAGGAGCGATCCGGCAGCGAAGCCCCAATGAGATCGCGCTGACGCTCGTGCTGTCGGGACTCACGTTGATCTTCCTGATCGTGGTCGTTCCGCTCTGGCCGATGGCGTGGAACGCCGAACAATACATGACCAGCTACCTCGGATTGGCCACGCCGCTGAAGAGCCTGGGCACCGACGTTCCGACGCTGGTGGCGCTGATTGTCTGCCTGATTCCCACGACGATCGGCGCGTTGCTGGCGGCCATCGGCATCGCCGGCATGGAACGCGCCCTCAATCACAACATCATCTCCAAAAGCGGAAAGGCCGTGGAATTGGCGGGCGACGTGGACGTGGTGCTGCTGGACAAAACCGGAACGATCACGGTTGGCGACCGCCGCGCGACGCAATTTCTGCCGGTCGGCAAATACGACGCGACGCAGCTTGGCCGGTTGGCCGCTATGGCCTCGTCGGCCGATGCGACTCCCGAGGGCAAGAGCATCGTCAAGAAATTCGAGGAAACGGCCACGGGCGCGGTGAACATTCCCAAAGATTCGCAGTTTGTTCCGTTTACGGCCCAGACGCGCATGAGCGGAATCAACCTGGCTGATGGAACGCGCATTCGCAAGGGCGCTTCCGACGCGATCGCGCAGTTCGTGCGGCGGCAAGGCGGCGTCATACCCGCCGAACTGCACGCGATGGTCGATGGGGTCGCCGCCAAGGGCGCCACGCCGCTGGTTGTCGCCAACGGCGGTGACGTTGCCGGCGTGGTCGTGCTGGAGGACATCCTGAAACCGGCGATGAAGGATCGGTTTGAACGCCTCCGGCGGATGGGGCTGCGCACCGTGATGATCACCGGCGACAATCCGTTGACGGCCGCGGCGATTGCCAAGCAAGCCGGCGTGGATGATTTTGTTGCCCAGGCGACGCCTGAAATCAAGCTGGAATACCTCCGCAAGCAGCAGGCAGAAGGCAAGCTGGTCGCGATGATGGGCGACGGGACAAACGACGCCCCGGCGCTGGCCCAGGCCGACGTGGCCCTGGCCATGAACGCCGGCACCCAGGCCGCCAAGGAAGCCGCCAACATGGTGGACCTGGACAGCGACCCCACCAAGCTGATTGAAGTCGTTGAAATCGGCAAGCAACTGCTGATGACCCGCGGCGCATTGACGACCTTTTCCATTGCCAACGACGTCGCAAAATATTTTGCGATCATCCCGGCGCTGTTCGCCGGCACGCTGCCCTGGCTGAAAAGGATCGACGTCATGTATCTGCATTCGCCGACCTCGGCGATTCTTTCGGCGGTGATCTTCAACGCGCTCATCATCCCCGCGCTGATCCCGGTTGCCCTGAAAGGGGTTTCCTATAAACCGCTCGGCGCGGACGCCCTGCTGCGAAAGAACCTTCTGATTTGGGGCTTGGGCGGCGTGATTCTGCCGTTCGTCGGCATCAAGCTCATCGACCTGTTGCTGGTGGCGTTCCATCTGACGGTATGAGCTACTCTGACGGTATGAGCCACCACGAATTTTGGAGTGATTAACATGCTTAAGTCAATTACAAAGAGTCTTTGGTTGCTCGGGTTCGCAGTAGTGATCTGCTGCGTGATCTACCCCGGCATCATGTGGGCCATCGGACAGACGTTGTTCCCGTTCCAGGCCAATGGAAGCATGGTGAAAGCGGACGGCACTCACGTGGATCGTCCGGACGGGACGGAAGTGGGCTCGCTGCTGATCGCCCAGCCGTTTACCAAGGCGGAATATTTCCAGCCCCGGCCATCGGCATGTTCTTACGACGCGTCGGCTTCCTCTTCACAGGCGTGGGCGGCATCGAACTATCAGCTGCGCAATCGCGTGGCGACGCAGCTTGGGCCGATTGTCACCTATAAGAGCGGTCCGAAGGCCGGCCAGTCCGTCGCGCCGGATATCGAAGCCTGGTTCCAGAAGGATCAGTTCCAGGGCAGTCCGTCGATCGTTGCCCAATGGGCCGACGCCCACAACGGCCTGGCCCAGGCCTGGGTAACCGGGGATTCAACCGGCGCCCATGCTCAATACATCACGGATTGGGAAAAGGCGCATCAGGCGGTGGTGCAGCAGTTCATCAAGGACAACCCCGGCACACCGCAGCCCCAGCCTTCGGACTTGGCCGTCGTATTCTTCGAGACGTTTTCCAAGGAAAATCCGGGCAAATTTCCCTCTGGCGTAACGTACAATCCGCCGACAACGCTGCCGTCAGGCGTACCCGCGACCCAGCCGACGACGATCATTCAGCCCGTCAATTCCGGGTCGGACATCCAGTCTGATTTCTTCGACATGTGGCGGCAGGACCATGCGGACGCGGACCTCCAGGACGTTCCCGGCGATCTGGTGACGACCTCCGGGTCGGGCCTCGACCCGCACATCACGCTCCAGAACGCCGAATTTCAGTTGCCCGGCATCGCCGCCCAGTGGGCGCAGGACACCAAGCGCGACGCCGCGACGATCAGCAGGGAAATCGACCAAATCCTGCAAAAGGACGCGGCGGCGCCCATGGGCGGCTTGTGGGGTGAACAAATGGTCAACGTCCTGCAAGTCAACCTGGAGCTTCGTCAAAAATACGGCCCAACTTCGTAGCAGCGTCGGGAGTTATCGCCAGGAGGTCGTTATGCACTGGCCGACAATTCTGGTCGTTGATGACGAAGCCAGCATCCGAACCTCGGTTCGGCTTTGTCTTGAAAGCGCCGGATACGTTGTTCAACAAGCCAACAATGGGAGGGCGGCGCTGGATCAACTCGTGCGCGATCCTCCGGATTTGATGCTGCTGGATTTGTTGATGCCCTTCATGGACGGAAAGAAGGTGTTGGCGGAGATGCGCGGATCGTGGGCGCGCTATCCGACCCCGGTGGTTGTCATAACGGCGATCGGTTCCGTGAAGACGGCGATCGAGGCGATGCTGCTGGGCGCCAGCGATTTCCTGGAGAAACCGTTTACCCCGGAGGATCTGCGCTTGAGCGTAGCCGGCGTGTTGCGGGAAGAACCGGTGGACCGAGGATCATGCGGCCAAGGGTATACCGGCGCGCTTGCCAATGCTCGCCAAGCCCTGCGCGAGCGGCGCTTTCGAGACGCCGAGCGCGAATTGATGAAGGCGGGGACAATCGCCGGGGATGACCCCGCATTCCTCAATCTGGCCGGTGAGTGGCACGAAGCGCGGGGGCGCATCGCGTCTGCAAAGCGATTTTTCGCGCGCGCGGTCGCCAAAGACTGCACCTATCGGCCCGCACGGGAGAATCTGGTTCGTCTGGGCGAATTTTATGCCGGCGCGACATCGCGCCCCGCCCAGGTCGTTCCAATGGGAAGAAGGTTGAGCGCGCTATGAGACAACCGGAGATGACTTTTGCCATTCGAGGCCGACTTCTTTCAGCAAAACGTGTCTCGAATCGTCGACGACGTGCTGAGCCAAATCCAGGCTTCCCGCTGGTCAGGGTCAGGAACAAGAGATTGAAGGCGAAACTACAGGCCGCGGCGTGACTGAAGGGCTACGAACTCCATGGCGTTTGGGCCAAAATCGCCGAGAAGCTTTGTCAGGATGATGATATCATGAATACCAACGTCCTTTTATTGGACCGCGGCGCGGAATCGAAGCCGGTGAAAAAGAATATGGCGACAGACCCCAACTCGCGCCTGCACGTCCTGGTTGTGGATGACGAACTCAACGTTCGCAAGACCCTGGCCATCAGCCTGGAAACGGACGGCCACCAAGTGGTTGCCGTCAGCAATGGGGAGGACGCCCTATCCGAAGCGGCACACCATCACTTCGACGTGGCCTTTGTCGATCTGCGGCTCAAACACAAATCCGGATCCGATCTCATCCCGGAACTGATCGCAAGAAGCCCGTGGATTCGGGTCGTGGTCATCACGGCGTTTGGCACGGTCGATAGCGCCGTCGAGACGATGAAGCGGGGCGCCGTCGATTACATCACCAAGCCGTTCACGCCCAAGCAAATAAAACAAATTACCGATGCGTTGGCGATGCACGCGGGGCCGGCGCAGTCCGCGGGCCAGACCGATGGCAAATCGGCCGTCAGCCTGGAGAGCAACGATCCGATCATGCTGACGGCGATAAGCCTTGCGCGCCAAATTGCCCAAACCGATACCACCGTTCTCATTCGCGGGGAAAGCGGAACTGGAAAGGGGGTCCTGGCTCGCGCCATTCACGACTGGAGCAGCCGCGCCGATAAACCGTTCGCAACCATTTCATGCCCGACTCTTTCCCCGCAGCTCCTGGAAAGCGAGTTGTTCGGTCATGTCAGGGGCGCGTTCACCGGGGCCGTCCGCGACAACCCCGGACACATCGCCGGATCGGACGGCGGCACGCTGTTCCTCGACGAAATCGGCGAGCTTCCGCTCGACCTGCAACCGAAACTATTGCGCTTCGTGCAGGATAAAGAGTACGAATCGGTCGGAGAAGCGATCACGCGACGCGCGGACGTCCGCATCATCGCGGCGACGAATATCAACCTGGAAGATGCCGTCCGAGCCGGGCGTTTTCGGGAGGATTTGCTCTATCGGATCAACGTGATCCCGATCGACGTCCCGCCGCTGCGAGCGCGGCCCGACGACGTCATTGCCTTGGCCGAGCGCTTCGCCAAGGAATTCAACCGGGGTAATCCGGTGGCCGGTTTTACGGACGAGGCCGTTTCGGCACTGAGGTCCTACAACTGGCCGGGAAACGTCCGGGAGTTGCGAAACGTCATCGAACGCGCGGTGGTGCTTTGTCAATCCAAGCCAATAGGTCTTCGGCATCTTCCCGGAAGCTTTCTTCCGAACAACTCTCCGGAAATGGAACTGGGAGACGCGGTGACCATGGACAAACTTGAAGAAGTCCACATTCGCCGCGTTGTTGCCCGAACCAAATCGCTTGAAGAAGCGGCGCGCGTCCTCGGGATGGACCCCGCCACGCTTTGGCGTCGCCGCAAAAAATACGGCATCTGACCGCGCGCGGAGGAGAAACTCGGGGCGGGAAGATTTATGAGCGTATCCTCCTTCGTGCAATACGCGTTGTTTCTGGGGCTCGTCACGGCGCTGGTCAAACCGGCCGGCGCGTATCTGGCGCGTGTGTTTGATGCCGGCCATACGAGTCTGGACCGGGGACTTAAGCCCGTCGAACGACTGATTCACCGGCTGATGGGGATCGATCCCTCGGTCGAGATGTCCTGGAGAAGATACGCGGCCGCATTCATCCTCTTCACGGCCGTCGGAACGCTGCTGTTGTACCTGATCCTGAGATTCCAGACGCATCTACCCGGCGGCCCGTCAGCCGACGCGCTGACAACGCCAATGACTCCCGATCTGGCGATGAACACGGCGTTCAGTTTCTCGACAACCACGACCTGGCAGGCCTACGGCGGCGAGTCGACGATGAAGTATTGGACCCAAATCGTGGGTCTGGCGGGGCAAAACTTCATGGCCGGCGCCGCCGGGCTTGCCGTCGGCATCGCGTTCATCCGGGGCATGGCGCGAAAGTGGACGGGCACGATCGGCAACTTCTGGTTCGATCTCGTTCGGTCGATCCTTTGGGTTCTGTTGCCGCTCTGCGTCATCGGAAGCGTTCTGCTCATTTGGCAGGGCGTCCCCATGACGTTTGCCCCCTACCCGAAGGCCGCCACGGTTCAGGGCGACGTGCAGACGATTGCCCGCGGGCCCGTGGCGGCGTTGGAGTTCATCAAGAACCTCGGCACCAACGGCGGAGGATTCTTCAATGCCAACGGAGCGCATCCGTTCGAGGGCCCGACGCCGCTGGCCAATCTCCTCAGCATGCTGGCGATCGCGGTTCTGCCGGCGTCGCTGACGTACACGTTCGGGCACATGGTCCGCCGGCCGAAGGCCGGATGGATGCTCTATGCCGTCATGGTGTTCCTTTTCGTCGTCGCGCTGGTCGTGTGCGACTGGGGAGAAAGCCGGGGCAATCCGCTACTGGCACAACTGGGCGTTGCCGGGGCAAACATGGAGGGAAAAGAAGTTCGCTTCGGAACCGCCCAGACGGTATTGGCGGCGGTAACAACCAGCAACGGGGCAACCGGCTCGACCAACGCGATGCACGATTCGTTTATGCCGCTGAGCGTCAGCGTGCCCTTGTGCAACATGATGCTCGGGGAGATCGTGTTCGGCGGGCTGGGCACGGGCCTTTACAGCATCGTGATGGTCGCCCTGGTCGGTGTGTTCATAGCGGGGTTGATGACGGGCCGCACTCCGGAATACCTCGGCAAGAAGATCGGGCCGGGCGAGATGAAGCTGATCGCGCTTTTTTCGCTGGTCACGCCAATGGCGATATTGTTCCCCACGGCAATCGCGGTCGTCAGCAACGGCGGGCTGGCCGGTTTATCGACAAACACCGGACCTCACGGGTTTACCGAAATTCTCTACGCGTACAGCTCGTGCTGCGCCAACAACGGGCAGGCCATGGCGGGCCTGGACGCCAATTCGCTCTTCTATAATCTCACGACGGTTCCGGTCATGTTGGCGGGCCGATTCGGGCTGGCGATTCCCGCGTTGGCGCTGGCGGGACGGCTCGCGGCGCAGGGGCGTCGTTCGCAACACGTGGGCACGCTGCCGTCGGACTCTTTGCTCCTGGCAACCGTGGCGGTTTCGGCCGCCGTGTTGATCGTTCTGCTCAGCTTCCTGCCAGCGCTGGCGCTGGGGCCGTTGCTCGAACATTTCCAGTTTCTTCCCTGATGATTTGGAATCGTCACCCCTGGTGTCGAGGCGCGGAGTGCTGACAGATAGGCCGTAGCAGGCAATTATTCTGGGGCTGCCGTCAAGCGCAACCGCGCTAACCGCATGCCGAGGCATTATTGAGCAGTAGGACAGTGGAGCCGGAGACCGCAGTGGAAGGAATCTTCTTTTAACATTTCCTCGCTCTACTGATCCACTGTTCTATTGCTCCACTGCTCCGTTGGCCGGGTACGGCCAACGGAGAGGGGGAGAGTCGAAACGGCTCAAATCCACAATCTCCTTCTCACCCTCTATTTACGGCTTAAGACCGGAGATTTCAAGGATTTGGCGCGTCTGGAAGACGTGCTGAAGCTACACGGTTTTCTACCGTCTTTAGATGGACGTTGAGGGCAATTAGAGGGCAATTGTATTGGACTCAAATCCTGCCGACTCGGGATCTTCCCGGTCAACCTGGGCGTGCGCGATACCCAATTGCGCTATCGCCCAACATTCCTTGGCGTCATCCGGGTTTTCTTGCAGCCAATGTTGGGAGTCGGTACACTTATTTTTGTCTTTCAGCCAATCGCAAAAGTGTACGCCCGAACCGTCATTTTTTCCTGGTGGCGTATTCGCGGTGCTTGACCGGCCTGTCATTCAAGAAACCATGGCCGCGCCAGCATTCGCGAAGGTGACAAGAGTGGGCACGATAAAATGCTCCCGATAGAAAACCGAGCGAAGGATCGCTGATTCGGTGAGACAAGGCGAGACCCGATTGAACGCCGAAATGTTGGCGAAGGAGCGCTTGCGCACAGAGTTGGGAAGGTCATGCCTGAAACTGCGAATCTTGCCCCGGTTCGTTCCAGTGCCGTCGCGGCAACAAATATCCCGCCTGGCTTCGTGCAGTTGCCCACGGACAGACAACGATCGACGACAACCGGCTATCAGCGCGCCTCGATCGGCGCGCGCCGGTTGAAGGCAATTACCGGCGAACAAATGGCGGCGCTGGCCGGCGCGCTGTGCGCGGTGCTCTACCGCTACACCCAACAAGAGGCGATCGTCCTCGAGTTCCATGCATACGGGCCCAATCCTCACCGCCACACGAGCGCGCTGTTGCATTGTCCCATCAAGGCGGACGATGGCCTCGGCGATGCGGTCGCTCGTGCCGCATCGGCGATCAACGCGCTGCGTGACCAGACCCCCAGCAATCCCCCCGGCCATGCCGGAAGTAATATCGCCGTAAGTTGGGTGGACCTGGGCGACGCGCCGGAAGATGTGCTCGACGATTCCGATACATACGACTTGCACCTGGTGGCGCAGGGCAACTCGCCCGTGCTTCGATTCGCCTACAACGCCCGACTTTTCGAAGCTGCCACGATTGAACGTCTCGCTGATGCGGTGCTCCGAGTGTGCAAGATCGCCGTTGATCGGCCCGAAACCCCGATCGGGGAACTGCCAGTGCTTTCCACGATCGATCTGCACAGGATCACGGTCGACTGGGACAGTGGCCACGCGGATTACCCGCAGGAACCTGTGCATCGAGTCTTTGAGCGGCTGGCTCGAGAGCATCCGCGATCGCTTGCGGTGAGCTTCGACAATCATTCCTTGACGTATGAACAGTTGGATGCACAGAGCAATCGGCTGGCGCATCACCTTCTGGCCCTTGGCGTGAAGCCCGCAAGCGCGGTATGCGTATGTGTGCATCCCTCGCTCGACATCGTGGTGGCGTTTCTGGCGATTTGGAAAGCGGGAGCGGTGTACGTGCCGCTCGATCCGGCGTATCCCAAGGCGCTGATCGCCCGGATCCTTGACGATCTGAAGCCCGCAATGGTGCTGACGACATCCGCATTGGGCGCGCTGATGAATCGGCAGCGGTACGCGCAGTTCTGCTTCGACACCGATTCGCACCGAACCCAAATGTTGCCGACGAGCGCACCGGCCGTGCAGGTCACTCTGGATGACCCCGCATACATACTCTACACCTCGGGCACGACAGGCATGCCAAAGGGCGTCGATGCGCGGCACATCAACCTCGCCCATTACATTTACGTTGCGCAGCAAAAATACGGCTTTGGGCCCGACGACAAGTTCTGCTCACTCGCTCGATATACTTTCAGCATCAGTTTATTGGAGCTGATCTCTCCACTGTGCTGCGGCGCGAGCCTGCGGTTGCTGTCTCGCGACGACGTGTTGGCGCCCAACCGCCTCGCACGTTGGCTGAGCGACGTGACGGTGATCCACGCCGGCCCCAGTTTGCTCGGGAGCCTGTTTGCCTACCTGCAAACCAAGCCCTTTGGCAGTCAGACATTCCCGCGCATGCGGCACGCGTCATCCGGCGGCGATCTGGTGCCGACGACGTTGATCGAGCGGATGAAGCAAGTCTTCGAAAACGCCGAGCTGTTCGTGATCTACGGCTGCACCGAGATCAGTTGCATGGGCTGCACCTATCCGATCAGCCGGAACCGAAAAATGACGCGGACGTTGGTCGGCAAACCGTTTGCCGACGTCGTGGTCCGCGTGACGGATCAGGTCGGAAATAGCGTTCCTTTCGGCGCCATCGGCGAAATCTGCTTTGCCGGCAAGGGCGTAGTGCGCGGCTACCTGCACCGCCCGGACCTGACGGCGGAAAAATTCGTCGCTCGCCAGAGCATGCGCTTCTACCGCACCGGCGACATGGGGCGTTTGCATGCCGACGGCAATATCGAGTTCCTCGGCCGGCGCGATGACCAGATACAGCTTCGCGGCATCCGCGTCGAGCTGGCGGCTATCGAGAACACGGTCCGGGAGATCGAACTCGCCGAACAATGCGCCGTGGTCATGAAGAAGCTCAATGACCTGGACGCGCGGTTGGTTGCGTTCGTGGTGAAGCCCCGGGAAATTACGATTACCGGGTTTCGGCGTGCGCTGGCGGCGCACCTTCCGGATTATATGCTGCCGCAGGCGCTAGTCGCCCTGCCGGTCCTGCCGGCCAACCGCAACGGCAAGCTCGACCGATCTGCGCTTCAGGAACTGCCGTGGGAAAATGCTCGGACCGATTCCACGCGCACAATGCCGCGCACGCCGCTGGAACGTCAGATTGCCGAAGCGTTTGCAAAGGCGCTGGGCGTAGACGAGGTGGGAATCGATGATGATTTCTTCGAAGGTGGCGGCCATTCGCTGCTCGCCGTTGCGCTGCTACTGGATCTTGAAGACTTGCTGGGCGTGACCTTGCCGCACCAAGCAATCTTCGAGCGACCGACCGTCCGCGCCATGGCCGAGCTAGCGCAGGCTCCGGTGGCGCAGGTCATTCGGCCGATCCCGCTGAACGCGGCGTCGCACAAGCCCGCGGTTTTCATGCTGTTCGGTGTGCAAACGTACCGGCCGCTCGCTAAGCGGCTTGAAAACGACTATTCGGTCTTCGCCGTGTACTCGGAGCGCGAGCTTGTGAGCTTGGAACCAACCGACGAACCGTTCACAGTCCAGGCCCTGGCGGGCGATTACATCAGGACCATTCGGCGGCAACAGCCCAATGGCCCTTATCGGCTCGTGGGTTATTCATTCGGTGGAATCGTCGCCTTCGAGGTCGCCCAGCAATTGCGCGCTGCCGGCGAGGAAGTTGCATTCGTCGGGCTCATCGACGCCGTTTTGCCGGAGTTCGGCAGGGGTTATCGGTTCAGACAGCTCGGCCGGATATTTTATCTGTCTCCTGGGGAGCTGCTCCGCGCCGTCAAGTTTCGCCTTCGACTGCGCCTGCCAGGCCTGTTTGGCGAGCGGCCGAAATCGGAGTATATGCGACATGATACGCCGGAAAGGCTCGTCGAGATGGATTGGCGTCGTCAAGCGGCCTATGAAAATGCCGCCCGAAGCTATGTGGCGCAGCTCCGGCCTTGGGCGGGCAATATCGACATGCCCGTGGCGGGAGCCCGGCTGGCGAGCGATCCGCTGCTCACCCCGGACTCGGGATGGGCCACTCACCCTGTATCGGTTACCCCCCATGTGATCGATGCAGATCATTTCCGCATCGTGGAGGAACCAAGCGTGGCGACATTAGCCGCGATCTTTCTTCGGGGACTCCGCGCTTCAGAAAAACAAACTCCGGCAGATTCTGCCGGGCATATTACGCACGCCGGCGCGTATCCGGCGTCGTTCGAACCGAACCGTCCATTTTGCCGGAGGCGTGATTTATGACGTCGAAAAAGAAAGAATCTCTGGGCATCCAACGCGTTGCATCCGTACACGTCTTCGTGCGGGATTTGGACCGCGTTCGAGATTGGTACATCAAGTGTCTCGATTTCGCCGAGATCGCAATCAGCACCCCCGCGTTTGAAAACGAGCAGCGGGCCCGCGCCAGCGTAATCGAGGCCGGTGGAGCGCGTTTGGTGTTCATGGAACCGCTTGGCTCGGCCGGCGAGAGCTTTCATTGGCTTGGCAAGCACCCCGACGGCATCGGCCGAATCGTGTTCGATGTCGCCGATGCCAAACGCGCCTTCGCGCTGCTCAACGATCGCGGCGCCACGCCCATGACCGGGATCGAGCGGCGCATTGTCGAGGGCGGCAAAGTGATGTGGTTCGACATCGCCACCCCATTGGGCGACACGATCTTCCGATTCGTGCAACACGCGGGGGCGACGCCCATCATGCCCGACCTGGTCCGCCACGATCGGCCCAGGGGTGGAATCAACCGCTTCGGGATTGGGTCAGTCGACCACATCACCTCCAATTTCCTGACCCTCAAGCCTGCGATCATGTGGATGGAGCAGGTGATAGGGCTCGAACGGTACTGGGGCATCGAGTTTCACACGCAGGACGTGAAAAAAGGCGCCAGCGGGGGCTCCGGCCTGAAGTCGATCGTTATGTGGGACCCCGAATCCGGCGTGAAGTTCGCCAATAACGAGCCCGCGGCGCCATCCTATAAGTCTTCGCAGATCTACAAATTCTGTGAAGAGCACCACGGTCCGGGAATCCAGCATATTGCTCTCACGGTCAGCGACCTGATCGGCGCCGTTCAGGGCATGCGCGACCTGGGCGTACCGTTCATGCCCACGCCGGATGCTTATTACGATCTGCTGCCACAGCGGCTAGCGAGCCAGAGGATCCATCATTTTACGGAAGATATCAAAGCACTGCGCCGTATGCAGATCCTCGTCGACGGAACCTCTTCCACCCATTATCTGCTGCAGATCTTCATGCGCGAAGCCGCGGCGATCTTTAAGGATCCGCAGGCCGGGCCCTTTTTCCTCGAATTGATTCAGCGCAAGGGCGACAAGGGCTTCGGCGCCGGCAACTTCCGGGCCCTGTTCGAGAGCATCGAAAGCCAGCAGCATTCTGCCGACATCGACCGGCCGATCCCGGCCTCCTCGACAGCCGGTGCGCGCAAGCGGCGCAATGCAGAGATGGAGCCGACTGGACACCGATAAAAGAATGAATTTCAAATTCAAGCCGAGCAGTACCTTACAAAGCTGCTCGGCCAAGAAACGGAGGTCATGATACCACGTTCGACCCCTGCCGCGCTCCTGTCCGCTTTGAGGGATTTTTTCAAGGACAACCCGACCTGGGAGTAGTTGCTCTGGGCTTCCCCTGACCCTTCCCCTGCGGGGGAATGGTGGTGTTGGGCATTTAGGCCAAGCACCATAACGGTTTAAGTTCGATTCCATCACGTCGTGCCCTGCCCGACAGCCGTCCACTTTCTCTGTCGCTTCGCCCTCACGGGCTTCGCTCGCTCGCTCACGCTCGCCTGAGAGAAAGCGTCCGGCTCTCGGCCGCCTCACGGCGTCCTCGATTGATGGGGGTGGGGGCAAGCAAATGTCCTTTAGGACGAGTGATGTCCTTTATCAAGGACATGCACGGACGGTGCTGACGCCCCATCCCAGAGAGAGCCGGTCGCAGCCCCGGAGGTTGCGATGTTGGCCAGGGCGCCAACGGATTCAGATCGGCATATTTGGCAGCGGCCGCCGTGGCCTCACGGCCACAGACCCCCCATCTTGTTTGTGGTATTGCCGGGGTCGTTTTCCGGGTGTCTTTCGCCCGGCGTGGCGGGCGAGGCGGCCTTGCCGATGCCTTGAAGGTGACTGCCGCAGATTTTGATTATACAGGCTCGCCCCGGCCGTAAAGCCGCGAGGGCGTTGACTGCCGGGGCATCGCATGTGGTTGCCCTGCTTAAGCGGCAGCAGAGAGTTGCCGTCAGGTCGAAACGCCCAATCATCGGTCAACGTGCATGTTGCCGATGCGGGGTGTAAAATAAACGAGTTAAGAAAAAAATCAGTGAACAAACCACTTGAAATCAGCCTTCCGGAGTGGAAGGAAATCATGGGGATAAAGGCAGTCAAAGAGGCGTGGGGGCTTGAGAACGAAACCCCCGAGGAATTCGCGTCCCAGGTTTACGGCGTAAAGTTTCGCTTTCAAAGCGGCTCCCCCGGCTACGTTGGAGACCTGTATATCGTCCAAGCGGACACTCTGTCGGGCGACCCGCCGTGGGTATTTACCCGGCGGAACGGCGTTATTTGCTTGGAGCAGTAATTTCGCCGGAAAACGGCCACACAAATCAGTCCCTAAATATCTTTTCCGGAAAATCATTCTGACCGATCTTGAAATCCAGTTCACCATTCGACCCCTTGACCGAGTACATTTCCCTTTTGTGCCTTGTTGCGCTAATCCATTCAATAGGGTCATGCTGATTATCAAGAATTTCTTTCAATTCCGAATAGCTCAAGCATACCACCCCATCATCATTACAAACCAAGACAAGAAAGACGTTTTTGAAATTGGACTTCATCAAATCAATTTCTTCCTGGTGCTCTTTCTTAAACGTGAACCGCCACGGTGTCATGCGCTTCGATGAATATTTGATGTAAATACCGACTGTGTCGTTTATGACGTACGAAGCATTTGACACCGATTGGAAGGGTCGAACGACCAGGGGGCGTTGTGTGCCATGA
>JBEKKC010000077.1:0-20411 GCA_050010915.1 Tepidisphaeraceae bacterium | reverse complement strand
GCTGCAACGCCTGGGACGCCAACGAACGCCCGCCATGTCGGCGGGCTTGGCCGACCATGTATGGCCTTTACACGAATGGATCACATTTCCGGCCGTTCAATCGGAATAGGCCACTAGGGGAAATTCGAAATTCGAATGACGAATCAAATTCGAATGACAAAATTCGAAACGAGGACCGTTTCGTCATTCGAATTTTGAATGTGATTCGAATTTCGAATTTCGGGTTTCGAATTTCCGCGAATTATCAATTCGTCGACGATGCCTCTCGAGCCAGCATGCTGGGTGGAACAATGCCGGCCATGATGGAGCTATTGACCTTCGATTCATCGATCTGCTGGGCGTCGGTGGGCTCGATGACCCGCAGGCTCAGTTGCGGGTCGTTGGTGGGTTCGCCGTTGATGCCGATGAATTGGCCCATGAGGGCGGTGATTTTGGAGTCGCTGGTGCGGACGTAGATTTCGGTGCGTCCGGTGGCCGGGTCAACGAGGCGATAGAGCGTTCCGCCGCCGACCTGGAGGCTGGAAGGCTGCAAGGTTCCGACGGCGACGAAGACCTGGATTTGCGACTGTTTGAGACGCTCGGCCAACTCCTGTTGCTCGGCTTGCAGGGCCAGTTGCCGGGCGGCGGCGAGTTTTTCCAGGCGCTGGAGCTCGACCAGTTTCGCCTTGTTGCCGACACGGGCCTGGAGCGTGGCGATGCGGATTCTCACAACGCTCTTCAATTCATCGGATAACTGGTCGCTCTTGGCGATGGACTGATAATTGGCGATGAGTTCATCAAGCGGCTGGGAGTCGAGGGACTGCTTGCTGATGTCGGAGAACTTGGACTCGAATTGAGCGAAAAGTTCTTCGGGGCTGGGCGGCGGAGGCGCCGCCGCCACGGCTGGCTGAGTTGACGGGGCCGCGGCCTGGACTGATGGATTGGTGGTTGGGGCGGCCGCGATGGGCGCGGACGGGGCGGTGGTGGGGGTGCTGGTCAGAATGGCATTGGCGGGGTCGATTGGTGCGCTGGGGATCGCCGGGCCCGCGGCCGGCGGATTCTGTGCTGTTGGCGCCGCGGGTTGTGGGTTGGCCGTGTCCGGATTGGCCGCCACGGCCGGATGAGCAACCGTCACGAAATCTTTCCTGACGTACAGATACGCCCCGGCCGGCGGTTTAATCTTCAGGAATTCTTCTTCCTTACCCATGATCTCGACCTGAGCGCCCGCGTCCAGATGGGTTTGCACCGTGGTCTTCATCGCGTTGGTCAGGCTGCCGGCGCGAACGTTGACGTTGTTTCGATTGATCTTGCCGATGGCGCTGTCGCCGGGGTGATCCACGAAAGCGGCGTTGACGTAGGAGAAGCTTCCCTCCGGAGGAAGGATCTTAAGCCAGTCGAACTTGATTCCGACGACGGTGATCGCGGCGCCCCTGGTCAATTCCTGGGTGGGGTAATACCCCTCGCCGGGACCGCTTCGGACGTAAACCGAATCGACGTTGATGACCCCGTCGATCTGGTACCGTGAATTGGCGACATTCGGTTGGGGAATGGCATCCTGAGCCAGGGCATTCAGGCCAGGGACAACCGACAGCGCGACGGCAACGAGGATAAATCGGAAGGACATTGCAGCACCTCCATGTGCGAGTGGGCAATCCATTACCCGGCTTTTAAGCCGGATTTTGCGTTTCTGGGGGAATAGGATACCGCTTGGCGTTGAAATGTAAAGGGGGAGGCACGCACATTATTGCGCGTGGGCGCAATAACGGCGCGGGAGTCACGGTACGGGTCGGGCAACACCTATAGGATGAAGGAGGTCATTTGGACGATTGGTGCATTCGATTCTCTAATAATTCGCCGAGAGACGTGGCGAATTTCTGGAATCGTTCCGCCGGGACGTTTTGTTGCAGCACCGCCAGCGCATCCTTCGGAAAATGGAACAGCAGGGTCTTTTCACAATCCACCGTAACACACACATCCCCTCCCCAACTGCCGAAATCCGCCCCGGACACTTCGCGGATCGAAGACCAGGGAATCAGGATCGGTGAATCTGAAGCGAAGCTGGCCGTGACCAAGAGTCCTTCCTGAGCGAATGCGATGCGAAAGAACTTGCTGCCGCTGCGAAGCCCGCCGCACATTCCCTTCACTGCGTATTCCGCGCCGAGCGCATGGACCTTCATCGGTGGAAATCGTTGCGCCAGCGCATCCCAGCCGCTTATTTTTCTGAAGAACCACTTCATGCGCAGCAACACAACCGCAATGACGGCGAAGGGCAATGCGATCAGGACGGCTCTTCCAAAGCCGCTGGTTTCAGCAAGTACACTTAACATAGGACTTCCCATTTTAACCTCGGCCGGAAGTCTTGTCCCCAGATGCTTGCCTCGGCAGCTTCGCGTGCGATGACGGATTCAGAGCGCCTCGGAGGATGGGCGAGTCGCTCGGAACACGCGATCCCGCACCGCAGCCCACTCAGATTCGTCCGGCGGCAACTGTACCCAGATCGCATCGGCGTGGCGGTCGTCCGCTTCACGCAAGGCCGCGTAGAGTCGCCGGGCGTATTCCGCCGCGGAGGACGGCATTTCGATAATCGCTTCAGGCTTGCACCACTTTCTCAACCGGCGTGCCAGTTCCGTTCCACCGATTATCAGGAATACCGCATTTCCGTCAGGCGGGCTGGAAAGTGAAGCTGAAAGAAGTTTCATGTCGGCATCGCCCAGGCGAAAGGCTGGTGTCGAAGGAGAGTAATGGACTAGCTGTTGGCCGGGACTTCGGGCGGGTTTGCTGTCGCCGCCGACGGCCATGCGAATCTCGATAGGGCCAAGGAGTTCCTGAAGACGTTGTTGGGTGACGGCGCCCGGCCGGAGAATCGCCGGTTGGGGCGAGGTCAGGTCAACCACGGTTGACTCGATTCCCACCCGGCATGGGCCGCCATCAAGGATCAGGTCCACCTTGTCGCCCAATTCGCGGCGGACGTGATCGGCCGTTGTGGGGCTGATGCGATTGGAACGATTGGCGCTGGGGGCGGCAATGGGGCCGTCAAATTGCCGAAGAAGCTCCAAGGCGATCGGATGATCCGGGCAACGGATGGCTACGGTGGGCAGGCCGGCCGTCACCTCGGGTACGATTTGCTGGCCCTTGGGCAATACCAGCGTGAGCGGGCCGGGCCAGATCGCTCGCGCCAAACGCTCGGCGGATTCCGGCCAATCCGTCACGTATCGTCTGGCGACCGGAACGTCGGCCACGTGAACGATCAGGGGATTGCCCCTGGGCCGGCCTTTGACCGAAAAGATCTTCCCCACGGCCTGGGAATTGGTGGCATCCGCGCCCAGGCCATAGACCGTTTCCGTGGCAAAAGCGACGAGCCCTCCGGATCGTAAAATCTCAACGGCTCTTTGAATCTCGGTGCTGCCGTGCATCAACGGCGATCATAATCATGATTTGCCGAAGGATCACGTCGCTTCAACAAGCCGATGGTGTTTGAGCCATTGTGTTGCCTTCTGGCCGTCGGTGCAGATCATAAAAACTTCCTGGACTGTCCCCGTCCCCAGAAACAAACACTTCAGCCCCGCCGCCGTCTGATATTGCAGCTTAAGCTTAAACGGAACCGCCCCCTTTCCCCGCCGCACCTTGATCCTTCCCGGCACGATCCGCGATACAAACGGGCATTGGTTGACGATCCGATCCAGAATCGCGTCCAACCCCGCCACGCGTCCATGCTGCCGTTTGATCCGGCCGAATTTCATGATCCGGACATTAGAATGCATTTGACGGGGATATAAAGCATCATACGTCCGCCAATTTTCCCGCCAGATAGCTTTCGTACGCGCTCATGTCCATGAAGCCGTGGCCGGAGAGATTGAAGAGAATCACCCGTTTTTTCTTTTCGTCTTTCGCCTGGATCGCCTCGTCGATGACGGCCTTGATGGCGTGGGCGGATTCCGGGGCGGCGAGGATGCCCTCGGTTCTGGCGAATTGAACGGCCGCGTCGAAGACGGGGATTTGCTCGTATGCCCTGGCTTCGATGAGGCCGAGTTTTTTGGCGTGGCTGACGAGGGGGGCCATGCCGTGATATCGCAGTCCGCCGGCATGAATGCCGGGGGGCACAAAATCATGGCCCAGGGTGTACATCATCATCAGCGGCGTCATCTGCGCGGTGTCGCCGAAATCGTATCGGAATTCGCCTTTGGTGAGCGAGGGACACGAGGCCGGCTCGACGGCCATCAATCGATATTTCTTGCCATCGCACAAATTGCGATGGAGGAAGGGGAAGGCAATGCCCGCGAAATTGCTCCCGCCGCCGGCGCAGCCGATCACCACATCGGGGTCTTCACCGGCTAACTCCATCTGCCTGATGGATTCCTGCCCGATAACGGTCTGATGCAGACAGACGTGATTGAGCACGCTTCCCAGGGCGTATTTGGTGCCGGGATGGGTGACGGTGTCTTCCAATGCCTCGCTGATGGCGATTCCGAGGCTGCCGGGGTGATCGCGGTTTTCCTGGAGGACTTTTCGCCCGAATTGGGTGTGATCGCTGGGGCTGGGATGAACCGTGGCGCCCCAGGTTTGCATGAGAATTTTGCGATACGGTTTTTGCTGAAAACTGACGCGCACCATGTACACGACGCACTCGATGCCGAAGAAATTGCACGCCATCGCCAGGGACGAACCCCACTGGCCGGCTCCGGTCTCCGTGGCGATGCGTTTGATGCCCGCCTGCTTGTTGTAATACACCTGCGCGACGGCGCTGTTGGGTTTGTGACTGCCGGCGGGAGAGACGCCTTCGTATTTGTAATAAATATGGGCCGGCGTCCCCAGCGCCTGTTCAAGGCGAAGAGCCCGCCGCAGGGGCGTGGGCCGCCACAACGCATAGATTTGACGAACTTCATCGGGGATTTTTACCAGTCGATCGGTGCAAACTTCCTGCTCGATGATGTTCATGGGGAAAATGGGGGCCAGATCCTGCGGCCCGGCGGGCTGCCTGGTGCCCGGATGCAGCGGCGGCGCCGGCGGCTGCGGAAAATCCGCCATAATGTTGTACCAATGCGTCGGAATCTCCTGCTGCGATAAAGTGAAAAGGCTCGATTGGATCACGGTTTCAACTCCTGTTTTCGGTGGAAGAGGTATGGTAATGGCAATTGGCCGGGGATCAAAGGGAATCTTTTCGCCGTCATGGCCGCGAATTCAACCGCGCAAAATCCATCGCAGGACGGCGGCATAGTTGGCGCCCTTTCCCTGCATGAGAATTCCGACCCGGAAAATTCGCCCCGCCGCCCAGACGAAGCCAACCGTCGCGGCCAGCGTCGATACCGCCGCAACAATTGGTTGCCACACCGGGACGCCCGGCGGAATCGTCAGCCGCATCACCATCACCGTCGGCGCCGACAGCGGGAAGAAGGACAAGGTCATCCCCACCGCCCCCGACGGGTTCTGGAGGACCGGACCGAGCACGAACATCGGCAGAGCGATGAACAACATCACGGGCATGATAAAACTCTGCACTTCCTTGACGTTAGAGCAAGCCGCGCCGGCCGCCGCGAACAGCGAGCCGTACATGAACGTCCCCACGATGGTGAAGAAGAAAAACCAAGCGATCGACTGCCCGGAGACATAACCGGACATTCCAAATGAATAGGCGAGATAGTACGCGCCGCCGAAGAAAATCGCCGCCAGCGTCAGCGACACGGCCACGCCGCCCAGCAGCTTTCCGATCATCAGTTCAAACGGAGTGACGCTGCCGAGCAACACCTCGGCGATGCGAAGTTGCTTCTCCTCCACGACGTTTCCGGCGATCGGGCTGGTTCCCATCAACGTCACCACGAATATCAGCATGATCATCACGATGGGAACTGCCACGTTGACCAGTTGACCCGATTGCGACTGATATTTGATTTTTCCGTTGCTGCTCTCGGCCAGCCCGCACTCGACGACCGGCGGGGGCCACAGCAGGGATTGAAGTTTCTGATATTCGGCGCCGGCGCTGGCGAACCTTTTTTGGATGACGACGGACGGCAACGTGCTTCGCAACAGCGAGAGGAAGTCCGAATAGGTCGGCCGGTTCGTGGAGTAGCGGATCGTCGCCGCGTCTCCCGCGCCGGCCTTTGAGGGACTCAGCACCGCGGGACCAATCTCCACAAACGCCAGCAATTGGCCGGTGCGGACGCGGTCCGACAAACTCAGGCGCTGGCGGTCCAGGGCCGCCGGATCGCGCCAATCCACCGGCGCAACCGGCTCCAGCACGAATCTACCGCGCACCTGCCGACCGGAGGCGTCGAAAATCTCATGCTCGTTGTGCCGCCGCACCGCCGCCGCAATCGCGCCATAAAGCGATGCGCCGGGCGAGCAGTCCATCACCGCGACGTGGTAGGTCGACGTGTCCCCGATTTTCTGCCCGACCTTTTGGGCGATCAGGCCGCCGCTCATCATGATCGGCAGAAGCACCAGGGTGATAATAAACGACTTGCTCCGCACGGCGGCGGAATACTCGCGGGAGGCGATGATCCGGGTCTTGCGTGCGTTCACGATTCACCCCCGGAGGGCGAAGCCCTATCCGGGCCGCCCGCGATTTGAAGGAAAATGTCCCTCAGGCTGGGGCGCGTCATTTCGAAATGCTCGACTTTTCCGCGTTGCATCAGCAGTTCCAGAATCCGCTGCCGATCGGCGCCGGCCAGGAGGGCGAGTTCCTGCATGTTTCCCAAGTCCGTCACCTTGGCAACGCCGGGCAGGTCCCGAAGCCGCCGGTCCGAACCGTTCGTCCAGTCGAGGCGCACGCGCAGCACGTCGCCGCCATGTTCCTGCTGAATTTGTCGCAGCGTCCCGTCCAGGACCTTGTGCCCCTTGTGAATCATCAGGATCCAGTCGCACATCGCCTCGGCCACGGACATGTCATGAGTCGAGAAAAGCACCGTCGTCCCCGCTCGCACCAATTCCAGCAGAATCTCCCGGACCACTTCGGCGTTGATCGGGTCCAGGCCGCTGAACGGTTCGTCCAGCAAAAGCAGTTGCGGCCGCGCGATCACCGTCGCGATGAACTGGACCTTTTGGCTCATTCCCTTGGAGAGCGCCTCGACCTTGCGATCGGCCCAGTCGGAAAGCTGCATCCGCTCCAGCCAGCGAATGACTTCGGCGCGCGTGGCCGCGTGACCCTTGAGTTGCGAATGAAAGCGGAGAAGTTCGACGACTTTCATCTGCCGGTAAAGTCCGCGCTCTTCCGGAAGATAACCGACGCGATCGTTGGCGGCGGCGCAAGTCTGCTCGCCCAGCACGACGATTCGCCCCTGGTCGGCGTGGATGATGTGCATGATCATCCGCAACGTGGTCGTTTTGCCCGAGCCGTTGGGGCCTATGAATCCGTAAACGCTTCCCACCGGCACGCGCAACGACAATCCATCGACGGCGCTCTGGGCGCCGAACGTCTTGGTCACGTTCTCAAGCTCGATGGCGTGCACGGGTTGGTTTCCTACTTCACAGACCTTTCATTCGCATATAAGCACCCGGCCGGGGACCAAAGGTAACACAATTCGGCGATCGCCATCATTGGATGGCGAATTGAGCGTGCAGCGGGGCGGAGCGATCCCAAAGGGCAAATTAGAGGTCGCGCGGCTCCGCAGTCAATCACATAACCCAAACTTCACGAGTGCCGCGTGGACGCCGTGGTCGTTGTTGGAGGGGGCGATCCAGTCGGCGGCGGATTTGACGACGTCGCTGGCGTTGTGCATGGCGACGCCGATGCCGGCCAGCTTAAGCATTCCCACGTCATTGGGGGCGTCGCCAAGGGCCATCACCTTTTCCAGGGGGATTTGATAGTGTTCGGCGACGATCTGTAATGCGGCGGCTTTGCTCACGTTTCGGTCCATGATCTGTAGCAGTTCGGGATCGGTGCGCACGATGGTGATTTTGTCGTCGGTCGTCGGCAGGAGGAATTCGAGCTGGTCGATCATGGATTTGTCGCCGAGCAGAAGTAGTTTGGTGACGGGTTGATTGCAGAACTGCTCGAAAGGGGCGACGACATCGGGCCGGAAGAGGCGGCCGGTTTCGGTGGTGTAGGTCTGATCGAAACGGTCCGTGTGCATGCGGTCGAGGATTTCGCAGGTTACCAGGACGGAATCGAAGCGGGATCGGGCGGTTTGGATGAGCCGGCGGACCAGGTCGCCGGGCATGGGGCGATGGAAGATGACCCGTTTGGCGGGCTCGTCCCAGATGAGTGCGCCGTTGTAATTGATCTGCCAGGTGTCGAGGCGGAGCTGGTTGTAGACGTGGCGCACGCTTCGCGGGGGGCGGGCGGAGGCGATGATGACGCGGGCGCCGCGATCGACGGCGGAATTCAGGGCCGCAAGGGTCTGGTCGCTGACTTGCTTGGAGTCGTTGAGGAGGGTGCCGTCGAGATCGATGGCGACGAGGCGGACGTCATGGCTCGGGGGATTTGGCATGAGGGGCGGAATTCGGCGTCGCGATACGGTCTGGCGGTTCATGGAAACCTGACAAAAAAGGACGGATCGTTTATCGTGTATTGAGGGCTGCGAGGCAAGGGGTTGACTTCGGTCACTTGGTAGTGCGGCGCTGTTAACCACGGGGTTATACCGTGGTGATTTGAGGCGACAAAAGCCGGTGTTAGGATGTATCCGAACGAGTGAAAGGGCATCAATCGCTAGAGGAGTGCGTTTGCCGAAAGAGGTGAGGTGATGGCGCGGCGGTCCAAGGTTGTTATTGCGCCGGAGCGCATAGAGCGGGGTATATTCCTAATTCGAGGGCATCGGGTGCTACTTAGCCCGGATCTGGCAATTCTCTACGGCGTAGAAGCCCGGGCATTGGTGCAGGCAGTGAAGCGCAATTTGGATCGTTTTCCTCGCGACTTCATGTTTCAGTTGTCGCCGGTGGAGTTCGCAATCTTGAAATCACAAATTGTGATTTCAAGTTGGGGAGGTGCGCGTCGGGCGAGGCCCTATGCCTTTACGGAACAAGGCGTTGCGATGCTGTCCAGCGTGCTTCGCAGTAAGCGGGCCATTGCCGTGAACATCGAGATTATGCGAACCTTTGTCCGTCTGCGGCAATTGATGGCGACCCATGCCGATCTCGCCCGGCGGTTTGACGAACTGGAGCGGAAATATGACGGCCAGTTCGCGGTTGTTTTCGATGCGATCCGGGCGCTCATGGCCGACCCGAGCGATGCCCCGAAGCCGAAGATCGGATACCAAACGGAAAGCGGCCACGTCTGATGCGCCCAGCCAGAAGGTTACAGAATTGAAATTTTGGTATCGCCGGCTGCTTTCGCGCAATAAGCGGTTGTGTTTATCCGGAAAGGATCAGACGTTGTGGAAACGCGCTTAACAACTTGGGAGGCAACCGTTCAATTGGCTCAAAGGGCTGGAATGACACGGCAGCCGGCAAAGGTATTTTTTATCAAGCACAGGCGGAGTTGGCATATCAGCACCATTCATTGTCGATCCGTGCACGGATGGCGTCAGAGCCACAGCGGCTGTAATCTTTTCGGTTTCAGATTGTGGAGATTTCAATGAACCGGCCTCGCAGTGAGATCGTGACGGAAGGGGATCAGCGCGCTCCGCAGCGTGCATTTTTCAGATCGATGGGGCTGAGCGACGAGGAGATTCATCGCCCGTGGGTGGGGGTGGCCAGCACGTGGAACGAGGCGACGCCGTGCAATCTGACGCTGGACCGGCAGGCGAAGGCGGCGAAGGAAGGGGTGAAATCGGCGGGCGGCACGCCGAGGGAATTCGTGACCATCGCGGTGTCGGATGGGATTGCGATGGGACACGAGGGAATGAAGGCGTCGCTGGTATCGCGCGAAGTGATCGCGGATTCCATCGAGCTGATGATGAATGCGCATGGATACGATGCGCTGGTAGGCCTGGCGGGTTGCGACAAGAGTTTGCCGGGGATGCTGATGGCGATGGCCCGGTTGAACGTTCCGAGCGTGTTTCTCTATGGTGGAACGATATTGCCGGGCAAATTCAAAGGCCGGGACGTGACGATTCAGGACGTGTACGAGGCGGTGGGGGCGCACTCGGCGGGGAAAATGAGCGATGCGGACCTGTATGAGATGGAATGCGGCGCGTGTCCGTCGGCGGGAAGTTGCGGGGGTCAGTTCACGGCCAACACCATGGCGTGCGCGGCGGAGGCGCTGGGGATGGCGCTACCGGGCAGCGGTTCGCCGCCGGCGGTGGACGTGGAGCGGGACGCGTTTGCGGTGCAGGCGGGCCGGCAGGTGATGTGGCTGCTGGAAAGAAATATCCGGGCCCGGGACGTGATGACGCGGGAGGCGTTTGAGAATGCGGTGACGATCGCGGCGGCCACGGGTGGTTCGACCAACAGCGCCCTGCATCTGCCGGCGATCGCGCACGAATGCGGGGTGACGCTGACGCTGGACGACATCGATCACATCAGCCGGCGGACTCCGATCATCGCCGATCTGAAACCGTTCGGGCGCTATACGGCCTTCGACGTGTTCAATGCCGGCGGGATTGGGGCGATCCTGCGGGTGCTGCTGGATGAGAAGCTGATTCATGGGGATTGCATGACGTGTACCGGGAAGACGATGGCGGAGAACCTTGCGGGCGTGAAGCTGAAGGCGGACCAGAACGTCATCATGCCGGCGTCGCGCGCCTTGGAAAAGACGGGCGGGCTGCACGTTCTGCGCGGCAACCTGGCGCCGGAGGGATGCGTGATCAAGACGGCAGGCGTGAAAAAGCTTCAACATCGGGGGCCGGCGCGAACCTTCGACAGCGAAGAAGCGTGCATGGCGGCGGTGCAGGGGCAACAGATCAAGAAGGGCGACAGCGTTGTCATCCGTTATGAGGGACCCAAAGGCGGGCCGGGGATGCGCGAGATGCTAGGGGTGACGGCCGCGATCGTCGGGCAGGGGTTGGGATACGAAGTGTGCCTGTTGACCGATGGCCGATTCAGCGGGGCAACGCGGGGCCTGATGGTTGGGCATATCGGGCCGGAGGCGTTTGTCGGCGGGCCGATCGCGCTGGTGCAGGATGGCGACATGATCAGCATCGACGCCGAGAAGGGGACGATCAATTTGGATTTGAGCGAAGAAGAGTTGGCGAAGCGGCAATCGCGCTGGAAGCAGCCGGAGCCGAAGTATTCGCGCGGAGCGCTGGCGAAATACGCCAAATTGGTCGGACCGGCGTGCTATGGGGCGGTGACGCAATGAGGGTCGCACCCAAATTCGGCTTTTGAGGGTGCCATCCAACGCCGCGTTGCTCAACGAGGGCATTTTACACATTATACACTTTTCAGATGTTACTTAGTGATCGCTAGTTTTCGCATTCTCCGTAACTAACTTTCCCAATTAGACTTATCCTCGATGCAAGATTCGGCTCGCCAAATCGAATGGATGAGTGCGCCAAATTTGGCAGTAAATTGCCTACGCACAGCTATTGCTCTGCCGAAGAGAGCAGTCGCTCATAGTCTATCCGGGCGATATGACAACTCGCGGCACGTCAAACGATGGCGGCGTGCGACTTTTCACTCAACTCCTAAATGTTTATTTAAACATCACTTGCAACTTGTGCATAATCATCTATAAATACAGGATTGACACAGGGATAATTTCGTAGTAAGTTATTGGTATGGGCACGATACAGGATGCACGTGGTGTTTTGGCCAATGCCGAGGCGTCGCTTCGGCAACTCATGGAGTCGGCGTTGCGAGAGCAGCGGTATGTTGATGTTGCCGAAATAGCGGGGCTTGCTGATGGCGTCGCTCGGCTTTCGCAAGGTCGTGCGTTTGAGCAACCGCCGCCGGTGCAGACGGTCGCCTCGCCCGTGGCTGGAATCAGCACGCAAGGCGGATCGTCGCCAATGAAGATTGGGAAGTTGCGGAGGAACGGATACCCGCGCTTTGAGTGCGATGGTGGCAAACTCGTCAAGATTGGATGGTCGAAGAAAAATAGGGCAGCATACGAACACCGCGCGCCGCGCGAAGCGGTAGTCGCATTCGTGCGCCAGTTGTCTGGGTCTGTTGCCGAAGGCAAAGTGTTTGCAGTAGAAGACGTATTGCCCGTGCCGGACCTGGCAAATGGCGGAGAGATTCCGGCTTATCAGGTATATCTCACGCTTGCTTGGCTGCGAGACGTTGGAGCCATCGCAAAGAAGGGACGCGATGGTTATTTATTGCGCCGGGGCGGCCTTGCCAATGGTGCGCTGGAGAAGTTTTGGGCGAGCCTTCCGGCTCGCACTGCATGATCGTGGGGAATCGAACCATGCCGAAGATGACCAACGCCCAGATTCATAAACTCGCGATGGATTTGCTTCACGCGGATGGCGAAGGTGCAGTCGTGAAGGTGCTTCAATACGCGGAATTGTGGGATGCCCCTGACAATTGGCGTCTACTTGGCGACGATGAGAACAACTTTAAGACTGTCGGCGGGCAGCAAGCACGTCCGGAACCGGCCTTAGTGGAAAAGCTCATTAATTCGATCGATGCGAGACTCACGGGAGCGTGCCTCCGGGCAGGCATCGATCCAACTTCGGCAGACGCGCCACAAACCATTCTCGACGCCAGAAAGATGTTCTTTAATACGACCGACCGCACCGATCTTGCGAAGAGTATTACGCTCGCTATCAGCGGCGCGCGACCTCATCAAGATGGGATGCCTTGCCTTACGATATGTGATCTCGGTGAAGGCCAGACGCCAGCGGCTGTTCCCGACACCTTCATGTCGATTGACCGGAAGAACAAGCTGCGCATCCCGTTTGTTCAGGGAAAGTTCAATATGGGCGGCACGGGCGCGCTCATGTTCTGTGGAAAACGCAAACTACAGCTACTGATTACTCGGCGTGATCCGGAAATCCTGAAACGGCAGCCGTCCCGGCGTTCCGACGATTCTCTATGGAGCGTAACCGTCGTGCGGCGTGAAACTCCTCCTGAAGGTCCGGGACAGGTTCGCAACCCATACTTCAAATATTTGGCGCCGGTCGGCAGTGATCTCGCGCCAGGCAATGGTGAAGTCTTAGCCTTTGACGCGCAGACTTTGGAGCTGATGCCGGAGACTAATCGGCCATATGTTCGTGCGGTCGCATGGGGTTCCTGTCTCAAGCTATACGACTATGACATGAGAGGCTTTAAGGGGCATATTCTGCTGAGGGCAGGGCTCCTCTCTCGTCTTGAGGTCCTCTTACCTGAGGTGGCCCTGCCGATTCGCGTCTACGAATGTCGAGAAGGACTTCGCGGGCACGAAGGCAGCTTCGATACGAATCTTATCGGATTGCGAGAGCGATTAGAGGCGAGTCGGGGCGACAGCTTGGAAGCTGGCTATCCAGCTTCTTTGACACTTAATGTGCAAGGGTAACCTATCGGTCTAGCTCGGCCAATTTCGTGAACCGCGACGCGCAAGGTCATGCCAGGAGTATAACACTAAACGCATGTCCCGAACAAGTACCAAACAACCTTGGACGGCACTTTTTGGGGTGCGGAAGCAGAAATTGAAATATTAGGCGAACTCATCGCGATGAAGATTCAATTGCTGAGGAAAGCGTTCGAGCCAATGCGTCCCATCGGATTGGCGGAAGGGGGGTAGCGTTGGCCAGCAGGCGGTCGAGCTTGCGATAATCATCGAGTTGCGCCTTGGCCATCGGGTTTGTCCGAAGAATCCATTCCAAGGCCATCCGCTTGGCCGGTGGGAGTGCGTCGTCCAGATATTGCAGGAGAAGGGAATCGAGATGGGCGCGGCCAAAGATTTTTGCAAGCTCGGAAGAACCCCCACCCCAACCCTCCCCCTGAGTACAGGGGGAGGGAAAAAGTTATGGCCGCACCCATCGAGATTTTCTGAAGGCATGGGTATCAATTAGAGATAGTCCTTAAGGACTTCCCGAAGCCTTTTGCGTCCTTGAAAGACGTGCCATTTCACGGCCTCGACGCTGCATCCGAGGATCTGGGCAACCTGTTTTTGTGGCAATCGTTCGATCGTAAACAGAATGATCGCGGTCCGCTGTCTGTCGGACAGGTGCTTCAGGGCGTTGCGAAGCACACGGCCCATTTCGGCGCTTTCGAGACGGTGAAATGGATCTGCATTTGACGTTGCGAGAGATTCGGCGGAAGCCAGGAGTTCATCGAGGGCCAAGGCGGCGCGTGTATTGCGAGCGCGCCTGAAATTGAGGGAGAGGTTGGAAACGATCCGCATGAGCCAGCCGCCAAAGGCCTCGGCCTGCTGGAGCATCGGCAGATTGGTGAAGGCCTTGAGGAAAGCATCCTGCGTGACCTCCATCGCGTCGTGGACATTGCCGAGGAGGCGATATGCGACGGCTGCGGCGGGGCGCTGATATCGGACAAACAGTTCGTTGAACGCCGAGCGATCGCCGTTACGGGTCTGGCGGACAAGATAGCCGTCGCTCAGTCGGCGTTTTTCGGCGGGGGATGGAAAAGGCAGGTTAAGAATCGCCATGACGGCACCTCGTTGCAGGGACTTTGTCGCGGATATGGCGCAAGTCCTTTGTTTCATGGTGGATGCGCTCTATCCGTGTTCGATATAACGCGACAAAGCGCGGCGATGACCGCAGGGATTATGAGAGTTGGTGCGACCTTATAGCCGGGGTTGTTTAACGCGATTGGGGCAGCAGGCTTCGGCAGTAATCGGCGATGAGCTTGGCGATGGCGGCGGGGCCGGCGGAAGAAGAGTCGATCATGCGTTGGACGATGGCGCTGCCGACGATGGCGCCGTCAGCAATGTTCGCCAGTGCGGCGAGATGGTTCGGCTTGGAGATGCCAAAGCCGACGCAGATGGGGCGGTCGGTCATGCCGCGAATTTGGTGGACGTTTTCGGCCAGATCGGCGGGCAACTGGTCGCGGGCGCCGGTGATTCCGGAGACGGAGAGATAATAGACGAACCCGGAACAAAGGCCGGCGATTTCACGGCGTCGCTGGGGAGTGGTGGTGGGCGCGATGAGAAGAATGGTGTCGAGGCCGGCGGCGCGGATTTGGCGGCAGACGTTGTTCGCCTCGGGGGGCGGGAGATCGGGAATAATCAGGCCGGCAAACCCGGCCGCACGCGCATCGGCGAAGAATCGGTCGGCGCCATATCGGAATACGATGCTGTAGCTCAGCATCGCCAGCAGGGGAGTGGGAATCTGCCGAGCCGCGTCTCGAACCATTGCAAATACGTCGGATACCTTCACCTTGCGGGCCAGGGCGGCGGTGAAGGCTTGCTGGATTGTCGGCCCATCGGCGATGGGGTCGGAAAACGGGAAGCCGATCTCGATGGCGGCGGGCGCGATGGCGTCAAGGGCTTTGAGCGTGGCGGCGGTGGTGGCAAGATCGGGAAAACCCGCGGGCAAGAACGGCACCAGACCGATTCCTCGGCCGCGAAGATCGGCGAAGGATTGAGCGATGGATCGCGACATTTGGGGCATTGGCATTGACCCGCGAGCGAGGCGATGATAAGCCTCGAGAATCATGGGTCAAGCAATGCGCAATCCGGCAGGCGATGAGGGGCGTGGCCACGGATTTTTGCGGACCGGCAAAACCCCCACCCCAACCCTCCCCCTGAGTACAGGGGGAGGGGGAAATAGGGCGCGTCTGACGGGTATCCTGCCCGTCTTGGCGGCGGCGATCGCCTGCACCGTGTTGATCGCGGAGGCGATTTTCACCGCAGTCCACGGCCGCTCGAACGGCGATCTCATGGTGAACGTTATCCCGATCCTTGGCGCGGTCGTTTTGTCGATTCCGACGGGACAGGCGTGGTGGGTTGTCGTTCAAAACCTGAAAAAGTCTCTGCGCCGTGAATGATTCCGAAATCGCGGAAGTGGGAAGTCAAGTCTTCGAGACCTTTGAATGGGGATGCCTCCTGCCCACTGAAGTGGGCAGGCCGCGCAAAGAGCGAGCACTTGTTGAACGGATTACCGGGTCATTCAAAGGCGTCATTTATCAATCAGACGCGCTACTTCCTGGCAATCCTTGTCACCGCGGCCGCTGAGGTTGACGATGACGATCTTGTCCTTGGGCAGGCTGGGGACGAGCTGCTGGAGGTGCGCGAACGCGTGGGCGGATTCCAACGCGGGGAGAATGCCTTCGAGCTGCGCGACCAACTGAAAAGCGGACAACGCCTGGTCGTCGGTGATGCTGACGTATTGCACGCGGCCGGTGTCTTTCCAGCAGGCGTGTTCCGGCCCGACGCCGGGATAATCCAGGCCGGCCGAGACGCTGTGGACGTCGGCGGTCTGTCCGTCATCGTCCTGAAGAACGTAAGAGAGGGATCCGTGGAGAACGCCGGGACGTCCGGCGCAGAGTGCGGCGGCGTGCTGGCCGAGGGCCGAACCGCGTCCGCCGGCTTCGACGCCGATGAGTTTCACGGATGAATCCGCGGCAAATGGAGCGAAGATGCCCGCGGCGTTGCTGCCTCCGCCGACGCAGGCCAGGATGTAATCGGGCAGGCGGCCCTCGATTTCCAGACATTGTTGCCGGGCCTCGCGGCCAATGACGGATTGGAAATCCCGCACGATCATGGGAAATGGGTGAGGCCCGACGACGCTGCCGATGATGTAATGAGTGTGGGCGACGGAGCCCATCCAATCGCGCATGGCTTGGTTGGTAGCGTCCTTGAGCGTTTTGCTGCCGCTGGTGACCTCGATCACTTTCGCGCCCATCAGGCGCATGCGAAAGACGTTGAGGTTTTGACGCCGGATGTCTTCGGCGCCCATGTAGACGTTGCACTGGAGGCCGAAGAGCGCGGCGGCGGTGGCGGCGGCCACGCCGTGCTGGCCCGCGCCGGTTTCGGCGATGACGCGTTTTTTTCCCATCCGGAGGGTCAAAAGGGCCTGGCCGAGGGTGTTGTTGATTTTGTGGGCGCCGGTGTGGTTCAGGTCTTCGCGTTTGAGATAGATTTTGGCTCCGCCGAAATGTTGGGTGAGCCGGCGGGCGAAATAAAGGCCCGTGGGGCGGCCGACGAAATCGCGCAGGTAATCGTCGAGTTCGCGTTGGAAATTCGGATCGGATTTGGCCTTGGCGTATTCCGCTTCGAGTTGGCGAAGGGCGGCGATGAGAGTTTCGGGAACGTAGACGCCGCCGTAGGGGCCGAAATGGCCGGAGGGATCGGGGAGGGTTGGCGCGGCTGCTTGGTTCATAAACGGTATGGTAGGGATGGTTGCCGCGTGTGGCAATGACTCTTGAGAGTTGCCCGGCAGTTGATAATGTGTATAATACACACAATGGAAAGCAGCCGCGAGATCGTGCGGCGTCTCATGGCGGAAGGTTGGTTGCACGTGCGGACAAAAGGTGACCACTATCAGTTTAAGCACCCGGCCAAGCCAGGGCTTGTGACCGTCCCGCATCCCAAGAAGGACCTTCCGATTGGGACGCGACGAAGCATTTTCAGGCAGGCCGGATGGAAATGGAAGTAACCGTGCGATATCCAATTGTTATTCACAAGGACAAGAAGAGTGACTATGGCGTGACGGTGCCGGACCTGCCCGGTTGTTTCTCGGCCGGGTCAACGATGGATGAGGCGATGGCGATGGCGCGGGAAGCGATTGAACTGCACATTGAGGGTCTCATCGACGAGGGAATGCCGATTCCCGATCCCACGCCAATTGATCGCCTCCGACGAAATGCCGACTATGCGGGGGGAATCTGGGCGGTTGTGGAGATTGATCCAGGCAACCTGCGGACGCGATCCAAACGAGTGAACATCACGTTGCCACAGCGCGTTCTGGATTCAATTGACCGTTTCGCCGCAAGCAAAGGCGAAACGCGCTCCGGCCTGCTGATGAAAGCGGTTACAAGCTACATAACCACACGGCGACAGACGCGACGGAAGTCGGCGTGAAACAATTGGATCACGACGCGCAGCGAGCGTAGTGCGAAGCGATTTGCTCGCCCAATAGTTTCTTCTCTTCGGCAGTGAGGTAACAAAGGGGTGACCCGTCCCGGTTGGGTTTCCACCAATAGATTGCAAGCTGCCGACCACTGACTAAGAGTCGAGCCTTAGCGAAAAGCAGATGTGCTTTCCCTTCCCATATTTCACCGCCCTTTTGGTCGAAACGAGTTTGTAGCTCTTCCCAACTCGTGTTGAATAATTTGGGAATTTGGTGCCATCCGGGGCCATGGCCAAAGACTATTTCTACGCATGGGCAACAATTGAGGACGTCGAGCCAATACTCTTCCCCTGTTAGCGGCAACTGGCGCTGTGTGTCGGGGTTGCATTTCGAGATTCCACACTTGGTGGCAAACGGCGATACGTAGTCGGTGTGGCATGCAGTTCCTTCTTCAAATGAAGCACCAACAAACTCGAGGAAGGGAGTGTACTTCTCGAACCATTGCGAATATGCGTTTCCGAGCTCGAAGTAGCGATCAGATCTGCGAAATGCCTCTGTGATCCGATTCGCGGTCAATTCGCCATTTTCCCAGTGTAAGAAACGTTGACGGCTCGGCTCCAAGGGCGCCTTCATTCCGGCTGTCGTTTTGTGATTCTTATCTCGAAATTCGTCTTCCGACGGATTCAACCCGGCGGTCACCACACGCGCCGTTTCCCATCTTCCAAACGCCAAAACGGGAGTACATTCCGGTTCGATGTCGGCGCAGGATTCGCGAAGCAATCGCAACTCTTCCCAAGCTTTTTTGTAAAGCTCTTGCATGTCTCTATGCTCTAAAATCAACACTTGGGTGGCTAGGTTGGCGAGCAATTGGCGGTGCGGGCTGGCGGAGCGCGGCGATGAGAGTTTCGGGAACATAAACGCCGCCGTAGGGGCCGAAATGGCCGGTGGGATCGGGGAGGGTTGGGGGGAACGAGGCTTGGGTCATACGACACATGCTAAGCGAGGGCCGGCATTTTGAAAATGCATATCAGAGGCGTACATTGGACGGCGCACCAGTGGTTCCGTAGGACGGAGCGGCAGATTTCTGATCCGCCGGTCGCAGGTTCGGAGCCTGCCGTGGGCCGTGGCCAATGAATATTGTCAAGGCAACCGAACGGTTTGAAGCGATCTTGGCGCAGCATGGGAAGATGTTGCCTGAAGATCTGGCGATCAAGCACCGGCGGATGGCGGAAGGGGAATTCGCGTTTTTGCGGGCGACGTTTTATCGGTGGTCGCAATTATTTCCGGTGATTTGCGTTGAATTGGCCGATGCCCCGCGCGTGCTCGGCGTCGGCGATCTGCACGTCGAGAATTTCGGAACTTGGCGGGACGGCGATGGGCGGCTGGTTTGGGGGATCAATGATTTTGACGAAGCGTGCAAGCTGCCTTATCCCGTGGACCTGGTGAGATTGGCGGTGAGCGCGGCGCTCGCGGTGGAGTCGTCGCGTTTGGACATGGACCCGGCCGGCGTTTGCGGGGCGATCCTTGATGGATACGTGCAGGGAATTTCAGGCGCGGGCGATCCGTTTGTGCTGGCGGAAAGGCATCACTGGCTGGCGGCGCTGGCGACCGAAGCCCTGAAAGAGCCGGCGAAATTCTGGGACAATCTTCAGAGCCTGCCGGCGTTGAGAAATCGTCCGCCGGCGGGCGCGATCAAGGGGATCGAAATGATGCTTCCGCAGCGCAAGCTTCCGTACCGCCTCGTGCGGCGCGTCGCTGGAATCGGGAGTCTCGGCAAGCAGCGGATCGTCGCGCTGGCACAATGGCACGGATCGGTGATCGCGCGGGAGGCGAAGGCGATCACGCCGTCGGCGTGGTACTGGGCGGCAAAGGCGTCAACCGATGAATTGTTTTACGAGGCGATTCTGGAACGCGCGGTGCGATGCCGCGATCCCTGGGTTCGGGTTCGGGGAAGATGGTTGATTCGGCGGCTGGCGCCGGATTGCGGACGGGTGGAGCTGGCGACACTGGTGAAATCCGTGGACGCGAACCATCTGCTGCACGCGATGGGCCGGGAAACCGCCAATATTCATCTCGGTTCGCCGAAGGCGATCAAAGAAATTCGCCGGGATTTGCGAACGAGGAAGCAGGGCTGGCTGCACATGGCGGCCAGGTCAATGGCGGAAGCGTTGCGGGAGGATTGGAAGATGTGGAGAGAGACAAGCGGTTTGGGAAAGTGATGCGCCTGGTGCGCTGCGCCACAGGTCGATTGTGATCGGCTCAGGTGTGCAGGGCGACGTGGGACCACATGCCGCCGTTGTAGTTTTCGAGGCCGCAAAGGGTGTCGAAGCGCAGGATTTCTTTGCGGAGGCCGTCCAACGCGCTGTCGGCGGTTTCGTTTTCGGTGCGCACGGCCTTCCAGGCGCTGCTGAGCTTGTCGAAGAGGATATCGAGTTCCGAATTCTCAACTCCGCGCATCCAGAACTTTGCTTTGAAGTGTTCGATGCTGAAGTTGAGGATTTCATCCTGCGCCGCGGAGATGTTCTTTTGAATTCTGGCCCGGTCGTGTTCGGCGAGAGCGGGATCGGTCTCCTCTGCCAGCCGTTGGCGGGCGAACAGGACGGCCGAGAGCGAGCAATAGGCACGGGCCAGGGGGCCGCGTATGTTCATGAGGTTGGAAAATCGCCA
>JBEKKC010000076.1:0-20875 GCA_050010915.1 Tepidisphaeraceae bacterium | reverse complement strand
GCCGGCCTGGGCGACAAAGACCCGTATTATCCCGACGACGTCCCGGCGAAGATTTTTGAGCACGCCCAGCATTTCTGCAACGTCGTGCGCGACGTGCTGGGCGAACATCGCGATCGCACCGGCCGCCAGGGCGTTTGCATCGCTCCCTTCGATGCCGAGTTGTTCGGACATTGGTGGTTCGAGGGCCCAAAATTCCTCCGCGACGTCATTCTCACGCTGGCCAACAGCCGCGAGGTCAACCTGCGGACGTCGGAGGAAGCCCTGTACCATCTTCCACCGGACAAGGTGATGCGGTTGCCCGAAGGCTCCTGGGGCGAAAAGGGCAATCACAGCGTGTGGATCAACGACCGCAATCGCTGGATGTGGGAGATCGAATACCGCGCGGAAAGCCGAATGCTTAAGCTTTTGCACGAGTTGCCGTGGAAAACCAACGACGGAGTGCGGGACCTCATGCAGCGCGCCGGCCGGCAATTGCTCCTGTTGCAGGCCAGCGACTGGCCGTTTGTCGTTCACTCCCACGGGGCGGTGGATTACGGGATTCAGCGCTTCTCCGGCCATGCCACGAATTTCGACCGTGCCACGCTCATGGCCGAGGAATTAGCCGCCGGACGCGAACTGTCGGAATTACACAAGGTTGAATTGGCCGAGATGGACCAGCATGACAGCGTGTTTGAGCACATCGATTTGAATTGGTGGATGTAGTTGACATCGCCAATGCCAAAGGACTGGAAAGGGCGAACCGCTCTATATTCCCAGGCGAATCATCAAGTATTTCTGACCGACATCGGTCCAGACTTTGGTGAGATGCTCCCTGTGCCATTGTGCCTGCCAATCGAAAAGCGCCTTGCGCTTCGCCGGATCGTCGGGCAGTTCGATCACGGCGACCATCGAAATGCGCGATCCGAACGCCAGCACTTGCTTTGCGCCTTGCTGCTGCCAGCGGTCGGCCTGGGAAAGAGCCTGGGTTTGAGTCCATGGCCCCATGATTCGGCTGGGATCTTCCTGGAACCAGGCGTGAACGTCCTTGTGATATTCGTCTGAGATTTTGGCCTCGATGTCCGCATCCTCGCCGAGTTGAGGGGCGCTCGAGCCAGGCCCTTTCAACATTCTGATGCCGAAGATCGACCCGCCGATGACGACCGTGATGGCCGCGATGACGATCACCATGCGGATCAGATGCGACTGTTCCGCGGCCGAATTGCTGGAATAGGTCTTGGGCCTGGGATAGATCGGAAAGGCTCCGGGACCCGTCTCGGGCGGCGGCGCCGGCGCGGCGCCGGTTCCATAGGCCAGCACGTTCGCAGGCCGCTGGACCGGGCGATTGTCGGTTTCGGCGGTTTCGCGAATGTCGTAACCGGCGTCGGGGTCGTCGGGCGGTACGGAGGGCGCGGGCGCGACGGGCTGGGGACGAAGCGGTTCATCTGATGCCTCAACCGGAAGACTGCGGGCAGGGACTTGAATGATTCCGCCGCATTTGCATTTCAATCGCTTGCCGGCCAACTCCGGACGGTACGGCCCGGAGCGCCCGCAGCCCGGACACACGATGCGACCCGGATCGGTGGATGACATGAATTTCTCCTCACGCGCCATTATTTGCCGCTGGAGAAGATCACCAGCGTGGCGGCGTTCTGAAGCAGCGCGCAGATCGCCACCGTCAAGACCGTCTCCTGCACATCCAGGGAAAAAAGCATCCAGAACGTGACGGCATAAATGATGAAGATCAAGTGGATGGCCATTACGAATGCGCGAATGTTGTATTGCAGCATGATGACGACGGCTGCTCCCGCGGCCCAGGCGAAGATCGACATGCCGGTGAGTTTGAGCACGACCGTGCCCGCGGGCCCAAAATTCGTCGCCAGGATTTTCGATGCGGCCAGCACCCCCGCGAGCATCAGCGCCACCGCAAGCACGATCTGAAACGCCATCACCGCCAAGCCCTCCGCCAGATTTGCCTGCTCCAGGGTTCGATCAAACGGCATTTCACCCACCCTCAGCGCCAGGCCGGCCAGAAGAAGGACGATGGGAATCACGCGATCGCGTGTCAGCGAGAAGTCGGTCTCCAGGTCGTCAGTGGCGACAGAAGCGATCCTGCGATGCGGATAAAGATCGTGGAGCGTCGATCCCGGTCCCTTCGTGGCCCCGGAGGAAGCGGATGGCGGCAGGCTTTGAATGTGCCCGGTATCAATATCGTAAGGCTCGGGGTCGGGCGACAACTGAGGCATGGGCGGCGCCATGAAAACCCGGCCGCAGGGGCATTGGATTTTGCGAGCGGCGACCTGCGGCGTCAGCGCGAAGCGCGCCCCGCAATCCGGACAGGGGAAGTTGATCGAAGCAAAGGCGGTCATTGCCGGGACCTGCCGCTCATCACCATTTGATTTGGGAACCGAAACGCGGGGATTCTATCATGTCCGGCAAGTAAATGGAGCTTCGGCTCACAAGGTCCGCGGCGTTCTCAGCCCGCCGCGTGGCGTTTTCTGATTTGGCCGTCGACGCCGGAGGATGACATTTCCATGCCGGTATCCTAGTCTTTCCGGGAGATGCCGACGTCGATCGTGGTGAATGATCTTGGCCGAATGCCGTACCGCGGCGCGTGGGACGTGCAGGAGCGAACGCACCAAAGCGTCGTTGCGGGAGGACCGGAAACCATACTCATCGTCGAACATTCCCCGGTGATCACCCTGGGCCGACGCGCGGAATCCATTATAAACCTCATCACCAGCGCCGAAGAGCTGGCCAGGCGAAACATCGACCTGGTGCACAGCGACCGCGGGGGCGACATCACGTTCCACGGTCCCGGGCAGATCGTTGCCTATCCCATCATCCGCCTGGCCGATCATCGTCTTTCCGTCGGCGGCTATGTCCATAGTTTGGAAGCGATCGTGATCGCGACCTTGGCGGAACTCGGCATCGAAGCCAAAGCCGATCCCAAGGCTGTCGGCGTCTGGACTGGCGGCGCCGGCCAGCCCGCGAAAATCTGCGCCATCGGCGTGCGCATTCGCCGCGGCGTTACCCTGCACGGGCTGGCCCTGAACGTTGATATCGATCTCAGCGGCTTTGCGCATATCGTCCCCTGCGGCATGGAAAACCGCGGCGTCACCAGCATCGCCAAAATCCTCGGCGAAAATTCGCCGCCATTTCAGGCCGTAAAGGAAAAACTCATCCGGCATTTGATCGATGGGTTTGCGTGAAAATACTTGTCCCGCGGATTTCAACTTGACGTTCAGGTTAGTGGATGGTAACATACCATCATGTTGCCCGTAGCTGAAAGGAACCGAATATGAATATCCATGTCATCAGGCGAATCGCCGCGGCGTTGGTGCTGTCGGCGGCTTTGGCGCCGGGTTTGTGCGTCCAGGCCGCGCATGGACAGACGGAATCCACCAATATTGCGGGAGACGCCTACAAGTTGAGGATGCAGGGGAAGGTGGATGACGCCAGAATGCTTCTGGAAAAAACTATCCGGGAAGATCCACGCGATGCGGCGGCAAATTATGAGCTGGCCAGAACCTTGGTGCATATCGCGTTGGGGAATCCAAGAAGAATGACGGAAAGATTGGGAGAAGCCCAGCAGTGTATGGCCAGGGCCGAAGAAGATGATCCCAACAATGTAATATACCCGTTTTTTGACGGACACATTGCCCTGCTCCAAGCCTATCCGTCTTTAATGCAAAACCGGCCCGACACCGGGAAAAAGGTCGCCAGGTTGTCCGGCGTTTTTGAATCGGCGTTGAAACTCAAGCCGGATTATCGCCAGGCCATGCTCTATCTGGTCGAAATTTATGGAACGCTTCCCGAGAACCAGGGTGGTGACAAATCAAAGGCGGAGAAGTATGCCGCGCAGTTGGAAGGAATGGACGCGGTTTTTGGCGCAAAAGCCAGGTCCATCCTGATGCCGGATGATGCGAACAACGTTGATTACTGGCAAACCGTCCTGAGTCAACATGAAGGGGATGCCGATGTGCTCGAAGAATTGGGAAAGGCCTATTTAAGAGCGGACAAGGTCGATGACGCGGTCGCCTGTTTTGAAAAGGCGATCAAAATCGATCCGGGTAGGGCGTACCTATTCCTAGATCTCAGCATTTATCATACTTGGTCGGCGATGCGGGCCGGCGAAGGGTCTGAATTGTTCGGCAAGGCAGTTGCCTCCGGTGATGCGGCGGTGACCAGATATCTGGATTCCAATCCGGTGCTGCCGATGCGGGCGTACGCGCTGGGAGTGCAATACAAGTACAAGCTCCATTCGGGCCACAAAGAACAGGCGGATCAACTCTTGAAACAAGCCGAGGCACTAGACCCTTATTTCTCTAAGGCCACCGGGGCGCCGAATCCCGACCTCTTCATTCCGCCTGACGAGATTTCACACAACCACCGGTATCTTTTCAGGCCCATACAGTGAAAGCACGATTCCTTTCACCGAAGCGTTACACCCGGCGTCCGCCCTTGCCACCGTGCCGGTCTGGACGCCACAATGCTGGCCGATGACCGTGGAAGATTCCTCAACCGCTCAACCCGGCAAGACGGGCCTCGATCGCTGGGTGGGCGACGACGCGGCCTACGTGTTGCCGATGCTCGTGTTTCTGCACTTCACGTTCGCCGGGGGACATTGGCCGCCTTTTTTTCCCTGGTCGTACATTCTCAAGACCCTGGCGACCGGATGGCTTTTGATTCTGTTCCGCAAACATTACACCAAAATCAATTGGAACTACGGGTGGCTTGGAGCCATCGTCGGCATCCTCGGCCTCGTGCAATGGGTCGGAATGGAGAAGCTGATTCTGCATCTCTGGCCGAATTATCCCCGGCCGGGCGCGGAGCCGTTCGATCCGTTCCATCAGATTTCCTCCCCGGCGATGCTTTGGACGTTCATCGCGATTCGCCTGCTCGGCCCGGTGTTGGTCGTGCCGTTCATGGAGGAATATTTCTGGCGTGATTTTCTCTGGCGCACGATTGCCGCTCCCAACGATTTCAAGCTCGCCGAAGTCGGCGAATGGGATTGGAAATCGTTTGCAATCGTGACGCTTGCATTTGCCGCCGTTCACATTCAGTGGATGACCGCGATCGTGTGGGGGAGCATGATCGCGCTGCTGCTGGTGCGGACGCGAAGCCTGGGGGCGTGCATCATCGCGCATGCCGTTACCAATTTGCTGCTGGGCGTTTACGTGCTTTACACGCATGATTGGGCCTTCTGGTGATGACATTCCCACCGCAAATCCGCTATCATTTGGGGTTCACGAGCTATTTTTTATGTCCGACGAAGCAAAATCTTCCGCATCTCCTCGCCGTCTGTATTTGGATAACGCCGCCACCAGCTTTCCCAAGCCGAAGCAGGTAATGGAAGCGATGGTGCGATACGCCACGGGCATCGGCGCCAGCGCCGGCCGCGGAGCCTATCGCGAGGCCGTCGAAACCGGCGCGATGCTCTCCGAATGCCGCCGCCGTCTCAACCGGCTCTTCCACGGCGAAAACAGCAACCATTTCATCTTCACGCTGAATTGCTCCGATGCGCTGAACCTGGCCATCAAGGGCCTGTTCGGTCCCGGTCGCGTGGGGCACGTCATCTGCTCGCAGATCGATCACAATTCGATCCTTCGCCCGCTGAACGCGCTGGCGGACCTCGGATGGGTCGAGCAGACCCGCGTGGCGATCGATCCGTCGAGCGGGCTGCTCGATCCCCAGACGATCGCAAAGGCGATTCGGCCGGATACCCGCCTGATCGCCGTGACCCACGCCAGCAACGTGACCGGCGCCATTCAGCCCATCCGGGAAATCGGAAAGATCGCCCGTCGGCACGGCATTCCGCTGTTGGTCGATGCGGCCCAGTCGGCGGGGCACTGGCCGATCGACGTTCAGGCCGATTGCATCGACCTCTTGGCCGCGCCGGGACACAAGGGTTTGCTCGGCCCGCTCGGCACCGGGTTTCTCTACGTGCGCCCCGGCATGGAAAAGGTTCTCCGGCCGATCAAGGAAGGCGGCACAGGCTCAGTCAGCGAAAGCGACCGCCAGCCGGATTTCCTTCCCGACAAGTACGAACCGGGCAGCCACAACGCCATCGGGATTATCGGACTATCCGAAGGCGTAAACTGGATATTGGACCAGGGCATCGAAACAATCGCTCGGCATGGGACCGAACTGTGCGGAACGTTCATCGACGCGATCGGCGGCGTCGAGGGTCTGTCGTATTTCGGCCCGCAGGGAGTAAAGAATCGGCTCGGCGTGTTTTCCGTCGCGGTCGAAGGACTGGAACCGCACGAATTGGCCGCGGTGCTGGAATCCAATTACGGAATCCTCACCCGATCGGGGATTCACTGCGCCCCATTGGCGCATCAGGCAATCGGAACGGCGGCGGCCGGCGGCACGACCCGGTTGAGCTTTGGGCCGTTTCTCACGGGGCAGGACGTTCAATTCGCCGCCGATGCATTGGCGGACGTTGCGATGACGATCCGGCAGCAAAACCGGCCGGCGCATGGCAAAAACATTCAGCAGATTATTTCGTAGGCGATGGGATACGGGATCAGGTCCGGCCGGACCAGATGCAGCCGGCGGATGCGGACTTCCATCAATCTCGACGCAACCTGGGGTGCGGATATCGACGCGTTTTTCCGAGCGGATATGCTCGCGGTATCGCTGGAAAGACCCATTCCCGCCGCCATCGCGCAGGCCAATAACCCAAGCGAAATGAATCGATGAATTCCGCGAATCATGTTTTGTCCAGAATCAAACGAGCGATAACGGCTGCTAAAGCGCGGCGGACGGTTTTCCAGCGAAATTGAGCGTAACCCGGAAGCGAAAATACTCCAACAAAAAAATGGCTGCGCAACAACGAGCGTGGCATTACCCGTGGAAAGAGGGGCAAGGGGTAGCGTCAGTTGGGACCGGGAGGAGCGGAGGCCCCGGCCGTGGGGGTTTGGGAAGGACTCTCGCCGTTGGACGGGCTTTCCGAAGATGCCAAATGGGCCGCCCACAGGCTCTGGGCTATCGGCATGGCGATCGAAACGATCTGCCGGGCGATGGCAAGGAATCCTGAAATGTACGGCCGCCGAGTTGTTTGGGGTTCGCCGGATTCCGGCCGGGGCGAGCGATCGGCCAAACCACTGGCGGCGAAGCCTGCCGCCGCCGCCACCGCCATCGCCGTCCACGGATGAGCCCGCGTCAATCGCCGAGGATCGACGGCCCGGCTCGCTTCGCTCCGCATCTCATCCAGCGTGGCGCGCATCGCCGCCTTGGCAAGCTGCGATTGCCGCTCGAGATACTCAGCCTCATTCATGGCCTTTACCATCGCCGCCTTGGCCGGCCACGTCGCGGCCGAAACGATCCCGTTGCCGGGCGCGAAAGGCCTCGTATTTCCCGATCGTCCGGAGACGCGACTGCCGGATTAGCCGGCTCAGCATCAGATACGCCACCAGCGCCAGCGCACCCAGAAGCAAAACGCCGGTGGCCAATTCCCCGGCCCACCGGTGGCCAAGAATAACGGAAAGGCCATCGCAAATTCCTTCGCACAGCAGCACTACGGCCATCACAATCGCCCCGGCGCCCGCCAGCACCGCCACGGCAACCATCACGCCAAGGATGATTCGCCGTTTGACCGCCAGCTTCAGCGCGTCGATCCGGCTGGACAGGTAATAGGCGAAGTAGTCGGCCAACTCTTCCAGCCGATTGCGCAATGAGGCGAACGCCTCGTCGGTAGGGGCGGCTGGCTCGGGGCATTCGGCGGGGGATTCCGAGTGGGATTCCGCCGGGTCGTTCTCCGGCGGGGCCGAATTTGCGCGATCCGACTCCATAGCCTCCCACGACTCCATAGCCTCCCACTAAGATTCGCCTCAGCGAATCAACGCCGCCGCCGCCACAGCAAGCCGAGCAGCAGCCCAGCGCCGGCGGCCAGCAGAAGGGAGCGGATCGGTTTATCCTGGATATAGCTCTCCAGCCCGTCTTCCCACTGCCCAATCTTTTCGCGGCCCTGTTTGACGTAACCCGAGGCGCGGTCCCGCATGTGGTCAAACTGCTCGTGGGCCACATCTCGAACCGCTCCGCCGATCTCCAGCACGTCCTTGCCGACTTGGACGGCCTTTTCCTTCAGCTCGTCCGTAGCCGAACCGGCATGGCTCGGCGTGTTCGTCTCGTGCGTTCGTGACATGATGACGCTCCTTTGTTAATCATTGTACCTCGATTCATACATATCCGGTCTCAAATCGGCTGACAACGCACAAACTGGGCTTTTAAGTGCGAAATTCGGTCATCCCGCAAGTCGTTACGCCGGCATCAGCGGTAATTCTCCAGGATTCGCTGGATGACGGCGGTTGTGCTCTTGCCGTCGACCAGCGGCGCCAGTTCGACCCGTCCGCCGTAGGATTCGACAACGTCCCAGCCGACGACCTGTTCCTTGGGATAATCCGCGCCCTTCACGAGAACGTCGGGACGGATTTGCTCGATGAGGCGCTGCGGCGTGTCCTCGTCGAAACAGACCAGGTAGTCGATGCTTTCCAGTTCCTCCAGGACTCCCAGGCGGTCGGGCTGGTTGAGGATCGGCCGCTTGGGGCCTTTGAGGCGGCGAATGCCCTCGTCGGTGTTGACCCCGACGACCAGCAGATCGCCCTGTTTCCGCGCGAACTGGAAATACTTGACGTGGCCCAGATGGAGCAAGTCGAAGCACCCATTGGTGAAGACGATGCGTTTGCCGCTGGCGCGATGGGCGGCCAGTTCGGGAAGCAACGTTTCGATCGCGCGCACCTTGCCGGGCCGATCGTGGGCCTCGGCCTGGATTTCGGCGACGATCTCGCTCGGCTTGATCGGGACGGTGCCGAAGCGCTGGACTTCCAAGCCGGCGGCGACGTTGCCGAGGGCGACGGCTTCCACCCAATCCGCGCCGGCCGCGCGGGCCGCGGTGATCATCGCCAACACCATGTCACCCGCTCCGGTGGCATCGAACACCTGGCGGGGACTGGCGTGCTTGAGCCAGCGGCGCTCGCCGTCGCGCGTGGCCAAAAATGCGCCGTGCCGATCCAGCGTCAGGATCGCCGCTTCCACGTTCAGTTGTTCCAGCAGTTTTTCCGCGGCCGGTTGGAAATCCGCGGGTCCCTCAACCGGCCGGCCGGCGGCGCGGCTGGCTTCGGCACGATTCAGCTTGATCGCGGTGGCGCCGGCGTATTTTGAATAATCGCCGAGCGACGCCGGATCGACCAGAACCGCGATCCCCCGTCGCCGGGCGGCCGCGATCACGCCCCGGCAAACGGCCGGCGGGGCCGCGCCCTTGTTGTAATCCTCGATGCAAACAATGTCGCAGTCGGCAATCGCCTGCTCGGCCTCGGCCAGCAACTTTGCCGCGATGGCGTCGGTAACGGGGCTGGAGTTCTCGAAATCCAAACGCATGAGCTGCTGTGCATGGCGATGCTGGGCCGCGCCGACGAGGCGGAGCTTGCTGGTGGTGGGGCGGTCGTCGGCGACGATCAGCAGGCTCGGATCGATGCCGGCCTCCCGCATCAGCCGGCGCACGTCCTGAGCCGCGGGATCATTCCCGACGATCCCGATAGGCCGCACCCGCGCGTTGAGCGTCGCCAGCATGGATGCGACGTTGGCCGCTCCACCGAGGCGAAGCTCCTCGTTCTGATAATGCAGCACGAGAACCGGCGCTTCCGGCGAGACTCGCTCGGCATTGCCGTAAAGATATTTGTCCAGCATCATGTCCCCGACGAGGACAACCTTGCTGGCCGGAAGGGATTGAACGATCTGAATGAGGCGCGGATGCATGGCAGTGATGGTACTCAGGGACTTGGCGGTTGCCAGTTCGGCCCACAACCCAAAAGAGTTTTACCGCGAAGGAGCGAAGCAGCGAAGTTGCGCGAAGCCAGATTGATAATTCTTCGCGTAACTTCGCTGCTTCGCTCCTTCGCGGTAATATTTTGGGGTTGCGGCCACGCCGCGCTGGGCGCTCTTGGTGTCCTTCGCGGTGAAAAATCCGGGTTAGCTAGATTTGGCATTCAAATCCCCGATTTACTCATCTTTTTGTGTCGCGAAACCGGAGCAATTTTTACGGTTTTGCGACTGAAATGCCACAGTCGTTTCCCAAAATGTCCCGCTACCCGGGGGGGGTACCCCTCAGAGAGTAGAACGGGAGAAAGTAGACCGGAAATTGGGACGGAATTCGCCCATTTTGCTACCCTGAACAATAACCTAACTTGTGGCGAATTGCAAGGGAAAAATGTGGGAGGAGTTCGGCTGCTTGTCAGCCACGTTTTGCCGTGGCTTGTAACGTGGTCGCTGTGAAGGCGGGAGAGCGCTGCCCAATGAGTTCTGGCGTTCCGATTCCGTTCGCCTGGTCAATCGCCCCGACAGCATAAATCAAACAGGCAACTTTCAGCCGAAAGCAGCGTCTAACCCACGGAGCCCCCCATGATCCGCTTTGCTTTTTTGACGGGCGCAACCGTTGTGCTGTGTGCTTTATGGGGTTGCTCTGGAACGCCGGGGACGGGGCGACAGCACCTGAGTGCGCAGTCTATGGTCCCAGGCAGTACGGAAGCTCCAGAACCAATATGCTCGCTGCAAGCGCAAATCCGAAACAAGAAGCCCAGTGAAGTCGCGGCGATAATCGTTCGGAAATTCGGCCGACCGAATCGAGATGTTGGTTCGGGAGTGACCGCTCTCGAGTGGGATATCAACGGTGGAGAACTTCGTCTCACAGTCGAAGGGGGGCCTCCAACATTCCGTTGCTCCGACGGCAGCACGCTATGGCTGGTCGAGACGCAGAATTCCATCGGTGATAACATCACGAGCACTTTTGAAATGTCGACATTGCCCTATCCGAAGTTCCATGGCATGCGATTCGCGCTCGGGGAGTTAACGCTTCGGCCGGAGGGGAAATATGAGTACGTGCGGGATCAGTTTAGTTTCAATTTTTTCGTGGGACACCCGTGGGGAAGTTACACGATCTCATATCCATCTGGTCTATCGTCCCAAACGCTCCTGGAAAATGTTCCGGACAATACCCGTGTTGCCACAATTCACTTTCTGGCCGATCAAACGCCCGCCGCGATGGATTTGAAGCTTTGCACGTCTCGTGACCACAGGCTCTATTTTGTTTCGGCCGACAAAAGTCCTTTGGGTTATGCGTTAGAGGGGTTCTGGCGTAACGTGTGGGGCAAATCTGCTTCATTTGAGTGGGGTTATGCCTTTCCCGAGCCGTTGAACTGGCAAAACTAGATCGAGATGCTTCGACTTTGAGGCTACACAAAGTGGATGACTCTCGCGCGAAATACGGCGAGCAAGCTCGCCGGCTACACGGGGTGGAGCGATGGTGGTGCGCACCGGCGGTGAGGGCGGGGGCTTGTTGCTTTGGCGATGGCGGTGATAATCCGGGGACGGGCGGATGTCCTGTTTGGGAAACAAGTGGCCGCTACCGAAATCACCCAACTTCTGATCGGACTCAAGGACGGGGATCGCGCGGCGGCGGCGGCGAAGCTGATGCCGCTGGTTTATGACGAGTTCCGGGCGCTGGCGGCGCGGCATCTGAAACACGAGCGGCGGGACCATACCCTTCAGCCGACGGCGCTGGTTCACGAAGCGTATCTGCGGCTGATCGATCAGACGCGAGTGGATTGGCAGGGACGGACGCATTTCTTTGCCGTGGGCGCGCAGGCCATTCGGCGAATTCTTGTGGATCATGCCCGGCAGAGAAAGCGGCAAAAACGCGGCGGAGGAGCCGGAAGGGTGGCCCTGGATGAATCGGTGGCCCTGGCTCCGCAGAGAGAGGAGGAAATCCTTGCACTTGAAGAAGCGCTGGAAAAACTGGGCAAGCTCGATCATCGGCAGGCCCAAGTCGTGGAAATGCGATTCTTCGCCGGGATGAACGTCGCGGAAGTGGCCGAAGTGCTGGGCGTGTCGAAACGGACCGTCGAGGGAGATTGGACGATGGCTCGGGCGTGGCTGATGCGGGAATTGAGCAGGTAGGGGGTGGAGGAGGTTCAAGGGTTTAAGGGTTCAAGAGTTCAAGGGTTCAAGGGTTCAAGGGTTGGGGTGGGGGATGCGGGAATTGAGCGGATAAAATATCATTTCAGGCAAGCATGACGACCGAGCGGTATCAGCGCGTGAAGGAAGTGTTTCTGGCGGTTTGCGACCGTCCGGAGGCGGAGCAGGACGAGGCGGCGAACCGTCTCTGCGGGGATGACCAAGAACTCAAGGCGGAGGTGGCGTCTCTGCTGCATTCGCATCGGCAGGCGTCCAAACCGCAAGAGACGGGGTTTCTGGCTGAGACCGAAGAACCGGAAGAGATGGTGACGGAGCCGGACCCGCCGGCGGTGCCGGCGCCGGCGCTCAAGAGCACGCCGAGGAAGTCGGCGGCGTCGCAGTATCGGTCGCACGTTTCCCATACCGGGTCGTCGCATGGCGATACGGGCACGTCAACGCCCAAGGGGCGATTTGAATCGGGGACGGTGATCGCCGGGCGATATCGGATTATCAGCCTGCTGGGCTTGGGGGGGATGGGCGAAGTGTATCGGGCGGACGATCTGACGCTCGATCAGCCGGTGGCTCTGAAGTTTTTGCCGCCGTCGTTTGAGAACAATCCTTCCTGGCTGGAACGATTCCACAGCGAGGTGCGGTTGTCGCGGCAGGTGACGCATCCGAACGTTTGCCGGGTGTTCGATTTGGGGGAGGTGGATGGGGAACAGTTTATTTCCATGGAATTCGTGGATGGGGAGGATTTGGCGTCGCTGCTGCGAAGGATCGGGCGATTGCCGCGAGACAAGGCGATTCAAATTGCCCGGCAGCTTTGCGCCGGCCTGGAGGCGGCGCACGACAAGGGCGTGCTGCATCGCGATCTGAAACCGGCCAACGTGATGCTGGACGGCCGGGGCCAGGTTCGGATCACGGATTTTGGCATCAGCGGTCGGGTGGACGGCGGCAACGATACAGCGGCGGGCACCCCGGCCTACATGGCGCCCGAGCAATTCGCCAAGGGTGAAGCGACCGTTCGCAGCGACATTTATTCGCTGGGTTTGGTGTTGTACGAAGTTTTCACGGGCCGGCAGGCGTTCTCGGCGCATTCGATGCCGGAATATGCCCGGCTGCACCGGCAGACATCGCCAACGCATCCATCGACGTTCGTCGAGGACATGGACCCGCTGGCGGAGCGGGTGATCCTGCGATGTTTGGAGAAGGACCCGAGCAAGCGGCCGGGAAGCGCGTTGGCGGTGGCGGCGGCGTTGCCGGGCGGCGATCCGCTGGCGGCGATGCTGGCGGCGGGGGAGACGCCCAGCCCGCAGATGGTTGCGGCGGCCGGCGGGGCGGGGTTGAGCATTGTCCGCGCGGGCATCCTGCTGGGGATGACCGTGGTGGGGATCGTCGCCGTGGTGGTGTTGTCGCGGTGGGCGATGGTGCTGCCGCGGATTCGGGACGGGATCCAGCCGCCGGCCGTTTTGACGGATCGCGCCCGGCAGATCCTGGTCGATGCCGGATTGGGCGACGCGCCGGCGCGCTCGCGGGCGCAGGGATTTGGATTGGACGAGCAATACATCGCCTGGGTTCACAAGGTGGATCGCACGAGCGGACGTTGGGACAAGCTGGCGGCGGCGCGGCCGGGGCCGGTCTATTTCTGGTATCGCCAAAGCCCGCAGTTCATGATCTCCAAGGACGATATCGGCATGGTGACGCTGGACGAACCGGCTCGGAGCGTGCCGGGAATGCGAACGGTTGTGCTGGATTGCCTGGGGAGACTGAAGACGCTGGAAGTGCTTCCGGATTCGAATTTCAGGAAATCTGCCGTGCCATCGCAGACGGCCGATTTTTCATCGTTATTTCAGGCGGCGGAGTTGCGGCAACAGGATTTGAAGCCCGTCGAGCCGACGGCCATTCCACCGATGTACGCCAGCGCGCGCTTCGCCTGGGAGGGGGCCTATCCGGAGAATCCGAGCGAGAAGATTCACGTGGAGGCGGCGGCGCTGGGCGGCGTGCCGATATTCTTCGACATCAGGGAATCGTGGCAGGACGATGCCGACCGGATGGGAATCGAGGCCAATCCCGATCTTCCCACCGGGCGGAACATCGTGTTGCAGGCGACGCTGATCATCGCGGCGACGGTGAGCAGCCTGGTGCTGGTGTGGCGCAATTTTCGAGCGGGGCAGATGGATTCCGAAGGCGCTCAGAAATTGGCCGGACTGATCCTGGTGCTGGGAATGCTGGTTTGGCTGTTGTGCGCCAACCACGTGCCGGAATTGTTCCTGGAAATGCGTTCGTTCTTCCGCGTGCTGGGATCGATCTTCGTGCCGGCGGCGATCGTGTGGATGTTTTATCTGGCGCTGGAACCGTACGTACGCAAAACCTGGCCGGAGACGGTGATTTCGTGGAGCCGGGCGCTGGCGGGGCGGCTGAGCGATCCGCTGGTGGCGTCGCACGTTCTGGCCGGATTGGCGGTGGGCGTGGCGGCGTCGATCCTGGGGGAATTGACCAACGTCCTGCCGATGCACTTCGGTTACGCCGCGGCCATCCCCAACCTCAGCACCATGATCCGATTCCTCTTCACCCAGAATCCGACGGCGGTTGCACTGTGGGCGCTGCTGGACGCCTTTTACATCGGGCTGCTGTATTTGCTGGCGATGGTGATCTTCCTGATCGTTTTGCGCCGCAAATGGCTGGCCTCGGCGGCGCTGGTGCTGTTCGGGCCGGCCATCATGTTTCAATGGTACAGCCCCGGCTGGGTGCAATGGGGGCAGGAAAGTCTGGTCATGGGCCTGATCCTGTTGCTGCTGGTCCGATACGGACTGGTGGCGGCGATCGTGGGGATCTGGAGCATGCTTCTCCTGCGGTTCCTGCCGATCACGTCCGACATGACCGTTTGGTATTCCGGGCAGACGAGATATGCCGTCGGCCTGATCTGCATCATCGCCATCGCGGCGGCGACGCTGGCGACGGGAAGATGGAAGAGGAGCCCGGTGATTGCGAGTTAACAGAAGCGCCAAGCATGATACAATGGCGACAGAGTGTCCTATGGAATGGCAAGCGTACATCACGGCCGACCCTGCGATAATGGTGGGAAAGCCAGTCATTAAGGGAACACGGATCACCGTTGAGTTGGTGCTGGAGTGCCTGGGGCGGGGCTGGACTATCGACGACATCCTGGCCCAATATCCGCACCTGACCCGCGAGGGCGTGATCGCCTGTGTAGACTACGCCTGCGATTTGGTGAAGTCGGAAACGGTCAGCGCCGTGCGGACATGAAGCGTGAACCTGCTTGCCGAGATAGGAGTCTCATGAACTTTGAACGAATCACGATCGATCTGAACCAAATGGCGGGCGTCCCCTGCATCCGAGGACGGCGTATCCCCGTCGCGACAATCGTGGGATTGATCGCCGAAGGGCTTTCGTTCGAGGAGGTTCTTGAGGAGCATCCCGATCTCGAGCGCGAGGACATAGTTCAAGCCCTAAAGTTTGCCGCCGAGTCGTTGTTCGAGCGGCAATTGCCTCTGATTAAGGAACCGGCGTGACGGCTAGCGGGCTGAGATTCCTGGTGGATAACGCCTGTTCCCCCAAGCTCGCGCAAGGCCTGCGGAACAAGGGCTTTGATGCGGTTCATGTGCTTGAACGCGATGCCGCATCCGATGCCGATAGCGTTCAGTTGGATCGAGCCGTAGCGGAGGGGAGGGTTTTAGTGACGGCTGACACGGATTTCGGCACGTTGCTCGCCATGCGTGGTGCGTTCACACCGTCTGTGGTGCAGTTTCGGCGGAGAATGTCTCGACGGGCCGACGCGCAGCTCGAAGTCCTTCTGGCCCAATTGCCTGCACTGGCTGACGACCTGCGACAAGGCGCGTTGGTCACGATTGAAGATGCGCGGGTGCGAATTAGGCGATTGCCGATCATTCAGCCAAGGTAGCCATGCTGCCGGGCGCGAAATGTGATCGTTCACCCATGTCCCGGTTCATCGCTTCCATCGATCAGGGAACAACCAGCACGCGATGCATGATCTTCGATCGTGACGGCCCGGTGGCCTGCGCGCAAAAGGAACATCGCCAAATCTTTCCGCGGGCGGGTTGGGTGGAACATGATCCGCTGGAAATCTGGCGAAGGACATGCGAGGTGGTTGGCGAGGCGGTTGCGGCGTCGGGGGCCCGGGGCGGGCAGATCGCGGCGGTGGGGATCGCTAATCAACGGGAAACGACAATCGTCTGGGATCGGAATACCGGAATCCCGCTTTGCAATGCGATCGTCTGGCAGGATACGCGGACCAAAACGCTCTGCGATGAACTGGCGGCCGACGGGGGGATCGACCGGTTTCGCGCGGTGACCGGTTTGCCGCTGGCGACTTATTTTTCCGGGCCGAAAGTGCGGTGGATTCTGGAAAACGTTCCATCGGCGCGGGCGGCGGCCAAACGCGGAGATGCGCTGTTCGGCACGATCGATTCGTGGCTCATCTGGAACCTCACCGGCGGGGTCCGCGGCGGGCGGCACGTCACCGACGTCACCAACGCCAGCCGGACGATGATGATGAACCTCGCGACGCTTCGATGGGATGATTCGATGATCGATCGCCTGGGCGTCGAGCCGAAAATGTTGCCGCAGATCACCCCGTCGATCGATCCGGCCGCTTGGGGGCGCACAACGGCGGAGGGGCCGTTCGCCGATGAGATTCCGGTCTGCGGCAATCTGGGCGATCAGCAGGCGGCGCTGGTGGGGCAGTGCTGTTTCGAGCCGGGCGAATCGAAAAATACATATGGCACCGGATGCTTTCTGCTGCTCAATACCGGCACGTCGCCCAAACGTTCATCGCGCGGATTGATCACCACCGTGGCCTATCAGCGCGCCGGGCAGCCGGCGCGATTCGCGCTGGAAGGCTCGGTGGCCGTGGCCGGTTCATTGGTGCAATGGCTGCGCGACAACATGAAGATGATCGATAGTTCCGCCGAAATTGAAACGCTGGCTGCTGATGTTCCTGACAGCGGCGGAATGTACATCGTGCCGGCGTTTTCCGGATTGTTCGCGCCGTATTGGCGATCGGATGCGCGCGGGATCATCGCCGGTTTGACGGGGTTCTCCAATCGCCATCACCTTGCCCGGGCCGTTCTGGAAGCGGTGGCGTTTCAAACCCGCGACGTGGCGGATGCGATGACCGCCGATTCGGGAACGGCCCTGGCGGCGATGAAAGTGGATGGCGGCATGACGGCCAACTCGCTGCTCATGCAGTTCCAGGCCGACGTGCTGGGCGTTCCGGTTATCCGGAGCAAAGTGCGCGAAACCACGGCGCTGGGAGCGGCATACGCGGCCGGATTGGCCGTGGGATTCTGGCCTGGATTTGACGATTTACGCTCGAGATGGCGCGCCGATCAAACCTGGCAGCCGACGATGAACGACGCCGAACGCCGGCGACGGATGGCGGGATGGCATAAGGCCATCGAGCGGGCGATGGGATGGGAGTGAATGGATAATGGATAATTGACAATCGAAATCACGCCGACGCCTTGGCCGCCGGCTGAACAATATGCGGGCGCACCTTTTCCACGATCGCATCGAACACCGCGGGATCGCTGATCGCCAGCTCGCTGAGCATCTTGCGGTTCAGTTCGATGCCGGCGGCGATGAGGGCTGGGATGAATCGGTTGTAATGGATGCCGCGGGCACGCAAAGCGGCGCCCAAACGGGTGATCCAGAGGGTGCGGAAATGGCGCTTCCGCTGGCGGCGGTCGCGGTAGGCGTAAACGCCGGCCTTGCGGGTGAACTCGATGGCGGGGCGGTAAAGCGTTCCCGAAGCCGCGCGAAATCCGCTGGCGTTTTTCAAAACTCGTTTGCGCTTGCGGCTGTGCGTGGGGCCGCCGGTTGATCGGGGCATGATTTACTTCCTTTCCTCGGCGGGCTTGACGGCGGCGGCAGCCGCCTTGGGCGCGGCGGCAGCCGTCTTGGCGGCAAGCTCGCGTTCGTGGCGAATCTTTCCGGGACGAATTCCGCTGGCGCCCATGAGTTTTCGCATGTTGCGGGCGTGGCCTTCAAACAGAATCTCCGGCCGGCGAAGTTTCCGCCGCTTGGAAGCCGGGCGGGAACTCATCAGGTGAGAGGTATAGCTGTGATGTCGCTTGAGCTTTCCCGTGGCCGTGCGCCGAAAACGCTTGGCGACGCTCTTGTTGGGCTTGAATTTATACGCCATGAAAAAATCCTCGCAGAATCCGCAAAAATCCCTCCGGCAAGAGGGGCGGGAAATATAGCAGACCGGCGGGCGGATGTCCAACCGTCCACGTTTCGGGTAATGGTAAAGTTTGAAAATATTTTACTGTGCGAAGGATTTTCTATAACATTTCTCGTCATGGCCTTCGCGCTTAAACGGGCGCAGATTTTAGCTGCTATCGTGGCGGTTATCGCTGGCTTGGCGTCTGGGGTCGCCAGTATCTGGGAAACCAGTACGGCGAGCGCCCAACCGACGGCCATAAAGACGGCTTCTTTTGTCTCACACAGCACAACCTATTACGCCTCGCCAATGGTTGTCGAATGGAATGAACGATTATACAAGATCGGATTTCCAACGGCCATGATTTGCTTGGGCATCATGGGCGCGACGTGGATAGCTGATTGGGCACTGCGGCGTAGCGCTCGTCGTGTCATTTAAGCAGCGCCACCAATTCCTCAATCTCCCAAACATGATTGCTTAATCCGAATTCCATAGCCGGCGTCACCCGCAACGTCTGATGGATGCGGCAGAAGTTGCAGTGCATGAAATGCAACGCGACGTTAAGGGCGCGATTTTCGCTAGCAGGTCAGTTTGAAATATAATGGTCTAAATCGAATCCTCTGGTTAGAATTACACGCGCGTCGGCTCCGCGTCGCATCGCCGGACACGGGGCGTCAACCGTTAGGCGGTCCTATGGGAATTGCTGATACGCTCAACAAGATCGTTCGGTCAAAAACTGACCGAAAGGTGTTTGGCATCTGTGGCGGCCTGGCGCACGCAACCGATACGCCATCGTGGGTGTGGCGTGCTGGTTTTGTTATTTCCATCTTTTTTGGGGGGCTGGGCGTGATCGCTTATCTGGTGCTTTGGATTTTTATGCCGGTACCCAAGGAAGACATCCAACCGGATGCACCCGTGGAGCGGCCCGCATTGTGATCAGTGCAGCGAATTCCTCAATCTCCCAAACGTGATCGGTCAGCCGCGCCGTCATCGCTGGCGTAAGCCTTTTCCCGGAGTCCCAGGAGAGGGGGAAGAAGGTAAAACCACGGATTGCACGGATTACCCAGCGCGGCGTAGCCGCAACCAAAATGGTACGCAAACTTAAATCCAGCGCTAAAGAGATATCGCGCGGAGGCGCGGTGGCGCGGAGAAGAGAAAAGATGGGTCAAATTGTCCCCTTTCAATTCTCCGCGCCTCCGCGCCTCCGCGCCTCCGCGCGAACTTTTTTTGGAAGCCAGGTTGTGGGCCAAGGCAACGCCAGGTCCTCGGCGTGCCCCAGCGAAGCCGGCGGTAAACAATCCAATCTGGAAATTTGCGCGGCGTGCGAAGATTTTGAGGGATTGCAGCACGGATGAATTCATTTCTTATCCGTGCCCATCCGTGAAATCCGTGGTTCAGTTCTTTGCGAGCGATGAGTACCCGTCGAACGCGCCGCGCAAGCGCGGCCGCTAAAAGGAGTGTGATGCGGCAAGGGTGGGTCTGCCGCAGCAGCGCTTGAATTTCATGCCGCTGCCGCAGGGGCAGGGGGCGTCGAGGCCGAGCGACATGATGTCGGCGGCGGGGCGGCCCTGGCGAAGAAGATCGGCCATGATGCGCAAATGCGGCCGCATGTGCGTGAAGATTTTCTTGTAGCCGGCACAGAGATAATTCAGGCCCGGCTCGCCGTCGGGAGTCGTCAGGAAACGGTGCTTGGGGCATTCGCCGTTGCAATATTTCTTCACTTCGCAGCGTTGGCAATATTGGGGCAATGCGTCGCGTTTGTCGTCGCCGAATTGTTTCTGGGCTGGGGAATGAACCATTTCGTCGATGGTTTGGTCCATGATGTTGCCGAGCTTGAATTCGGGATAAACGAAATGATCGCAGGAGTAGAGATCGCCGTTGTGTTCCAGGGCCATGGCGCGGCCGCAGGTTTCGGCGAAAACGCAGAGGGTTGAACCCAAGCCGCATTCAATGCCCAGTTGCACGTCGAACAGTTGGACGAAAATTTTGCCGACGTCGCGGCGAACCCAGCGGTTGAAGATTTCACAAATAAAATTGCCGAATTGTTCTGGAAGGACGGACCAGGGGGTGACTTCGGCGTATGGCGCGAGAACTTTCAGGAGCGGAGGTTCGGCGAAGGCTTCGGGCGTTGAGCCGACGCGCTCCACGAGCGGGATGAACTGCATGAATTTAGAGCCGTTGTCCTTCAAAAACTCGTAGACTTCGGTGGGACGATCGCCGACGAGACGGTTGACGACCGTCAGCGTGTTGTATTGGACGCCGTGCTTTTTGAGCAGTAGATCCAGGTCTGTGTTGGCGAATCCGCTGGAGCACCAATGTTCCTGGGCGACGATTTCCCCCGTTTGAGGTGTGAATTCGCTGCGGATTTCGCCGCCCCATGTGCCGTCTTCGAAGGTCTTGTGCAACCAAGCCGCCTTCTGGATGGGCGCAATGTACTTCCAGTTCTCGTAATCGCCTGGGCGGTACCGATGATGCAAGGCATAGAAAATGCGGAGCTCCGCTCTCCGCGCCGCATTCAGGACTTGCAGCCTATTGGGAACGCAATCGTTTGCCTCGGCGACCGCCTTCAAACGGTTCCAGACTTTGCCGCCCTCGGAGATGAAATCGTTGTAAGGATCGATGACGAGAAGTGCGGTGGTCGCTCTGTCGAAGTTAAGATTTGTCATGCTATTTCCTCCGGAGTTAACTGAAATCCTGCTTTGCTAAACTGAGCCACCCAAGTCGCTCAACATACGCGGCAAG
>JBEKKC010000075.1:0-23028 GCA_050010915.1 Tepidisphaeraceae bacterium | reverse complement strand
CGAACGAAAGTGAACCGCTGATGAAGGGTCGAAAAATTCTCCAGACGGTGTCAAAACCGGAGCTACACGTCGGTTCCGGGAGAAGTGACGGCGATGACTTGTCTACGACCGGCATGACATCGGAATCACCCGCCTGGCGTTTGGCGCGGCGCATCACTATCGGCACTGTAGATAGGCAACTTTCAGCCTTCGCAACTTGATCCGGTTGGGGCGGACGTGTGCAAGTTCGTAGTGCACCTGCTGGGTAAGCCAGCTTGCGGGACTGCCGCCGAAGACCTTGGAGAGGCGCACGGCCATTTCGGCGGAAATTCCGCGCTTGCCGTTGACCAACTCTGACAGCGTTGTGCGGGTGACGCCCAGGGCGGCCGCGGCGTCGGTGATGGTCAACCCCAACGGCTCGATGCATTGCCGCAACACAAAGCCGCCGGGGTGGGGTGGATTCTTCATCGGCACGGATCAGGCTCAGTCATCTGCGACCGGAATGCGTAGCGTAAGGCGGTTGAAATCCTCGTCAAGTACACCTGTTGTTGAATACGGGCGTGGCCATAGATTTTTGCAAGCTCGGAAGAACCCCCACCCCAACCCTCCCCCTGAATACATGGGGAGGGGGAAAAGGGCGGGTTCCGCAAAAAACTATGGCCGCGCCCTTGAATACTGGGCTTCCGGGTGGGTGACAGATTCCACGCTTTAACAGCCCGTGGCAAAAGTCGCGCGGGCGTCGCTTGCGTCTTTGGCTCGGGCTCTTCGTTGTCGAAACTCCGCGTATTTCCATCAATACTCGTCGTTTCTCCGCCTCGATCCCGAGCCAAAGCTGCGGCGCGTCGCCGCGCGGGACTTTTGCCACGGGCTGTTAAGTTTGACAACCCTGGCCATGGTGCACATTATATGGTACAGTATCGTCCGGTGGTGAGGGATGACCGGAGATTCGGGGCCTAGAAAGATCCCGCTGGTCTTTTTCCGCACGCCTGCCGGAAGCGAGCCGGTGCGGGAATGGCTGAGGCAACTGCCGCAAGTGGAACGCCAAGCAATCGGGAAGGACTTGTTGCGTGCGCAGTGGCGTTGGCCGATTGGCATGCCGCTATGTCGGCCGATGGGGAGCGGACTCTGGGAGGTTCGCACGAACCTGCCGACGAAGCGGACGGCGCGCGTATTGATCTGTTTTTACCAACAGCGTTTGGTCGCGCTGCATGGCTTCATCAAAAAATCGCGGGCCACGCCGGATGATGATCTGACGTTGGCGCAAAGCCGCAAAAAGGAGTTGGAGCAATGAGCAAGAGACACATCGGTTCGAGCATCGACGATTTTCTGAAAGACGAGGGCGTTTTTGAGGAAGCCCAGGCGCAAGCGATCAAGGAAGTAGTCGCCTGGCAGCTCGCAAACGCCATGAAGAAGAAGAATATGTCGAAGAAAAAGATGGCCGCGCTGCTGAAAACCAGCCGTACCCAGGTTGATCGGCTGCTCGATGCGAAGAACGACATCACCCTTTCAAGCCTGCAACGTGCCGCGGCCGTCGTCGGCCGCCGCATCCTGATCGAATTGGTATAGGAGAGGCTCTACGCTCTCGGGGAAGCCGATTAAAGAATCGCGCTTCCAAACGCGTGGATTTGAATTCCTGGCTGCGGGTTAGGCTCTGTCTGAAAACCCTATGGCCCCACGACGACACAGAATCGCTTTGGCCGCTAGGAGCAACGATGAGAACTGGGTCAATAGGCCCTTCGAGTCGTTGCGACAACGCGGACGAAGCGATTCTGTGTCGCCTCCGGTGGGCCGGAAACAAGTCGTCTGCTTCGTTGTCGCTCCTCGTTGGCTCGTTCAGAGCCGGACTTCGGAGCGACGCCTCGCATCCGACTTGTTTCCGGCCCATCGTGGGGCCATAGGGTTTTCAGACAGAGCCTAACTCATCTGATGCGCCGGCTTCGGCAGTTCATCGTGAATGGTCTGCTGTTTCGGCTGGTCGCCGGCGTAGGTGAAGAGAATCATGTCGTCGTCGATCCGGGCTTGAAGATGGACGGGATGCTGCCAGATTTTGTGGAGGTTCTTGAGCGTTTCGATGGCAAATTTGATTTCCAGGTCCTGGGATCGCGGGTGACGATGCGAAGCTGGCCGGTGTGGGGATCGCGGCCGTACTGGTAGAACTTGTGCTTCTCGATGAAGTCGGGGGTCATGAACTCATCGATGAAATTGACGTCGTTGTACATGCGGCGGACCTCGAAGATTTTTTCGCGGCCCAGGCCCAAACCCTTGTCCCAGGATTTTTTTTCGCCGACGTTGTCGGATTCCTCGTAGGCCTTGCCGAAGCGGCCCTTGTTCCAGCGGTCCTCGATGTCGCGGAAGAGTTCCAGGCCGACCTTGTAGGGATTGAAATTTCCCGGCGGCATGTGAACGGTGCCGCTGTGATGGTCGGCATAGTCGATGATCTCGGTGGCATCGACGAAATGCTTGGTCATGAGGGTGCTGTGCCAATAGCTGGCCCAGCCTTCGTTCATCACCTTGGTCATGCCCTGGGGTGCGAAATAGTAGGCCTCCTCGCGGACGATGGCCAGGCAATCCATTTGCCAGTCGTCGAGGCGGGCATGTTGGAGGAGATATTGCAGGACGTCGCGCGTCGGGCGGGCCGGGGTGACGTGGCGCAGCTTGGCGCGGTCCTCGCGCATTTTCTTGGCTTCGGCTTCGAGCAGTTCCGGGGGATTGATCCAGCGATCGAGATAATCCTTGGCCTTGAACTTCGAGACCTGTTCCTGGCGCGGGACTTCCTCGGGCTTTTGTTCCATGGGGCCGCGGTTGAGGAACATGCCGTGGGCGTCGATCAGGTCTTCCACGCTCAGGCAAACGTCCAGGAATTTCTCGACGGTATCGTAGCCCTGCTTCTCGATGTGCCGGCGGATGCGCGTGGCGTGGTTGGCCATCTCATCCATCATCTTGCGGTTGGTCTGGCTGAACCACAGATTGTTCTTGAAGAAGTCGGCATGGCCATAGACGTGGGAGATGACCAGCTTCTGATCGACGAGCTGATTGGATTCCTGGAGGTAGGCGTAGCAGGGATCGTTGTTGATGACCATCTCGTAAACTCGGCCCAGGCCGTAGAAGTGCTGCTTGCGGAGGCGTTCGTATTCGGCGCCGAAACGCCAATGGGGATATCGCTGGGGGAACCCGCCGTAGGCGGCGATCTGGTTCATCTGCTCGTAATCGCACATCTCGAAGATGACGGGGAAGAAATCCAGGCCGTAGGAGCGTGCGCGTTCGCGGATTTGCTTTTTGGCGGCAAGCAGATCGGCGGGGAAAGGGCCAACGGTGTGGGAAGCCATATATCTATATTAGTCGGCAAAATGGGACAATTCACGTTGATGAGCGCGGGCGGGGGGATTTTCGCAGGGCCATCGCATTTGCAGGTCCGGCGGTTCAAGGGTTCAAGGGTTCAAGGGTTCAAGGGAGGGCATTTTCCCTTGAACCCTTGAACCCTTGAACCCTTGAACCCTTGAACGCCATCGCTAGATGCGATGGCCCTGGGGGATTTTGGTATGATAGGCGGCATGATTGCGTCGGATGTGCAGCAGCTTCGCCGAAACCCGCTATCGGTGCCCATAACGGTGGATCAATACCACCAGATGATTGCCGCCGGCATTCTTGAGGAAGGCCAACCGATTGAGTTGCTGGATGGATTCTTGGTCCGCAAGGACCGCAGCCGGTCAGGAGACAATCCGATGACGGTGGGACACGAGCATGTCTGGGTTGTTTATCAACTCGGCGAACTGAATGAACGGTTGAAACCTCATGGATGCTTTATTCGCACACAACAGCCCGTCACGCTTCCTCCCGACAACGAACCCGAGCCGGACGGCGCGATTTTGCAAGGTGCTCCGGATGCATATCGGCATCGCCTTGCGGGACCGGCGGATATCTTGGCGGTAATTGAAGTCGCCGACAGTTCGTTGCACGACGACCGCACCGCCAAGCAGCGGATCTATGCGGCGGCGGAAATCTCGCGATACATCATCATCAATCTGGTTGACCGCGTCATCGAGGTGTACAGCGTCCCCCATGCGGCACAAGGCCGGTACGCCTCAATGGATGCGTTGCGGCCTGGCCAGGTGTTGCGCCTACCTACGGGCGATGAAACAATCGTCGATGTGGCGGTGGAGAAGCTGTTGCCGTAAATCGGCTTTTACCCTGGGAAGCAGGTTCCATGGAGATTGAAGGCGAAAAAATTCTTCGCGGAAGCGCTTCTCAGTTTTACGTTGCAGCCGAACTGAGCCGCCGCGGCGTCGTTGCCGCGCTCACGATGGGTAACTCCCCGACCACGGATATATTATGCACCCGTCCTGATGGCGAGGGGTTTGTTTGCATCCAAGTCAAGACATTCCGAAAAGGTGGTCGAAGTTGCAGTGTTGGTCTTAAAGCTGAAAGGAACCATGGGCCCGATTTCTTTTGGGTTTTGGTGGGTTTACCGACCGACGGCGACAACGCGCCTATTTTTTATGTCATTCCATCTGGGGAAATGGCAGTGCACATCACGAAATGCCATACCATTTGGGTGAAGACCCCTGGACGGGATGGCCGGCCTCACAAAGACAATCCCATCCGTTCGGTCCGGATCAGCAGGAAAAATATAGATGGATGGGAAATCAAGGACTTTATGGACCGATGGGATTTGATTCAGTTGCGGCTGGGAATGGACCCCAATCGCAAATTGGCCGTCATTCCTGAAGATGATGATGAAACGGACGAGGAATCTCCATAGCCAAGGTGCAGGGCGTACCGGGCCGCGATGCTGTAATTCTGTTTGAAATACATCTGAAGCAACAGAGCGTTCCAAGACCGCGGGATGGCAATCCCGCGGCTTTCGGGGGAACGATAGGGGGCAACGCGCGAACGTCAGTCGCGGCGTGGGCCGCGGGGGCCGCGGTCGCCGCCACGGCCACCGCCGCCGTGACGGGGCGGGCCGCGATGGCCGCCGCGATCATCGCGGCCACGGTCGTCGCGGCCACGGTCGTCGTGGCGGCCTTCGGGGCCGCCGCCGGCGGGCGCGCCGACGGGTTCGGGGTCGGTTTGGCCCTCTTCCTTCATGGCGGCCTTGCGACTGAGTTTGATGCGGCCCTGGTCGTCGATGAGGATGACCTTCACGCGAATCTCGTCGCCGATGTGGACGACGTCATCGACGTTCTGGACGTACTTGTCGGAAAGCTCGGAGACGTGGCAAAGTCCGTCGGTTTCGGGGGCGATTTCGACGAACGCGCCGAATTCCTTGATGCTGACGACGCGGCCGGCGTAAATCTTCCCGACCTTCACCTCGGCGGTGATGGCCTCGACGAGATCGCGGGCCTTTTCCGCGGCGGCCTGATCGACGGAGCTGATGTAGACGGTTCCGTCGTCCTCGATGTCGATCTGGGCGCCGGTCTCTTCCTGGAGCTTCTTGATGTTCTTTCCGCCGGGGCCGATCAGCTTGCCGATCTTTTCCGGGTCGATCTTGACGGTGAGCAGGCGTGGGGCGTATTTGCTGATCTCGGGTCGCGGGGCGGGGAGCACGGCGGCCATTTTATCGAGGATGGTCAGCCGGGCCTCTTTGGCCCGGTGCAGAGTTTCACGAATGATTTTATGATCGATGCCTTCGGTTTTGATATCGAGTTGGATGGCGGTGATGCCGTCGCGGGTGCCGCAGACCTTGAAATCCATATCGCCGAAATGGTCCTCCTCGCCGATGATGTCGGTGAGCAGAGCGGAGCGTTCGCCTTCCTTGACGAGACCGATGGAGATTCCGGCGACGGCCTTGGAGATGGGGACGCCGGCGTCCATGAGGGCGAGGCATCCGCCGCAAGTGCTGGCCATGGAGCTGGAGCCGTTGGATTCGAGGATGTCGCTGATGATGCGGACGGTGTAGGGGAAAAGCTCGATGCCGGGGAGAACGGCGACGAGGCTGCGTTCGGCGAGAGCGCCGTGTCCGATCTCGCGTCGGCCGGGGCCGCGGATGGGCCGGACTTCGCCGACGCTGTAGCTGGGGAAGTTGTAGTGGAGCATGAATTTCTGGCTGTACTCGTCGATCAGACCGTCGACAAGCTGCTCGTCGCTGCTGGTGCCGAGGGTGACGGTGCACATGGCCTGGGTTTCGCCGCGGGTGAAGACGGCCGAGCCGTGGACGCGGGGAAGGACGCCGACCTGGCAGGAGATGGGGCGGATGCTGTGGAAATCGCGGCCGTCGGGCCGGACGCCGGAGAGGATCGCTTCGCGAGTGACCTGCTCTTCGACTTCGACGAAGATGGCGCGAATCTCCTTATGCTTTTCCTTGGTCGCCAGGATGGCGTGATAGCTGGCGTTGGGATCGGTCACCGGGGGCGCCATTTCGGCCAGGAGATCGTCGAGGATCTGCTTGATGGAATCGGCGCGGTCGTCCTTGCCGGCCTTGCCCTTCACTTCGCGAATCCTGTCGGTGACGCGGGCGCGGATGGCATCGACGAAACCGGGGTCGGAAAGCCTGATTTCGCCGATCTTCGGCTTGCCGGCCTTGGATTGCAGTTCCTCGATCATGCCGACGATTTCGATGACGGCGTTGTGTCCGAACTCGATGGCGTCGGCGACCAGGTCCTCCTTCACCTCGCGGCCGCCAAGTTCGATCATGTTGACGAAATGCTTGGTGCCGGCGACGACCAGGTCCATCTCGCTGTATTCAAGCTGTTCGACGGTGGGATTGAGCACGAATTGCCCGTCGACGCGGCCGACGCGGACGTGGGCGGTGGGGGTGAGGAAGGGGATGTCGCTGATGGCGAGGGCGGAGCTGGCGGCAATGCCGGAGAAAATGTCCGGATCGTTTTCGCCGTCGAAGGCCAGGACGTTGAGATGGATCTGCACCTCGTCCATGAACCCCTTGGGAAACAAGGGGCGAAGCGGGCGGTCGATGAGGCGGGCGGTGAGGATTTCCTTGGTGGTGGGTCGCCCCTCGCGTTTCATGAAACCACCGGGGAATTTGCCGGCGGCGGCGCGGCGCTCGCGGTAATCGACCTGAAGCGGGAAGAAGTCGATCCCCTCGCGCGGAACGGCGCGGACGACCGCGCCGAAAACGACCGAATCGCCGTAGCGGACCGTGACGGCCCCATCGGCGAGCTTGGCGTAGGTGCCGGTCTCGATGGCGAGCGTACGGCCGCCGATCTGCCGTTCAATTGCAATGGCTTGCATGAAAAATATCCCTTTTCAGCCCCGGTGGTGTTTCGGTAAGCCACAGATGGACAGATCCAGGGAGAATAGTTGCGAGTTGCGGGTCGCGAGTTGCGAGCAAAGCAGCGTCATTTTTGCATTTGCTCGCAACTCGAAACTCGCAACTGGCGACTTCCTCTCCCCGGGTCTGTGCATCTGTGGCGAATCGTCTTGCCAGCCGGCCGCCGCGCCCGGGGCTTAAATGGCGCAGAGAAGGATGACAAAGCAAACAAAAACGGGCACGGCCCCGCGCCGCGCCCGATCCAAATCATTTTCGCAGTCCCAGCCGGCCGATGATCTGCTGATATCTCGTGCGATTCTCGCGCGTCAGATATTTGAGCAACTGGTTTCGGCGGCTGACGAGCTTGAGCAATCCGCGGCGGGATGAATGGTCCTTTTTATGCGCATCGAAATGCCCGCGAAGCTGGTTGATGCGCTCGGTCAGGAGCGCGATCTGCACTTCAGGGGAACCAGTATCCTTTTCGTGGATCTTGTAATCAGTGACGATCTTCTGCTTCTGCTCAACGGTCATCGACATCGAAAAACTCCCAGACACCTGGTAAGCCAGCCAAACGTTCGGCCATCGAACGCCCCGGCAAACCGGTCATAAAGGGTCCCGCCGCGAAAGGGTACGCCCCTCGCTGCCGCACCCGCGGCCGTAAGCGGAAAGTGGACAAAGAATAGAGCGGCGACCGGCATGGGTCAAGAGAGGGATTTGGCCGATGCGAAAAATAAGGCAATTCATATATATTTTGCAATGAGATTCGCCGCGAGGTAACATCGCCCAGGATTCAAGATATACCACTGCGGAGGAACCATGAAACACGGATACGTAATTGCCTGCGGGATCGTTCTTCTGATGCTCGGCGCCAACGCGCCGGCCCAGACTCAGCCGAGCGATGACACCGACCTTGCGCCGGGGTTTAAGCTGAGGACCAGCGGGGGAATCGACGTTGGCGCGATCTATCTCGAAGTCGTTCAATTTGGCACGGATTGGACGGAAACCGAGGAGCATGATGTTTTCACGCCGACGGCCAAGCCGACGACGCAGCCAAGCTCCAAAATTCTTTCCGGCGCCTTCAAGACGCCCGGCGGCGAGTTTACGCTGACGGAGCAAGTCGATGCCGCGGATCAGGGCGTGCATTTTTCAGCGGACATGTCCAGCGATCAGGGGATCGACAGCAAAGAGGTCGCGGTCGCGGTCGATCTGCCGGTGGCGATTTTCGGCGGAAAAGAGATCACGGTGGACGGCCAGGCCGTGAAAATGCCGCAAGATCCGGCGCCAAAAGATCAGCCACAGATTTTCCAGAACAGCGGCGCCCGGCAGATCGATCTTCCCACGCCGGACGGGACGCTGACCCTGACCGGGAATTTCGACATCTGGCTCCAGGACGACCGCCAATGGGGCGATCAGCGCTACGGTTTGCGTTTGCGCTTTTCGCCGGATTCCGGGCAGATTAAGGACAGCAAGATAGATTTGCAGATGAAGTGGAAGCCGGCGGAAAACAAATAGGGCAATGCGCCGATCGCTGGAGCTTCCCCACGGTTGGCGGGCGCGGAGGACGGATGAAACACGGATGTAAGATCGCCTGTGGGCTGGTTCTTATTATCTTGATCGCGACTTCATGGGCGCAGCAGCAGCCGAGCGACGCGGTTGAGGTGGCGCCCGGATTCAAGCTCGGCGCAAACGGAGTGATCGAGATCGGCGATATCTCCGCCGAGGTTGGACATTTCGACAGCGACTGGACCGTCAGCGAGCAACACGACGTGTTCAAAGCGTCCCAGCCGAATCCGCCGGCAACCCAGCCGAGTTCACATGTTGTCACCGGGGTCTTTGTCAGCGCGTCCGGTTCGTTCAATTTGGCCGAGCGGATGGAAGCGGCCGGCGACGGTGTCCATTTTTCCGCGTCCATGGCCAGCGATAAGCCGGTGGAAACCAATGAACTGTATATGTCGTTTTCGATTCCGGTGAAGTCGGTGGGTGGAAAACAGGCGATGGTCGACGACCAACCGACTTTGTTGCCCGCCGAGCCCGCCAAAGCGGGCGAGGCCGTATTGATTAACAAAGATAATATCCACAAAATCGAAATCCCCATGCCGACCGGCACGCTGATCGTCACCGGCAACCTGAACATGCTGCTGCAAGACGACCGCGAATGGAACGATGATCGCTTCAGTTTGCGGCTGAATTTTTCGCCCGCATCGGGACAGCTCAAGGAAAGCAAAATTGAGTTTCAGATGAAGTGGAAGCCGGCGGAAAACAAGTAAGCACAAACCATCCAGGGATAGCCTAAGCCGACTTACGCCGCGAAGGGCGATGAAGTTGGCTTGCGGAAAACGCATCAATTTTGCGGTTGGCTTCGGCGTCGAATAGTTGCTCGCCGCACACGTCGCATTGGAGGTAATCAAGGTCGGGCACCGTCATATGTCGGCGTTTGACCCGAAATACGACGCTGCCATGCACTGGCCTGAGGGCGCGGGAGCCGCAAGTTGGACAGGTTTGTAAATGGACCATATTTCGCTCAGTCCGGGGTGTGGTCAAAGTTTGCGGCAAGCGGTTTTCCCGATAGTTCTCAGCGTATTTCCCAATGACAATCTTATCCGTGCCCATCCGTGCCCATCCGTGGTTGAGAATCCGATCTCATTTCATCGTCGCACGAGATCGCCGGCGGATTCTTGCGGTCGTTAATGACTCGCTTCCAATGGAGCTTGACCTCCCTAAAGTTCAGTAGCAGGGCTACATCCAGTCCGCTAATACTCAGGTAGCCAAGCATTTGGGCAAGGTGGGTGGTGTTGAAAGCGGTGACCACTTTCGCATCAGCGATGATCTTTCCATCCACGATCAGGTCGGGAATAAGCGTGCCGATGAGTTGACCGCGATAATGGACCGGGAACTGCCGCTGTTGCTCGACGACGTGTCCCATGGTCTGCAGCTCGATGACCAACGCCCTCTCGTAGAGCTTTTCATCCAGTCCGGGCTTGAGTTCATTCAGCACAGCCATCGCGGCCCCGATAATGTCCTGGGTGATGTCTTCGTGTCGCATCAAAGAAATTTTAACCACGGATGGGCACGGATTACACGGATAAGATGAGGAGAGCGAAGCCGGACGTGAGCCTTCGGGCGGAGAATAACGATCGCGGGTGGCGTCCGAATTTGGGTGTTTTCCGCGCCCTACGGACCTTGGCCATTATGCAGGATTTCCTCGTTTGTGTCGGCGTGGTGGTTAATGAATTGGCTGGGCGAGTTGACGGCCCACAAAACGATGATTATTACCAGAAGCCACGCCAGCACCTTGAATATGCCGGGGGGTTGCATCCTGACTGGTCCGTATTTAACGATGCCGTCCCTTGAAAGCTTGGAATAGTTGGCCGGCGGTACCTGGGCGACGGATAGCCGTTCAAGGCATTCCGTGCAGACGGTGTGACCCTGCCAAATCTGGGGCGATTCCAGGTTGCCGATCTTCCGCCCGCAGTTTGCGCATTCTGTCATGCGAGTATTCCACCACCCGCGCACGAAAAAAGCCGCCCGTAGGCGGCAGTTACGCCGACTTACAGCGCGAAGGGTGATGGAGTTGGCTTGCGGAAAACGCGTCAATTATGCGGTTGGCTTCGGAGTCGAATAATTGCTCGCCGCACACGTCGCATTGGAGGTAATCAAGGTCGGGCACCCTGATCGGTCGGCGTTTGACGCGGAATACGGCGCTGCCATGTACTGGCCTGAGGGCGCGGGAGCCGCAAGTTGGACAGGTTCGCAAATGAATCATGATTCGCTCATTCCGACCTCTTGGCGCAGATTATTTGTACTTCCGGTCCGGATCGTTTTCGCGGGCTTTCAGCAGTTCCGGCATCTGCGGGCGAAGCAACTCCAGCATTTCCTCGAGCCAGGCGAATCGTTGGGCGGGGGTGGTGTTCAGGGCGGTATAGACAATCTCGTGGTTGCGGTGGGATTCCCAGCCCACGGGCCAGGGATCAGGTTCGGGGGGGTTTGTTTCTTGCATGCAGATTTCGCCTAAGCCGGCGCCGCCGGGGGCGGGGCCAGGAGCTTTTCGGCGGTGGCGATCAGCTTGTCGAGCTTCACGGGCTTGGTGAAGTATTCGCTGACGCCCTGGCTCTCGGCATAGAGCTTGTGCCTGGCACCCAGGTTGCCGGTGATCATGATGACGAAGGGCTTGGCATTGCGGAGCTTCTTCGACTTGATTTTTTCCAGGACCATGAACCCGCTGCGGCCGGGGAGCATCATGTCGAGGATCACCAGGTCCGGTTGAGTTTTTTCCGCGATTTCAACGGCCTTGTTGCCGTTGGCGGCGGTGTCGATGACCGCGCCGGTGGGCTCGAAAGCGGCCTGCATGCTGGCGAGGATGTCGCTGTCATCGTCCACCAGGAGGATCTTTTTTCCGGCCAGTGCTGCGCTCATGATTGCCTCCGGGAAAAATGGGGCACCACCCACTTTCGTTTGCGGGGCGAAAATGTCAAGCGGAATCGGGCGAAGGTCCGATAAATAGCCGGGCCATCGCCGTTGGTGATGGCGTTCAAGGGTTCAAGGGTTCAAGGTGAACGTTTTTCCTTTGAACTTTTTAACCCTTGAACCTTTGAACCCTTGAACCCACTGCGATAAATAGCCGGTCCATCATGAAACAAACCGACCCGATCGCCGTTCTGGACAGCGGGCTCGGCGGGCTGACGGTGGTGAGCGCCCTGCGCCGCGTCTTGCCGGCCGAGGACCTCATTTATTTTGGGGATACGGCCCATCTTCCCTACGGGAACAAATCGCCGGCGGCGGTATGCCGGTTCGTGCGGCAGATCGTGCGGTTCCTGGAGCCGATGAATCCGAAGCACTTGGTAATCGCCTGCAACACGGCGACGGCGCTGGCGATGTCGACGATAGCCGGGGAGTTTCCGGGATTGTCGATCAGCGGGGTGATCGAGCCGGGCGCCCGAGCGGCGGTGGCGGCGGCTGGCGCGCGGCGTCTGCCCGCGATCGGCGTGATCGCCACCGAGGCGACGGTGCGGTCCAAGGCTTACGAGCGGGCGATCTTCCAGCGCCGGAATCTGGCGCGGGTGATGCTTCGCCCAACCCCGCTGCTGGTGCCGATGATCGAAGAAGGCCGCACCGGGGATGACCCGCTGGTGGAGACGGCGTTGCGGCAATATTTACAGAGCATGATTCTTCGCAAGGTGGACGTGCTGGTGCTGGGATGCACGCATTATCCGCTTCTGAAGGGGGCGATCGCCAAAGTGATTGGGCCGAAGGTGAGGCTGATTGACTCGGCGGAGCAATGTGCCCAAGATGTCGTGCGAAGGCTGGAGCGGAAGGGCTTGTTGCGCGAGCCGGTCGGTTCGTGGGAGGAGCCGGTAGGCTCGCCGGACGATACGGCGGCGATGGGCGAATCGCCCTCGGCAACCGGGACGTTGCGGACGTTTGTGACGGACGATCCGGAACGGTTCGCGATGCTGGCGTCGCGGTTCCTGGAAATGGAGATCGAGCCTCCGACGCTGGTAAAACCGCTGGACGCGCCGGAGCCTTCGGCGCCCGTGGTGCTGCGGGCAGCCGGATGAACCGGATTTTTCACCGCGAAGATGCACAGCCCTGCTGGGCCCGCAACCTGAAGAGTTTTACCGCGAAGACGCGAAGAGCGCGAAGTTGCGCGAAGAAATACCAATCTGACTTCGCGCAACTTCGCGCTCTTCGCGTCTTCGCGGTAATATTTTTTTGCGGCCATGGCGCGCTGGGCGTCATCGCGGTAAAATCCGGGCCAAGGACCGTTGGTGATGAAAGGCGATCGATGCGGAAGTTAGGCTGGCTGGCGTGGATGATTGCGGCGGCGCTGGGCGGATGCGGAGGCAGCATGTCCGACGCCACCGCGCCGGGACCGGTCGATCGCGGGCTGTATCAAGATGCGATCCTGGACAACCAGCAGCGGCTGGCCGGCGAGGACGTCCGCGTCGTGCCGTTGTATAAGACTCCGCTGGAAGCGGTCGGGGTGGGGCTGGACGCATTGTTTTGCGAGCCGTTCGTGAATTTCTTCGATTACGTAACCCATGACAACGCGGCCTACGCGGCGAGGAAGATGGCGGACAGGTCGTCGCCGGACAATCAGCGCGAGGGGATGCTGCGACTGACGGATTTTGAGTTCGCTCGAAGTGGGATTTACCTGAAGGGATACACGCTGGCGGCGCGAAGCGGCGGGGATTACACCGTGCGGGCGGCGGGGTTGCGGGCGCTGAACCGGTGCCGGGCCAAGGGGCATACCTTGCTGTTCGTGGAGTCCCTGACGGACGATCAGGAGCTGATTCGGCTGGAGGCCGCGGACGCACTGGGCAACGTCCCCGATCCGGACGCCATTCCCATGCTGGTGGCTCACCTTGCCAACGTCGAGCCGAGCGCCGACGTGCGCATCGCCTGCGCCGAAGCGCTGCGGAATTATCACACCCACGAGGCGATGCAGGCGCTGATCAACGAATTGAACGATGAAGATTTCGGCGTGGCGTGGCAGTCGAGGCAAAGCCTGGAACTGCTGACCGGTCAGGATTTTCGCTATGACGCCCAAGCGTGGATAAATTACCTGGCAGCCACGGGAACGTGAGCGGATTGTCATTGGTCATTGGTCGCTGGGGAGTGACTTGGAACCTTAGAGACATGCGAGCACTGGTATTCGATCAATCGGTGAGTTTCCGGCCGCGGCATCCGGAGCCGGCGCAAACCGACGGCGATACGCTGGTGAAGGTGCGCCAGGCCGGAATTTGCGCCACGGATTTGGAAATTCTGCGGGGATACATGGGGTTCTCCGGCGTTTTGGGACATGAATTCGTCGGCGAGGTGGTCTCGACCGAGAACAAGGACAAAGACCTGGTCGGCCAGCGCGTCGTGGGGGAAATCAACGTCGTTTGCGGGCACTGCGATTTGTGCCTGTCGGGGCTGTCGTCGCATTGCCGGAACCGCACGGTGCTGGGCATCCAGAAGCACGACGGCGCGTTCGCCGATTTTTTGCGTTTGCCGTCGGTCAATCTGCACGTGCTGCCCAAGACGGTGGATGACGATTCGGGAGTGTTCGTGGAGCCGTTGGCGGCGGCGTTCCAAATCCTCAAGCAGATCAACGTGGATGCCAAGGCGGATTCGGCGCGCGGACGGAAATGGGTGACGGTGCTGGGGGACGGGAAGCTGGGTTTGCTGGTGGCGCAGGTGCTGCGGAACGCCAACTGCCCGGTTCGGGTGATCGGGAAACACCCCGAGAAGCTGGCGTTGTGCGAGAAGTGGCAGATTCGCAGCCGGCCGCTCAGGGACATCCTTCCCCGCCACGATCAGGACGTGGTGGTGGACTGCACGGGAAGCGCGGCCGGATTCGAGCTGGCGATGCAGATGGTGCGCCCGCGGGGAACGATCGTGTTGAAGAGCACGTTCGCGGTGGGCAAACCGATGAATCTGGCTCCGCTGGTGATCGGCGAAATCAGCGTCGTCGGCAGCCGGTGCGGACCGTTCCGCGAGGCGATCAAGGCGTTGGCCGAAAAGCAGGTGGACGTCGCCAGCCTGATCTTTCGCCGCATGCGTCTTGAGCAAGGCGTGGAGGCGTTGGACCTGGCGGGCAGGCCGGGAGTGTTGAAAGTGCTGTTAAATATGGAATAGTCATTGGTCATTTGTCATTAGTCATTGGTCATTTGCCTCGCCGATTGCGAGTGCCTTTACAAATGACAAATGACCAATGACAAATGACCCTTCTTAAGGATTTCCGATGGCAAAAGACCTCGCCATTGTACTCAACAACGGAAGCATCAATAGCGCGGTGGTGACGGCGATGGCGTCGCAACGGTATCGGCCGGTGATGATCTTTGCCGATACGGCGCCCGGAGCGTCGGGGCGGATGCGAGCGGCGTACGATCAACAGGTGGCGCATTTCAAACCGTACCGGGAATATTCCGTGCCGATCGCGCAGGCGGGGTCGGGGCCGACGCAAACTTCGGCCTCGATCGCCGCCGATCCGCGATTGTCCGCCAACGTCTCTCCGCAACTGCTGGAGCTTCTGCCGATCCTGGCCGTCGCGGTGAAATCGGCGGCGCACCATCAGGCGGCGGCGGTTTATTTTGGGCTGCGCGTCGGCCCGGGCACGGATGAATTGGCGCAAGCCTCGGAGTTTTGCCAGATATGGAGCGAGATGATCCAACTGCCGTGCGGGCTTGGCGAAACGGAATTGATGACCCCCCTGCTGGAATTGGAACCGTGGCAGGTGGTGGACGTGGGATTTCAGGTGTCCGCGCCGTTCGAGCGGACCTGGAGTTGCCTGGAGGAAACCAGCGAGGCCTGCTGGACCTGCCGCGGCTGCCGATCGCGCGAGGCGGCGTTTCAACAGGCGGGGAAACCGGACCCGTTGCGGGGGGCGAGGAAAATTTAGCCGCGAGTTCAAATTCTTTCGTTCATTTGTTCCGATGCCCGTAACTGGGGAGGCTGACATGGCGATGGAGTCGTTCAAAGGCGGCAAGGGCGACAAAAAAGCCTACAAACGGATGGCCGATTTCTTTGGCCCCGCGCATGTGGATCATGCCATCCGCCAGACGATCCAATTTTGCTGGATGTCTCTTCCGCGGAAGCGAAAGAATATTGACGAATTGGAGAAACAGGTTCGTCGCATCCTCGATCGCGCGCTGCGTGATTTCCGGGAAGATAGCGAGCAGTTCGGCCGCTCGGCATGAAGGATGACCAGCCTCTGCGTTTGTTTAGGCCGCGTCGAATAGTTCTCAAGTAATGGAGACTTCGGCGAGAAACGCCGCCGGGTCGGTGATGCGGAGGTCGGGAAAACGCGTTCGGAATTGGACAGCGTCCGCATCCGCCGAAACCATCAGGTCAAGTAAATCTTTATCTCGCGAAACGATCAGCCTCGCGTCTGCGGCAAGAGCCAGATTGACGTAATGAGCGTCATCGGGATCCCGCTCGTAATTAAATACCTCTGGAAATCCATCGAGCAACGTGGCGACAGTTTCAACGGCTGTAAGAAACATCTCAACCCCATCGGGGACCAGACCAAGTTTGCGAATGACTCCGGGACGAGAGGTGACGTCGCGCAATTCTCGAAGGACCGTATGCGAGATGAATAAATTCACCTTTGCGTCAAAAACAAGTTGCACACACTTGCCTGCCGGACCCTCGGGAGCCGCCAACGCTTGAAGGAAAATGTTGCAGTCGTAAACGACTCGCGCGGGAGTGGTCATTTCTCGTGCTTCGCTCGGCGCTCGGCTCGCATCGCATGTTTCTCGGCTTCAAGGAAGTCGCTGAGTTCGGCATCGGACATCCCGCTGCGGGCAAATTCCTCGGCGATCGGGCCGCTGAGGTCCTTGAGCGAATGCCGAGGCTTGGCGAGAAGTTCAAGCTGCCTGGCCGCATAGGTTTCCACATCGACACCCGCGGCGGCGGCCCTGGCCTTAAGGGATACTTCAGTCTCGACCGAGATTGGAACGCGGAGCACCATCACCTTCAATTTTACCACGGAATCGAGCGATGGCTATCTACTTTCTGGCCGGTCAACCAGCCATTTCACTCTTTGGCATGTCTTATGTTATACTCCCTCCCAGCCGGATGGATCCGGCGGTCTTTTTACGGACGTTCGCATGGACGCGAAGAACTCCCTGGGCGAGCCGCGATGTCTCATCTCCCGCGCGGCGATTCTCCATAACGTCGGATTGATCCGCAAAGCGATTGGGCCGGACGTGAAAATCTGCGCCGTGGTCAAGGCGGACGCGTACGGCCACGGCGCGGACATCGTCGTGGATACGCTGTGCAATTTTTCCAACAGCGAGGCCGAGCCGCCGATGGTGGATGCGCTGGCGGTGGCGGACCTGGACGAGGCGGCGGCGCTGATGGCGTGCGATCTGCCGGTGATCGTCCTGCGGCCGGTGGAAAACGCCTATCTGGGCAGCCAGCGGGCAAGGCTGGAGGCGGCGACCCGGCATGGGTGGGTGCTGTCGCTCTGCTCGGCGGCGGCGGCGCAGGATTTGGCCAGGATCGCCGAGAACCGCGGGCAACGCGCCAATATGCAGATCATGGTGAATACCGGATTGAATCGCGCCGGCGTGGACCTGGCGGGATTGGACGATCTTGTCGAGAAGATTTCGTCTCTTCCGGCGCTTCGATTGCTGGGCGTTGCGACGCATTTTGCATCGTCGGATGAGCCGGGCAATCCGCTGAACTGCGAGCAATTGGGGCGATTTTTGGCGGCGACGTCGAGCTTGTCGGGCGGGCGGCAATCGCGGCCGCACTTCAGCGCGGCCAATTCCGGCGGAGTATTCTTCCAGCCGCAATCACATCTGGACATGGTGCGTCCGGGGATCAGCATCTACGGGATCGATCCGACGTGCCGGCCGGACATGAATCGGCCGTTGCGGCCGGCGATGAAATGGACGGCCCCGCTAATCGCCATCCGCGAGGTGGCGGCGGGAACGCAGGTGGGATACGGCCAGACGTGGAGCGCGGAAAAGCCGACGCGGCTGGGTTTGATCCCGGTCGGATATGCCGATGGATATCCGCGATCGTTGTCGAATCGTGGGATCACGATGGCGGCCGGCCAGCCGGCGCCGGTGGCCGGGCGCGTCAGCATGGATTTGATGGTGATCGATCTTCAAAACGCGCCGCAGGCGACGATTGGGGACGAGGTGACGGTGCTGGACAGCGATCCGCTGTCGCCGGCCAGCGTCTATCGGATTGCCGAATTGGCCGGGACGATTCCCTACGAAATTTTCTGCCGGATCGGACCGCGGGTGCGGCGCGTGGCGGTGGACGAATTCGGCCTGCGCGGAGAAAAACCGCAAGCCATCGAACAGCTTGAAGAGGAATGACCGCGATTATCTTTCGATTATTTCCGCTTGCCCATGAATCGCAGAAGAAGCAGGAACATGTTGATGAAATCGAGATAGAGCATCAGCGCGCCGCTGACCGAAAGACGCGCGGCCATGGCCGCGTCGCCCTGCGTCGAGGCGGCGATCCCCCGCAAACGCTGGGTGTCATAAGCGGTCAATCCAGCAAAGATGATGACCCCGGCGTAAGAGACCAGCCAATACAGCCCGCTGCTGGCGACGAATAGGTTGATTAAAGATGCGACGATCAGGCCGATCAGGGCCATGAACAGGATTTTGCCCATGGTCGTGAGGTCGGTTTTGGTGAACATTCCGTAGAGGCTCATCACCGCGAACATGGCGGCGCAGGCGCCGAACGTGCCGGCAATGCTGGTCAACGTGTACATCCAAAATATGCTGGAGAACAACAGGCCGTTGAGCGCGGCGTAGATCACGAACAGTCCGGTGGCCAGGGGGGCGCTGATGCTTCGGACCGCCGCGGAAATAACCAGCACCAAAACGATCTGAATGACGAATATTCCGATCATGGCACCGGGAGTGAACACGGCGGCCATGGCGTCGCGATGACTGAAAACCAGCCATGCGACCGAGGCGGTCACGGCCAATCCCACGGCCATCCATGCGTAAACGGCGTTGAAAAAGTGGATGGTCGCGCTGTCGCGCGTGCCGGCGGAATAATCCAGCGGATACGGCCTGCCGGTCATGTTCGGACCCCACATGCTCATAATCATTGCTCCTTTTCGAACGAACGGGTGATTGTATGGCGAGTTGGACTGCGGCGTCCAGCGGAGCCGGTTTGCCGCGCCTGCCGGATAGCGTCCTAATTTGGGTAACAATATACTTGACTCAGGTTGGCTGGTTTTGGCGCGGGATCGTGTCTGGGTCGGGCCATACGATAGGCACAGAGAATTTCACCCGGCTTACCGACGATGCCTCGTTTCTTGATGCCAATTCTCCGCCGATGCCTATTGCCATGATGCGAAGCCCCGCGCTGCCCGTTCCTTCGGATGAATCAACGGTGGTCAAGGCGATATCAAATTCCATTTGATGAACCGGGAGTTTTGTGTGCATTTCGTGAGGGGCCTTTCTTCCTAATTCAGTATGGCCAAGCGCCGTTGTCCCGCGTGGGTTAATTTTGGCTCCGGCGGGATTGTTCGCGAATTTCTCCTGTGCCTTTCGGACGCCAGCGACGATTTGTAAAAGGGATTGCGATACGAATGTTTCGAGGTCCATTTGGCTATCCGTGTTATTGGTGCCTATTTTTTCTTGCGATGCTTAGCTTTCGGGTGGACGTGGCCATTGGGAATCGCTGACTTCGGCAACGCCGCCAGATGGCCCACGGCAGACCGGAATCGCTCTGCCGCTGCCGGGCCTTCGTTGAAGTCTTCCGGGCCTAGATGCGGTTTGCCAAGCGATGATGATTTGGGAGGCATAATTTCTCCTAAAAACGCCGGAGGGGACTCGAACCCGCAACCGGCGGATTGTTGGGGACACTCGCGAGTGCCACCAAGCAATCCGCCGCTCTATCCACTTGAGCTACCGGCGCGCGTTTTTGGCTTTCAGGATTTCGGCGCAAATAGCGGCCCCGTTTTATAACCGCTGGGCCGTAAGATCGGAAGAGCCGGATTCCCGATTTTGCCATCGCATTTGAGAGGACTAACCCTATTGGGTTTCCGTTTTTTGGTCCCATCTCGCGTATATAAGGCCTCGCATTTGTGAACGCATGCCGTAGCGACAATTATCGCATCACAGGTCTCCAGGTTGTGGTCCCTGCATATCTCGGCAGCCATTTCGGATTCGATTTGCGTAACCGGCGCGCGGATAATGAACGCATTATTGAAACATTTCCGCAATTTACCCATTGCCACACTGAGCGGAACCCCCGACGCCAAAAGAGACTTCAGCCTACAACATTCGGCGACGGATATCTCTGAAACGATGATTTCCAACCGTCCGGCAGCGGCATCATCGTAAATCGGTTCGACATCCTTCCACCATGGAGGATTTTGTTCAACAGCATCAAGGATTACGCTCGAATCCAAAGCTATCCGGGTTTTGGCCACGTTATCCTTCCGAGTCCCTTAAATCTTCGATGAATTCAGCCGGGTCTTTGTTGTTCGTTATGTTTAGATTCAGGTTTTGGATTTCCTCTAGGGACGGAATGTCGGAATCGTTGATTGTGCGATAGCTCTCAACGTCGATGTGGGTAGGAATTCCGGGAGACGCATATCTAACGCGCCCGAATAGGATCACGCGCTTTCTGATGTGTGTGGCCAATTCTTCCGCAGTGGTCGCGCCAAGCTTGCATTCGACCAGTTGCTCCGTCAACCGATCAATTATCTGTATTTCCGATTTCTCGTGATCTTCGCGGTCATCAACCGTTACGCGGCGCAGAATTCCTTCGACGGAACCATACGACTCGCTTGGCGTTGTTGCAGCACGACGAATGAGAGAATCGGCACTGTGCGCAATCCTAAGCGTTGGGCTGATTCTCCTTTGTTGCGGCAACTCCAAGATTATGTTTCCGATTCCGTCACGATATACAGAAACGATTTTCTTTGCTCTTTCTAAATCGGAATCCGAAAAGTATTTTGGACGTTTTTGGGGATTATCCGTATCAAGCTCTTGGAGCCCAATTCGGAGGCTGCCGACTACGTCTGCATCTGGGCCGTTCGGTACAGCTAGCATGGCCTCAAATGTAATCGAAAATGGACTGGACATCGACGCACGAGAAATTCGCCAGCGATATCGCGGCTTGCCCACCCTCCACATTTGGGCATCAATGGATTTTAATAATTCAACCAGATTTTCAATTACGGACGCGACAGATTCAGGGCGCAGAACATTATTGGTTCCATCAAGTTTGACGGTTATTTCCTGCTTGGGTGTTGGCAATCAACCTACCTTTGCCGCATTTGCCGCATTTGCCGCTTTATGAGAGCGGCTCCGAGATATTTTTGCCGATCAGAGTCCGATAATCCAGTCGTTTGCCGGACACATTTTGAAAAACACTGATAAACCTGCCAGAATCATCGGTTTCCCGATTGTTAAATCTGTAGGCTTCCGAGTCCACGTAGCGGAAAAGGTGGAAGGGTTCAACCGAAACGTGCGTGCCCTTGATGCACCGTTTGAAGAGTGCCCAGAAATTTTCTAGCCCGTTCGTGTGAACTGCGCCCTTAACGTAGGCTTCGGCGTGGTCAACGAAATCGTGCAAGAAAATCGGGTCCATTTGCCTATAAGCCTTCCACGCATCGGTGTAGACGGTCGAACCGGGCTCGACATTGCGATGGATTACATCGTGCAACGTGGCGCGCTGGACGTTCGGCAGCACTTCGGCGCGGATCGTACTGTGCTTTTTCCCATCGTGACGGGCGAGCAATCCCATAACGGCCGTCTTGGTGCTACTGCCGGTGCCTTTGATCTTCGCTTCACGCTGTTTCTTGTGCATGTTTTTGGCCAGACCACCCACGAAAGTCTCATCCGCCTCGATGACGCCCTGAAGCTTCGTGTCGAACGATCCGACGTGAAGGGCATGACGAATGCGATGGAGTAAAAACCATCCGGTCTTTTGCGTCACGCCCAACGAACGCGCGATTTCATAGCTGCTGATGGAGTTTTTCGCGTTGACTTCAAGCCAAACCGCGATGAGGCATTTGTCGATGGAGAGACGGCATTCCTCAAAGATCGTCCCAATTTTCACGGAAAACTGTTTCCGCGAATGGCTGCTACGACATTCCCATACGCGGCGGTGGGCAATGTAATCAACGTTCGCCGATCCGCAGTGCGGGCAACGGACGCCATCCGGCCAGCGCATCGCAGCAAAGAACATCGTGGCATAATCAAGATCGGAGAATTGGCGAATGGCTCCGACCAGCGTCTTGGGATACTTGACCGATTCAGTATTTTTCGTTTCCATGGCTATATTCTAGCAGGAAATTTACCTGAGTCAAGTATATTGTTACCCTAATTTGAATTCCCTTCCGCGAGAAGGATTATTAAAGATAGAAAGCTCAACAGCAGTACGATTATTAAAGCAATCGAAAACCAGACGAACACGGGCGGTGGATTCAATCCTCTGGCATGCACGGCATCCAGAATTTTTTTGACCCCTTTTCGCAGCCAGAAAAAAACTAATACGAGACCAATAGTTGCGATAGCTCCGAGCGGCGTCTTAGGGCCGGCATTTGCCATCGGCCCCTATTCTACCAGGCGCGCACGGAAACGCCGCCCCCGCCGATTCAGTCATGCGCTCGCTCGCCGGCGGCTTTCGGCGGCGCCAGGTAACGGCGGGCGCGGCGGGGATCATGTCGTCCAGGACGCGACGCTGGGCACGCAGAAGATCGCTGCGAGTGATGATGCCAATCGCCCTGCGCGGGTTGGCGGGATCGGCGACGACCAGCCGGCCGACATCGTGCAGGATCATTTCGTTGGCCGCGTCGCGGAGCGTGGCGTCGGGCCAGACCGTGAAACTGGAATGGCGAATCAAATTCGAATGACCAAGACTCGCGATCGACTCATCCGCCCGGGGGCAAGGCCGTGAGAATCTGTTCCAATTGCGGAATCAACTCATTCATGTGAACCGTCGCGATTCGATAAACGATTGCCAGTTGGATTTCATCGTATTCGTGGGCCAATCGATGACGAGTGCCGACAATTTTTTCCCATGGGACTTCCGGGTGCGCATTTTTCAGGTCATTCGAAACGCGATTGGCGGCTTCGCCGATGATCTCAATCTCGCGTTCCACGGCACGGTAAAGCTTGCGGTCCTGTATAAATCCCTGAAACGGGATTGCCGCTACCATGCTCCGCACCGAACGAGCCGAGTCGAGCATGTCGTATACAAACGAGACGTCCCGCTGCTTATGCGGCATAAAGAACCCGGCGAGTGCGAAGTATCTCGCGCCGGCGGTATGGATTGCGCAATCCATCCTTGAACACGAGATCGATCTTGCGACCAAGCAAAGCGGCGAGCTCGCTCTGCATGTCCAGCCAATCCCAACCGAGTTCGCT
>JBEKKC010000074.1:0-21023 GCA_050010915.1 Tepidisphaeraceae bacterium | reverse complement strand
TCAGCACCGCCGAGTATGCCGTCGGCGTCGTCATGAAAAAATTCGCCGCCGTCTTCTCCACCATGAGCGACCGCTATCTCGCCGAGCGGGTCAAGGACATTCACGACATCGAACGCCAATTGCTCCAACGCCTCCTCGGCCAGCACCGCCTCGATCTGTCCCATCTCACCAGCGACGTCGTCATCATCGCCCACGATCTCCTCCCCAGCCAGGCCGCTTCCCTCGACCGGCGCCACGTCAAGGGATTCGCCACCGACGCCGGCGGCCGAACCAGCCATACCGCCATCGTCGCTCGATCCATGGGAATTCCCGCCGTCGTCGGGCTCACCGACATCACCTCCGACGTCTCCGCCGGCGATCTGGTCATCATCGACGGCAATCACGGCATCGTCATCATCAACCCCGACCCCCAGATCCTCGAGGAAAATCGCGGCGCCGAGATTCGCCGTCTCAAAATCGAAAGCGAACGCGCCACCCTCCAGGAATTGCCCGCTCAAACCCTCGACGGCCACCTCATCAGCCTCATGGCCAACATCGAATTCCCCAACGAGGTGGACGACGCCCTCAAACGCGGCGCCGAGGGCGTCGGACTTTACCGCACCGAATTCCTCTATCTCGCCAGCGATCACGAACCCAGCGAGGAGGAACATTACGGCGCCTACGCCGACGCCTTGCTGCGGCTCAAAAATCGACCCCTCGTCATCCGCACCCTTGATTTGGGCGCCGACAAATACACCCAGTCCAAGTTCCACAATCCCGAACGCAATCCCTTCCTCGGTGACCGCTCCATCCGCATGTGCCTGCACGACATTCCCATGTTCAAACGCCAACTCCGTGCCATCATGCGCTCCAGCGTGCTCGGCGACGTCCGCGTCATGTTCCCCATGATCACCACCCTCATGGAACTGCGACAGGCCAAAATGCTCCTCAACGACGTCATGGAAGAGCTCGAGGACGAAGGCGTCTCCTATAACCGCTATATTCCCATCGGAATGATGATCGAAGTCCCCTCCGCCGCCCTCATGGCCGAAAAATTCGCCAAGGAAGTCAATTTCTTCTCCATCGGCACCAACGACCTCATCCAGTACACCCTGGCCGTCGACCGCACCAACGAGAAGGTCGCCGGACTCTTCTGTCCCGGCCATCCCGCCGTCCTCGGACTCGTCCGCGACGTCATCCGCAAGGGCTCCCGAAGCATCGGCGTGAGCATGTGTGGTGAAATGGCGGGCGAACCCCTGTACACTCTGCTTCTCCTGGGACTCGGGTTGACGACGTTCAGCATGAACTCGCCCGATATCCCGGAAGTCAAAAAACTCATCCGATCCACCACCATGGAGCATGCCAGGCAGGTGGCTCGAAGGGTTATGAGCTTCGACAGCGAACGGCAGGTCATGCATTACCTGCGCGACGAAACACAGAAAATCGATCCGGAGGCCCTCTAGAGTGGCAAAAGAAATGTTGATCAACGTCTCCCAGGGCGAGGAATGCCGAATCGCCCTGGTCGAAGACGCAAGGCTCGAAGAAATTTACGTCGAGCGCGCCAGCGCTACCAGTCACGTCGGAAATATTTACAAGGGCCGAGTCTCCAACGTCGAACCCTCCATTCAGGCCGCCTTCATCGACTTCGGACTCGGCCGAAACGGCTTCCTCCATATCTCCGACCTGATGCCCAGTTATTTCGGCCGCGCCGGCTCCGACATGCAGGAAAGCGTCGGCCGCAAAATCTCCCGCCGCGACCGCCCTCCCATCCAACGCTGCCTTCGCCGCGGCGATGAAATCATCGTCCAGATCATCAAGGAAGGCATCGGCACCAAGGGACCCACCCTCACCACCTATCTCTCCATCCCCGGACGAATCCTGGTGATGATGCCCGGCATGGCCAAGATGGGCGTCTCCCGCAAAATCGAGGACGATGAGGAACGCCGCCGGCTCCGCCAGATTCTCGATTCCCTCAAGCCTCCCAAGGACGTCGGGTTCATCATTCGCACCGCCGGCGTCGCCAGAAGCAAAACCGAAATCCAGCGCGACCTCACCTATCTCACCCGCCTCTGGACCATTTTCGTCAAGAAACGCGACAGCGGGCCCGGACCGATGGAACTCTACGCCGAGGGCGACCTCGTCACCCGCAGCGTCCGCGACGTATTCACCAGCGACATCGACTCCATCGTCGTAGACGACAAAGACGTCGCCAAGCAGGTCAAGGAGGTCATCAAGCTCGCCAATCCTCGCACCAAAAACAAGGTCGAACTGTACGAAGGCCCCGTCCCCCTGTTTCACAAGTACGGCATCGAACGCGAAATCGAGCTGATGTACAGCCGCCATGTCCCCCTTCCCTCCGGCGGTTCCCTGGTCATCGACAGCACCGAAGCCGTCGTCGCCATCGACGTCAACAGCGGCAAGTTCCGCGACCACGCCGACGCCGAAACCACCGCCTTCAAGACCGACATGGAGGCCGCCGATGAAATCCCCCGCCAACTTCGCCTCCGCGATCTCGGCGGCGTCATCATCTGCGACTTCATCGACCTCCGCTTCGAACGACATCGCCGCGAACTCGAAAACCGCCTCCACGTCAATTTCCAGAAGGACCGCGCCAAGACCAAGGTCCTCCGCATGAGCCAGTTCGGCATCATCGAGATCACCCGCCAGCGCATGCGCCCCAGCCTCAAACGCTCCATCTATTTCGATTGCCCCTTTTGCCACGGAGCCGGACTCGTCAAGACCCCCGAAAGCATGAGCCTCGACGTCATGCGCCGGCTCGCCATTTCCATGAACGATCTCAAGGTCGCCCGCGTGGAAATGACCGTCTGTCCCGACGTCGCCTTCTACCTCGAAAACCGCAAGCGGGCGCAGATCGTCAAGCTCGAAGAGCAGTTCAATAAAAAAGTCGTCATCCGCTCCGATACGACCGTCGCCCTCGACGAGGCCCGGATCGAGCTTTTCGACGCCCACAACTCCCACGTCTATCTCCAGGAACTGGGAATGGCCCCGCCGGCCCTGGCGCATCCCGCTCCGCGGCCCGGCCGCGACGCACGCTTCCGCCAGCCACCCCCGCGACGCGACCAGCGCCAACAACGCGCTCCCGACCTCCGCCCCTATCGCCGGCCGCCCGAGCCTCTCCCCGAAGAATCCGACGAAGACAAATTCGACATCGAGAACGTCGAGGAGGAACTCGATCGCCGCGATCAGGCCGTAGCGGAAGGCAAAGCCTCCGCGGATGATTCCGAATCCGATGCCGCCCATTCCCAGACCGACGACCAGCCGGTCCCGCCCGCCGAAGCCGTCACCGGCGAAATCGCTCGTGAGGAAACCATCGAGATTTCGGAATCCCCTCAACGCCCCGGCGATTCCGGCGACGAGCAACCACCCGCCGGACGCCGCCGCCGACGTGGCCGCCGCGGCCGGGGACGCGGAAGAGGCCGCCCCGATTTCCAAAACAAACCTCCGCTCCCCGCACCTCCCGCCGACCAATCCGTCTCCGACGCCCATGGCGAAATCGAAGGACCCGCCGATTTGCCCCCGGATGAAATTGCGCCCGAACCCGGCAACGAGAAATTCCCCGCCGAGCAATTCCCCGCCGCTGCCGAGGGCGCACCTCGCCGTCGCCGCCGTCGCGGCGGCCGGCGCCGTCGCGGCCGCCGCCTCGATTCCGAGCAAACCCCGGCGCCACCGTTGCCCTCGCCCGCCGCCGGCGCCACGCCCGTTCGGACTCCCCGCCAGGATGAACCCCGCGCCCGCGAGGAGCCCACCCTCACGCCAACCGGTTCGGCCGACCATCATCTCGTCCAGGACGAACCCGTCGCCCCGCAGCCGGTAATCCGCCCGCGAAGTCATCGCGATCTCGATTCCATCCCCGACGATTACGATTGATTCCGCAGCGGCGGCAGGTTCAAGAGTTCAAAGGTTCAAGAGTTCAAGGGATGAGGATTGCCTATGGGCGAGCCGGCCAAGACATTTGAGGATATGGCCGTTTTTAAGCGATCGCGCCAACTGGTCAATGAGGTTTACCAACTCACTCGCCAGCCGGATTTCCGCCGCGACCGGGGACTAGTCGATCAAATTCGCCGCGCCGCCGTCTCCATCCTCTCCAACATCGCCGAGGGTTTCGAGCGCGGCGGCAACGTCGAACTCATCCAGTTTCTCTACATTGCCAAGGGATCGTGCGGCGAGATTCGCGCCCAACTAATGATCGCCGCCGACCAGAAATACATCGATCCTCAAGCCTCCGCCCGTCTCAACGGCGACTGTCGTCGCATCAGCGCGATGTTAAGCAATTTGATCGCCTATCTTCGCCGTTCCCCATTACGCGGCCCCAAATACACCCCTCCGGGCCTATCCAAGGAATTCCAATCCATGCTAAACCAGTATCTTCCCAAGCCCCCCCAAAGCCCTTGAACCCTTAAACCCTTGAACCCTTGAACCCTTGAACCCTTGAACCCTTGAACCCTTGAACCCTTGAACCCTTGAACCCTTGAACCCTTAAACCCTTGAACCCTTGAACCCTTGAACCCTTGAACCCTCCCCTTGCCACATCCCCCTTCCCCCGCTATTACTTCCCAATGCCTCACGACCAGTTCATTCCCATTCTTGATTTCGGAGCGCAATACGCCCAGCTCATCGCCCGCCGGGTGCGCGAAAAGGGTGTTTACAGCGAATTGGTCCGGCCGGACATTCCCGCTGAGGAGCTCAAAAAACGCAATCCCAAGGGCATCATTCTCTCCGGCGGCCCGAGCAGCGTGTATGAGCCGAACGCCCCCCGGTGTGATCCCAAGATTTTCGATCTCGGCGTGCCGATTTTGGGGATTTGTTACGGGATGCAATTGGGTTGCCAGATTCTCGGCGGACAGGTGAAGCCGGCCAAGGCTCGGGAATTTGGCCGGGTCCGGCTGCACATCGTGGCCGACGATCCGCTCCTGCGCGGGTTGCCCCAAGACACCACCGTTTGGATGAGCCATGGCGACCAGGTGAACGAATTGACCGCCGATTTCGTCGCCCTCGCCACGACGCCGACCTGCTGCTTCGCCGCCGCCCGCCACGTCAGCCGGCCGTTCTACGGCGTCCAGTTTCATCCCGAGGTGACGCACACCCCGCGGGGCGAGCAGATTTTCCAGAATTTCCTTTACGAAATCTGCCAATGCGCCGGCACCTGGACGATGGGCAACTTCGTCGAGCAGGCAATCGCGCGCATTCGCCGACAGGTGGGCGACGGCAAGGTGATCTGCGGCCTATCCGGCGGCGTGGACAGCTCCGTCGTCGCCGCCCTGTTGCACAAGGCCATCGGCGATCAACTCACCTGCATCTTCGTCGACAACGGATTGCTCCGGAAGAACGAGCGGCAACTGGTCGAAGCCACGTTTGGCGATCACTTCAAGATCAATCTGAAAACGCTCGATGCCTCCGGCCAGTTTCTCTCGGCCTTGGAGGACGTGACCGATCCGCAGCAGAAGCGCAAGATCATTGGCCGCGAGTTCATCGAAGCATTCAAGCGCGGGGCGCAATCGATCCAGGGCGCGCGTTTCCTGGCCCAGGGCACGCTTTATCCGGACGTCATTGAGAGCGGCCACGGATATGCCGGCACCGCCGCCAACATCAAGCTGCATCACAACGTCGGCGGGTTGCCGGAGCAATTGGGCTTCGAACTTGTCGAGCCGCTGAGGGATTTGTTCAAGGACGAGGTCCGGCAGGTGGGGGAGGTCCTGGGTTTGCCGGAATCGATTGTCTGGCGGCATCCGTTCCCTGGTCCGGGGCTTGCCGTGCGGACGATCGGCAAGATCACCGCCGAGACCTTGCGAATCCTCCGCGACGCCGATGAGATTGTCCTTGAGGAGTTGATCGCGGCCAATCTTTACCGCAAGACCGCCCAGGTCTTTGCCGTTTACCTCCCCATCGGCACGGTGGGGGTGATGGGCGATGCTCGCAGCTATGACGGGGTGATCGCGATTCGGGCCATCGAGAGCCAGGATTTCATGACCGCCGATTGGGCCAGGATTCCCTTCGACGTTCTGGCACAGATGAGCAATCGAATCATCAACGAGGTGCGCGGTGTGAACCGGGTCGTTTACGACATCAGTTCCAAGCCCCCGGCGACGATTGAGTGGGAATGACTCAGAGCCATCGCATTGGGCGATGGTGTTCAAGGGTTCAAGGGTTCAAAGTGAACGTTTTCCCTTGAACCCTTGAACCCTTGAACCCTTGAACGAAAACCGCACGCTCAAATGCGATGGCCTTGGGTAATAACCCGCCCGCCCGAGAAAAGTGCTGAATCCCCCCCTGATAAGACGATTCTAAAGAACCCGACCCGTGCACCCCTGCGAAGGGCGCAGAATATGCGCCGGGGCATCTGGTTGACGCCGTGGCTGACGTTGAGAGGCTCAATTTTATTTGCATCGCTGCTAGTCTTTGTTTAGACTCACTTTGCTTGGTCTTGGCGCCAAAGTCAGTGCCTGCGCCCAGACCAAAATGGAGGGCCGTCACGGACGGCTTCGCCTTCCGTATCGAGGGTTGTCAGGCACAGGCGTCTTTCACGCAACGTCTTACCTTTGCATGCCTTACGTATCCAGCCAGCGAGTCGCAAGGTGTCATCAATTGAGGAGGATCACGTGTTGTTCGATCCCACGGCTCAGCCCAGCGCTTTGAACCATCATTCCACTGGAGATTTTGTCCGTCGTGAAAGCAGGTCTACCGTCATGATTCGTCGCAAGAAATTGGCGTGCTTCGGTTTGGCGGCGGCGGCATCCATGGCGCTGCCTTCGGGGCTTTCAACTTTCAGCCGGCTCTACGCTGACCCATCGACCGGCGGCTCAGGTTCCCCAGATTCGCGGGCGACCCCGTCCAATGCCGATCTCTTGAAGCTCGGAATCGACCAATACAACCAGGGACAGTACGAAGAATCCGTCGCCACCCTCCAGGAAGTCAGCGTCCAATCGCTTAGCGACCAGGACCGCCAGACATGGGTCAGCATTTTGTCGAAGGCCAACGAGGCGGCGACGCAGCGGCGCGATGCCCGCACGGAACTGGCCCGCGGAGATGAGTCGCGCAAGGCCAACCACATTGCCGACGCCCAAGCCCATTACAACGCCGTGTTGAACAATCCCCGCGCCGATGCCGGAACTCGCCAGGCCGCCCAACAGGAGTTGTCGCATCTGGCGGTGACGCAGGCGAACGTTTCCCCGGACGGCAAGGCCGCCTACCGCCAGGCCGTGAGCGAATATCGTAGCGGCCTATGGCAGCAGGCGCGCGCGGATTTCCTCAAAGCCCAGCAGTTGGGCTTCACCGGAGGATTCCTGGAAGCCAGCCCCGCCGAGTATCTCGGCAAGATGGACGCGGGCGAGCGCAAATACGTCACCAAGGCCAACACCGACGGCCGCGACGCTTACGATCGCGCCCGCCAGGAATATCGTGACGGCGACATGGACGGCGCCCGCGCGGATTTCACCAAGGCGCGGGATCTTGGATTCCAGCCGAGTGATCTTGAGGGCCTTTCTCCCTCGGATTACCTCAAGCGGATGGACGAAGCCGATGCCTCCCAGAACCAGGCCCAGGCCGGCGCCGTTGCCGCGACCGCCAACCCGCCGGCCCAGACCGTCGCTCTGGCGAGCGATTCCGTCTCCACGCAATCCACTTCGGGCGGATCCTCCTCTGAGCAGCTTGCACACCAGGCGGAGATTGATCGCCTGGCCGAGCAGCAGCGCGTTTACAAGGCCCAGGGTCTGGTCGACCTTGGAAAGAAGGCGGAATCGGCCGGCAACGATCAGGAAGCACTGAGCGATTACACCCAGGCCGTGGACCTCGACCCGACCAATTCGCAGGCCGTCCAGGGCCGCGACCGTCTGCTGGCCAAAACCGGCCGTGCGCCCAATCAGGGCGGCGTCACCCTCACCCGCACCGAGCAGCAGATCAGGGTCGCCATCGAGGCCATCAACTACAAGTTCAGCACCGCCATCGATCAAGCTCGCGCCGACACCGCCGCCAATCAGTTCGCACAGGCCGAAAACGACATCGCCACCGCACAGGCCGCCAGGGATGAAGACCCCACCATCTTCAATGCCGAAGACCTGCGCCAAAAAGACGCGGCCATCCAACGGGCCACGCTCGCTCTGAATCAGGCCAAGGCGGCCTATGAACGCCGCGCGGCCTCGGAGCGGGCCGTCAGCGCCGCCAGGCAACAGGAAATCACCGAGGAACAGGACCGCCATCGGCGGGAAGCGGCCGTCGCGGCTTATATCAAGCTTTCACGCGCCCAGATCGAGCAGCAGAATTATGCCGCCGCCCTCGGCGTCCTCGACCAAATCCTCACCATCGATCCCCAAAATGACTATGCCCTCGGCATTCGCCAGTTCGTCGAGGACAAGGCCATCATCCAGGAACAGCGGCATTATCGCGAAGAGTTCGATTACAACCTGGAGCGGACTCTGAACCAGGTGGATGAAGCCCAGATCCCTTACGGCGATATTTTCCGCTTCCCGGAAAACTGGCCGGATATTTCCACCCTGCGCGACGCCGAGGCCAAAAACAGCAACGTCAGCAAGGAAGACCAGGCCGTGCAAGTGCTCCTTGATAAGCGCCTGCCCAGCGTGCAGCTTCCGCAGGTGGCCCTCAGCGACGCCATCGACTTCCTGCGCGACATCACCGGCGCCAACATCCTCGTCAACTGGAAAGCGCTCGAGGCCGCCGGCATCGACAAGCAGTCCACCCAGGTTTCCGTCACCCTCCGCGACGTCAAGTTCTCCAAAGTGCTCGACATCATTCTTCAGGAGGCCGGCGCCGGCAAACTGGCTTACACCATCGACGAAGGCGTCATCACCGTCTCCACCGCCGATGAACTGAACAAGGTCGTCGTCACCCGCGTTTACGACATCACCGATCTGCTCATCAATCCGAATTTCGACCCGACGATTTCGAACCTCTCCGGCGGCTCCGCGCAGATTGCCGGCAGCGGCGGCGGCGGCGGCTCCAGCACCCTGACCCAAAACAGCCAGGGACAGAACAACACCTCCACCCGTCAGCAGCAACTGCTCGACATCAAGAAAAAAATCGAGAGCACCGTCGAGTTCAGTTCCTGGAAGGACAACGATCCCAACGGCTACGGCCAGATCGACGACTTCAACAATCAACTGATCATTACCCAGACCTCCGAGGTTCACGACAAGATCGCCAATCTCTTGACTCAGCTTCGCGAAGCCCAGGCCGTGCAGGTTTCCATCGAGGCACGGTTCCTGTCGGTGTCCCGGCACTTTCTTGACAGCGTCGGCGTCAACCTGAGCCTCACGATTAACTCCAAGAACCCCAACCGTTTCTCCCCCATCACGATCACCAATGGGACTTCCGGCTTTACAGCCACTCCGTCCACCGGCCTGCCCGGCTCCATTGGAACCAATCCCATTAGGGGCTTGGGCATCAGCGGAAGCTATCTTGACGACTTCGAGGTCGGTCTGATCGTCAGCGCCGTGGAGGCGTCCTCTCGGCTCAGCGTCGTTCACGCTCCACGCGTGACGCTTCAGAACGGCCAGGGCGCCACGATGTACCAGATCGAGTACATTCCCTACGTTGCAAGCCTGAACGTCTCCGTGGCCACCGGGGCCGCCATTGCGGCGCCCGTCGTCCAGGACGCCACCGACGGCGTGCAGTTGGTCATCGAACGCGCTCTCGTCAGCGCCGATCGCAAATACGTCACCCTCGACGTCGATCCCCAACTCGACTCCTTCCTCGGATTCAACACCTACACCTTCGAAGTCTCCGGCGGCGGGACGACCACCCCCAATACCACCGGGACTACCGTCATCGGCACCGGCGGATTCGTCGCCCCCACCCTGAGCATTCAGGAGGCCACCGAATTAAGGACCGAGGTCCGAACGCGCGTCACCATTCCCGACGGCGGAACGCTCATGCTCGGCGGCGTCACCGTCGCCGGCGAAATCAATCTTGAGGCCGGAGTCCCGGGACTTTCCAAGATTCCCTTCCTCAAACGCCTCACCACCAATTCCTCCGAGTCCAACGATGAACAGGTTCTGTTGATCCTGATCAAGCCCACGATCCTCATCAACAAGGAGATCGAAGCCAAGAACTTCCCCCTCCTGACCAGCAGCACCAACAAGTGAGGTTCGGATAGATAGAAGACGGTTGTCCACAATCGCCTGTGCAACGCTTCTGGCGGCGCACGCGGCGCTCTTGGCTTATTCGGCGGCGGGCAATTCGGCGACGTTCGATGAGCCTGCCCACCTTGCCGCCGGTGTCGAGTACTGGACCCATCACGATCTTTCCGTCTACAGCCTCAGCCCGCCCCTCTTGCGGCTTTGGGCCGCCGTCCCCGCCGTTCTCGCCGGCGCCCACGCCCCATCCACCGCTCAGGTGGACCAGCGGCCCATCGTCGAGCGCCATTGGCTTTACGCCGACGCTTTCGTCGCCGCCAACTTCTCCCGCTTCCCGTTCCTGTTGCTCCTGGCCCGGCTGGGGATGATCCCCATCTCCTGTTTTGCCGGCTGGATCACCTACCGCTGGACCAACCGCCTCTACGGCTGGCGCAGCGCCATGCCCGCCTGTGCCATGTATTGCCTCAATCCCACCGTCCTGGCCCACGGCGCGCTCGTCACCACGGACGTCGGCACCGCCGCCGCCATGCTCCTCTCCTGCTGGCTCTGGTGGAGGTTCTGCCGCTCCCCCTCGCTCCGCCGCTGGATGCTCCTCTGCGCCGCTTTGCTGGCGGCCCATCTTTGCAAGTTCTCCGCCGTCCTGCTCTGGCCCATGATGCTCGCGATGTCGCTTCCCTTCGTCCCCTGGCGCAATCCCCGCCGACGCTGGCTCCTCCCCGCCGCCTGGGGCGCCCTCGGCCTCGCCACCCTCCTCCTGCTCAACGCGATCTACGCCTTCCGCGGCACCGCCCGTCCCCTCGCCTCCTTCACCTTCGACTCTGATTTTCTCCAGCGTCTCCGGCAGGAACTGCCGGCAGGCTTCCCCTCGCCGCTTCCTCGCTTGCTCCTGCTCGGCATCGACGCCCAGAAATTCGATTCCCAACCCGGTTACGAGGCCTTTCTTTTCGGCGATGTCTATCTGGGTTCGCGCTGGTACTATTTCCCCGCCGCCCTCCTCTGCAAACTCCCCGTCGCGATGCTCCTGTTGCTCGCCGCCGCCGTGGCGTCAAAGCTCGGTTCCCGCGGCCGCCCGCCGCCCGCCAGACGCGCCGGCGAATGGAGCGTCTTCCTCGCCCTGGCCTTCTTTCTCCTCGGCGTCATCGCCGTGGGAGACCTGAATATCGGCACGCGCTATCTCCTGCCGGCCTTTCCCCTGGCATTCATCCTCATTTCCCGGATTTGGTCCGTCGATCGCCGAAACCCCGCCAAAACCCGATCGTTTCTTCCCTATCTCCGCGATGCCCTGCTGGGCCTCTTGGCCGTCGAAACCCTCTGGGTTTGTCCCCGGTTCCTCACCTTCGTCAATTTCGCGGTGGGGGGGCCGTCCAACGGCTGGAGGCTGCTCAGCGATTCCGATTTCGACTGGGGCCAGGGCCTCATCGACTTGCGCCATTGGATGCAGGACAACCAGGTCTCCGACGTCACGCTGACCTATTTCGGCTTGGTCGATCCGGCCGCCTATGGCATTCATTACACTCCGATTATCCAACGCAGCGACGCGGAGTATGTCGCCGTCAGCAGCTACTTTCTCGACGGTTTGAAGGCGCGCATCGTAACCCGCTGGGACCCCGCCACAAATCGCAATGAACGCACCTGGATCGGCTTGCGATATGGCAAGGCGTTGCAGGCCAAGGCGCCCGTCGCCGTGGCCGGATACACCATATTCATTTATTCCCGCGACGCCGTCGAATCCGCCGGCGCCGCTTCCGGTGGCCCGTAGATCAACCGCCGCTGCCCCTCTCCCGGCCGCCGCGGAATCAGCAGCCGAATGCCGAAGTGCTCGTCCCGCAGCGGCTCGGCGCCCAGATCGAGCATCGGCAGCGGCTGTTCCTGGTAGTTCTCCTCGATCCACGCGAAAATCTTCCGCCCGTAATCCCGCCCGAAAAATCTCTCGCCGAACTCGCTCGTATCCTTGTGAACCAGGAAAACGTAATCCGGCGGCGAATCCTTCAAAGCCTCCAGCATTCGGTCCTCCCCGAACAGCAGCAAATCCGGTGGGTTGAAGTTGACGTACCCCGTCGCCGTGCGCAGCCGGGCCAGGTAATTGATCGTGATCCCCTCCGGGAAACACGCCAGCGATTTGTCCGCCGGGATGATCTGTTCCGCCGCCAGCAGCGCCTTGTTCACGCAATCGCCGCGGATCCGGTCCGCCCAGAATTGATCCGGCCCGGTTCCGACGGAAACGGTCAGCTGTTTCATGGCCGTATGCGTGATCGCCAGGTGCACGAGCAGGACAACCGTCCACGTTCCGCCGATCCCCGCGACGAACACGCCCGCGCACCCGCCGATCCGCCGCAACCCCGCCGGCGCCCAGCCGAACAGCGCGATCACCAGCAGCATCGTCGCCGGCATCGCCAGCCAGCAGCCGTAGTGGATGATCCGGGCATACAGAAACACTTTTCCCAGAAGAACCAGGCTAAAAATCCCGAAAATCGCCGCCAGACCGGATTCGTCCGGCTGATCTCGCCGGCGGTAAAAGCGAATGATCGCCACGACGACGACCGCCGCGGCCACCAGCGGCAGCGGCCGAAACATCGAGGCCCAGTCGCGATGTCGCCATTGCCAGCCCGCGAAGATCGCTCCGAGAAAGAACGTCAGGCACAGGACCCAAGCGGGCCTGCGGGATTTCGCCGTCGCCGCCCACGCCGCGAATCCCGCGATCGGAACGCACCACGCGGCGCACCACGCCGAAAAAAGCCCAAAACTTCGCGGCAGATCGTCCAATCCCATGCTGTGCCGATAGAATCGCTGTCCCGATACGCTCCCGTTCAGCAGCGCCGGCCACATGCCCAGCGTGCCGTGAATGGCCAGCGCCAGCGGCATGGCGCGGTGCAGCACGCTGACGCTGATCAGCGGCGGCATGGCGGCGGCGAGGACGAAGACCACCGCCGATTCCCGCAACGCTCGCCGGTCGATCGTGCCCAGCAATCCCAGCGCCACCACGGCGGCGGCCATCGCCGCCACAAAAAATTCCGCGCGCGTCAGAAATATCAGCCCAGCCAAAAATCCGGCCATCGCCGAATCGTCTCTTCGCCGTCCCCTGACCGCCCGATGCAGGAACATCACGCACCCCAGGCTCAGCAGCGTGGCGTGCGTGTACTCATATTCGTAAGGACAGACGAAATTATAATTCCCGGCGATCGTGAGATGCGCGAATGCGAACAGCGTCAGGAACGAGACCGCACAGACAACCGCGCACAGCCGCCCTCCCAGCCGCCAAGCCAGCCGGTAAATCACGATCACGATTCCGATGAGGATCGGAAGATTGGCCAATTCCAGGACACGCAGGTTGGCGCCGAAGGCGCGAAACGCCAGCGCGTTGTAATAGACCGAAATCGGCCCGGTGTAATGGGCGATGTCGCGATAGAGCACCTTGCCCTGGGCCAGTTGCCACGGGACGTAAAGCTGCACCGCGAAATCGACCAGGACGTCCGCCCATTTCTGCCACGTCCAGACGAGCATGGCCAGGAACGCGCCGGCGACGACGGCCGGCCCCGCCCAACGCCGCTCCCACAGAGGGACCTCCACAGGTGGATTGGAAAAAACCGGCAGGCTCATGACGAAGCCGACATCATACCGATTCCGCCGCTGATGCGTCGGCCGGCAGCGGGAATGGCGACGTGTCGTTGCTCCCCGCCCTCAATCCCCCCGTCCACAAGGCCGCCAGAAAGATGATGATCCCGCCCACCACGAACGGCCCTGAAATGTGCACGCGAAACGCCGCCGCCGCGATCACCGGGCCGATCACCCGCGCGATGCTCCCCAGCCCCTGGTTCAGCCCGAATACCAATCCCTGTTCCGATGCATCGCTGCTTTGCGAAATCAACGCATAAAGCGTCGGTGTTTGCAGGCTTCGCCCGATGGCGTTGATCGCGCCGCCCACCAAAAGAATCGCCAGCATCGGCTTGAACCCAACCACCGCCAGCATCAGCATGCCCAGCCCGACCAAACCCGGTCCGACGATCGCCAGCGGCCACTCGCCGAATCGTTTGGTCAATCGTCCGATGAACCCGCCCTGCACCACGGCGATAATGATGCCCAAAAATGCGTAATACAGCCCCACCTGCCACCCCACGAAATTGAACGTCCGAGGACTGCTCAGGAACAGCGCCACCATGCTTTCCAGCATGACGAACGCCGCCATGCTGATGAACGCGATCAGCAGCAGTTGCACCAGCCTCCCGTGCCGCAATATCGGCCTAAATCGGCTCGGATGCAGCCACCCCGTCACGTCCGCCGGCTTATGCACCCGGCTCTCCTTCAATCGCACCCATGTTTGCACCATCGCCCCAAAACTCATCGCCGCCGCGAAATATCCGGGAAGTGCCGGGTGAAACGTGACCAGCAGCGCCCCCAGCGCCGGCCCCATGGCAAACCCCACCCCGAACGCCGCCCCCAGCACCCCCATCCCCCGTGCCCGGTTTTCCCGCGTCGTCACGTCGCTGATATACGCCTGTGCCGTCGAGATATTCCCCCCGCTGATCCCGTCAATAAACCGCGAGCAATAGATCAGCAGCAGTGCGTAACCCGGATGAACCCAATGCAAATTCAACACGATGCCCAGCAGCAAATACCCCAGCGAGCTGCCAAGCTGCGAAAAGATCAGCACCGGCCTACGCCCAAACCGATCCGAGATCGCCCCCAAAATCGGCGCCGCCAAAAACTGGCACGCCGAATAAATCGAAAACAGCAACCCCACGTCCAGCGCCGTCGCCCGGTACTGCGCCGCAAACAACGGCAGCAATGGGATAATGATCCCGAACCCCATGAGGTCCGTAAAAACGATGAGAAAGATGGTGGATAGCGCCCCCTTCGGCGGCTGCGCCGGTATTTCGACTTCGGTCATGTATCGGGGGTTATAGCATTGTTGTCACGCCGTTGCAGCGCACATAGCCCAAGCCTTCTTCTTCCCCAAACCCTTGAACGCTTGAACCCTTGAACCCTTGAACCCTTGAACCCTTGAACCCTTGAACCCTCGACCCCTTGAACCCTCGACCCCTTGAACCCTTGAACTCTTGAACCCTTGAACTCTTGAACCCTTGAACTCTTGAACCCTTGAACTCTTGAACTCTTGAACCCTTGAACTCTCGAATGGCCCAGGCTGCGGGTTTTGTGGGCCAATCCCAATCTACCTCCACCGCCCCCGGCCATTCGCCCACCGTGTTTTCATAAACCCCATAGCGGCCTGCCGACTTCAGTCGGCAGGCCATCAAGGACAAAATCGCCGGGCTATGATCCGACAGGGCCTCGAAGAAATGGATCGCGCGGAGGCGCGGAGGCGCGGAGAAGAAAACTCCGCGCCTCAGCGCCTCCGCGCGAGACATCTTCTCTGCTTCCTACCCAATAATCATTCAGTTGTACTGCGCGGGAATCGCGTCCGTTGCCGGTGATCGGTTCGATTCTCTCTCAACGATTTTTACGGCTCCTGGTAGTGCCACAAGCCAGCTTTCAGAAAAGAGCTCGCTCCTACAATCGACCGCAAAGGCAATTCCCAGGCTTGACGAACTTTTCAAGAGGTTACCGGGATACGAGCGATATTTCACGGCGCTTAGCGATTATCTCTTCAAACTCCTACAGCCTCGATTAGACGATCTCCTGTTCCTCGGAAGCGGCTACGAGGGAGCATTTGACGACTTCGAGATCCTTTTGGCACTATCTTCCGCCGACCAAGGCGCTTCGGCTAGGGAAGGGCGTTTCTGGGGACCGATAGGAAGGTTTGGCTGGAAGGAGAACCGCAGTTCGGACCAACCATTCTCCCGCCTTGTTGCTGAAGCCAAGCGAGCTGGGGCCAACTGGGGGCCTCTTAGGGCGGGGCTTTTTGAAGGCAGCATCGAACGCTTCAAAACCGCGGCGGAGGCATTCGTACCACGACTCAGCCGTGAAATGTACATTTAATAAGCTGGCAAGCTATTCGTTCGCACTACATGCGGCCGTTGGCATCTTATAGGACCACGATCTGATTCCAGAATGCGCGCACGGCCAATAGAGGCGCTTCTGTTGAGTTTACGACCCCACGAGGAGGCGACAAGCGGCCGTCGAGGCGGGGAAATGAAATTACCGATTTTTCTCTTGCAAACCAAAGCGAAGTTAGGTATTAGTTAACCCATGGGCTGGGCCTCGTCGCTGCTTGTGCGCGCACGGGCCTTGCCGGCTTCGATTTCGTGGAGGATTTGCCAGTCGTGGTTCAGTTTCCCCGTGTAGCCGGCGGGCTTGCCCGCCGTACGGTTTTCTACTGCTCAACTGTCCACTGTTCTACTCTCTCGCGCAGCGGGGGGGGGCGGGGGGTAATGGGACATTCCGGGAGCGAGTAGGACATTTTCGGACGCAAAACCAGAAAAATCGGCCCGGTTTTGCGACATGCGGAAGGGTGAATTGAACCGCGGAGAACGCGGAGAAGACGGTATCGCCACAGATATCAATCAGATGTACACGGATAAGAAGCGGAAGTTTCAAGTTGCGGGTTGCAAGCAAAGTCCAGGGTCTTTAACTTGCCACTTGTCACTTGAAACTTGCACCTTCCATCTCATCCGTGTCCATCGGTCTGCATCTGTGGCAAAAATGCTCTTCTCTGCGTTCTCCGCGATCTCCGCGGTAAAATTTTGCCTTGTGGAAGAAGAAGTGGACTGTTTTCAATCCTGGGAAAGAGGAGTCAGATTTGGAAAACGAGATCAAAACAAAAATGGCCCGGTTGGGTGAATTTCTGGACCGCAATCGGCTCGACGGGGTTTTTCTCAACCATCGCGACAGTTTCGCCTGGATAACTGGCGGGAAGGACAATCACGTCGCAAGCAGCTCGCCCAACGGCGTGGCCGCGATCCTGGCCACGCGCGATTCGCGAATCTGTTTCACCAACACCATCGAAGGCCCGCGCTTTGCCACCGAGGAGTTGGCCGGAACCGGAATCGAAGTCGTCACGTATACCTGGTATGACCCCAAGGCCGCACAAAAGAAACTGAAGGAATTGATCGCCGGCCGAAAGATCGCGGCCGACGTAACCGACACCGGAGACCACGACCGATTTGGAGCAGGATTCGTAAGATTGCCGGACGATTTCACGCAACTGCGATGGTCGTTGACGGAAGCGGAAATTCAGCGTTATCGCGAAGGCGGCCGGCGGACGTCGGCGGCGATCGAGGCCGCGTGCGGGAAAATCTCCCGCAACATGACCGAGCACGAAATCGCCGCCGTGCTCGATGCCGAAGTGCATTCCCGCAGCCTATTGCCGGTGGTGACTCTCGTCGCCGCCGACGACCGCGTGGCCCGATTCCGCCATCCCATCCCGACGGACAATCGCGTCTCGCGTTATTGCATGCTGGTCACGTGCGCCTCGTTCGGCGGATTGATCTCGAACATGACCCGCTTCGTGAGTTTTGAGCCGCTCTCGGCGGAAATCCACAAAAAACAGCAGGCGGTGTGCAACGTGGACGCGGCGGTCAACCTCTCGACCCGGCCGGGCAAAACTTTAGGCGAGATGTTCAAGGTGATCGAGAAGGCCTATGCCGACAACGGTTTTGAGGGTGAATACGCCCTTCACCACCAGGGCGGATCGACCGGCTACGCCGGGCGCGACGTATTCGCCGAGCCGGGCTCCAGCGTTCGCGTGCTGGAAAACCAGGCATTTGCGTGGAACCCGTCCATCACCGGCGTCAAGAGCGAAGATACGATCCTGTGCACGGCAACGGGGATCGAGATGATCACGACGATCTCCGCTGATTGGCCGAAAATCCGCGGCGAATTTCGCGGCCAATCACTGGACCGCGCCGACATTCTCGTTCGATGAGCCGGATGGATTGGGATCGATGGACAACTCCTCCGACGTGGCGTCGTAGCCGAACAACTCGGCGAACCGGCCCCAGCCCACGATGGTGTGGAAAGCCTTTTCCACGTCCTCGCTGGTGAGCCGGATGCAAAGCTCTTCTTCGATGATTTCCTTGTTGAGCCGGTTGGCGCGCGCTTCCTTGAGCAGGTGCAACACGAAGCGGAACGTGCCAAGGGTGAGGAGCTGGGTGCGGAACATGCTCTTGCGGCCATTGATGTCGGCGTCGAGGAACCGGCGGCCAAGATCGGTCAGAAGGACCTGGTTTTTCGGAGTATCCAGAAAGCCCAGCAATTCGCCCGCCTTGACGACCGCGATCGTGTATCCAAAATCGTATTCCGTGAGTTGATCCAACTTGAACACGTCGATCTGACCGGCGTGATCGCGGACAATTTCCATGAGTCCGAAGATATGCCCGATAGTGACGGCGGGAATGGGCGAAGGCTCGGGTAATCCGCCGACGGCCGCCGGCTCGGCAGCGGGAGCCTTGGGCAGATCGGGCATCTGTTCGTTGGTGATCACATCGTGCAGATGCTGGACCATTTTCAGGAACGCCGGTGAATTGTATTCCCGGGGATGCGGCACGTCGTTTTGAATGATGGTGCGGATTCGCCCCGGTCGAGTGCCCATGACGATGATCCGATCGGCCAGGAACACCGCCTCCTCGATGTGGTGCGTGATGATCACGACGCTCTTGGGCTGGAAGGGCAACTTGCTTTGGCCGCCGGACCACATGCGGTAAATCTCGCTGCGAAGGCTCTCGGCCGTGAACACGTCCAGGGCGCTACAGGGTTCGTCCATGCAAAGCAGTTCCGGAGCGCGCGCCAGCGCCCGGGCAATCCCCACCCTTTGTTTCATTCCGCCCGAGAGTTCCTTGGGATACGCGTTCTCGAAGCCTTCAAGTCCAACCACGTCGATGCAGCGGCCGATTCGGTCCGTGGCCTCGGCGGGTCCCAGGTTGAGCCCATTCAGCGCCAATCGGACGTTATCATTGACCGTCAGCCAGGGAAACAGGGCGAAATTCTGGAAGACCAATGAGACGCCGGGATGAATGCCGTGCAGCGGCTGGCCATGGGCCAGGACCTGCCCGCTGGTGGGCGCGAGCAGGCCGATCATGATTCGCAGCAGCGTGCTTTTGCCTCCTCCGCTTGGGCCGAGGATGGCAAGAACTTCACCCGTGCGAACGGCCAGGGAGATCTTGTCCAGCACCAGCAGGCGAATGCCGCCGTCGGAGTCGGCGAAGACCATTGACACGTCTATTACTTCCGCGATGGGAGAGCCGTTTTCCATGTCCGCCCGGTTTTCTAATGCCTTCGTATCATGCCCGCTCATTATACATTGAGACTATAGCGGGCTTCCGCAATTCGATAGATTCGTTTCCAGAAAAGGCGATTGATCAGGACCACCGCCAGTGCCATGGTGACGACGGAGGCGGCCAACAATTCGAAATGGCCGTTGGCCGTCGCGTCGTCGATCATTGAACCCAGGCCGAACGCATAGTACGTCGTGGATTCGCCGCCCTTGCTCGATACGGAAATCTCTTCCGCGACGATCGTGGCGTTCCACGCCCCGCCCGCCGCCGTGATCAGGCCGGTGGCCAGAAACGGAAAGACGGCCGGAACGTAAATCCGCGTCCAGCGTTGCCAAATGCTCAGATGATAAACGCGTCCGGCTTCGCGAAGATCGCTGGGAATGGCCATGGCTCCGGCGATCACGTTGAACAGCGTATACCACTGCGTTCCCAACAGCATCAGGACGATCGCTCCGAAGGTGAAAGGGATGCCCGCCTTGGCCATGAGCACGCAGAGCATCAGATAAATCATCGGGGCGGGGAAACTGGCAAGAATTTGAACGATCGGCTGGAGCCGGCTGGACCACCGGGGAGAAAGACCAATCAGTATTCCGGCGGGAAGGGTCCACGCCGCGCCAATGGCGACGGCCGCGGCGGTCCGGCCGAATGATAAAAGCAATGCCCAAAGAACGGTGGTCCAGCCCTTCTGCTCGCCCCTCTCGTGAATGGGAAGCTGCAAGAGCAGGTCCGCCAGCTTTATCGCACCCCACGTCGCCAGCGCAAACAGACCGACGATCACAAGCCACTTCACCGCCGTGCGCCACCAGCGCAGCGATTTAGCCGCCGCCGGGCCGGAGCCCGTCCATGTCCCTGGCAAGTTCGCGTCGCGGTCGTGGCGGCGCTTCCAGCGGCGTTCGATGAAATTCAGCAGCCGCGATCGCCGCAGCAATTGCAACACCCAGGAATGCGGCTGCTCGGATGCCGTCGTTTCCTCGAGTTTGAATCGCTCGCTCCAGGCCACGATCGGCCGCCACACGAGTTGGTCGCACAGCACGATCACAAGGATCATGGCCGTGACTCCGGCAATCATGGCGGGAACATTCCAATCGATCTGGGCCTGGTTCATGTAAGAGCCAAGTCCCGGCAGCCGATAGTCCACGTTATTGAGCGTGAAAGCCTCGTTGACGGTGATGATGAACCAGCCGCCGGCCATGGACATCATCGAATTCCAGACCAGGCCGATCATGGAGGCCGGCAATTCGAGGTAGCGGAAAATCTGCCAGCCGCTGAGGCGCTGCATCGCCGCCGCTTCACGCAACGCATCGGGGATCGAGCGGACGCTTCCGTAATAGCTGAAGGTCATGTTCCACGCCTGCGCGGTGAAGATCATGATCACGCAGGCGATCTCCAGCCCGAGCCAACTGGTGGGAAACAAACGAACGAACAACAACACCAGTCCGGGAAGAAACGACAGCACGGGAAGAGACTGAAGCACGTCGAGCAGCGGGAGCATGAACTTTTCGGCCGTGCGGCTGTGGGCGGTGATCGTCCCGTAGACCAGCGTGAACAGCAGCGACAAACCGTATGCGATGAACGCGCGGCTTAGGCTGAAGAAGGCGTATTTGGGCAGCGCCCAAAAGGACAGATCGATTATCACGCCCGAGGGACGGGGCGCGGCGGCATGTCCGAGGATCGACGCGACGGCGGCGAGCAACCCAGCGACGCCGAGAATCACCAGCACGTCAATTCCGACGTTGGCGGGTTTTTTCAGCGCTTCCCGGACCTTGTCGGA
>JBEKKC010000073.1:0-21156 GCA_050010915.1 Tepidisphaeraceae bacterium | reverse complement strand
CCTGGGACGCCAACGAACGCCCGCCATGTCGGCGGGCTTGGCCGACCATGTATGGCCTTTACACGAATGGATCACATTTCCGGCCGTTCAATCGGAATAGGCCACTAGGCGAATTTCGGGTTTCGAGTTTGACCTGCCACTGTGCCCTCGGCGGTAAATTCCATGAACGCTTCTAGAACCCTGTCCGTTTGAACTGTTTTTCCAAATCGTGAAGCGTCAGCCGCAGGGTGGTCGGACGGCCATGGGGGCAATTGCTGCTGCGGTCGATGAGATGGCGACGAGCCAGAAGCGCCTCGATCTCGGCGGGGGAAAGCGGGTCGCCGGCTTTGACGGCCGCCTTGCATGCCATCATGTCGAGGACCTCATGCAGCAGTTCCTCGTGATTGAGATCGAGGGCCTCCTGTTCGCCGCGCTCCAGAAGCTCGCCGAGGAAGTCGGCGGGGTCGAGACGTTCCAGAAAGCTGGGAAATGCGTGAACGGCGATGGCATCGGGACCGATGGAGGCGGCTTCGATGCCGAGCCGCGCCAGCAGCGGTTGAATCTGTTCGAGCAATTCCTGTTGCCGGCTGTTGGCGGGGATCGGAAGCGGGATGAGAAGCCGCTGGCTTTCCAGGGGGCCGCGCGACAACCGCGCCAGCAGGTCTTCGTACATGATGCGTTCGTGCAGCGCGTGCTGGTCGATGATGATCAGGCCGTCCTCGCTCTCGGCGACGAGATAGCTGTTGTGAAGCTGAATGGCGGTGTTAGACAGGTGAACAGGTGACAGGGGAGGAGATGACAGGGGAGCAGGTGACAGGGGAACAGGTGAGGGAGAAGAGGGGGCAGATTCTGGGGGCGGAGAAGATTCGGGGAGGCCGGTTTTGAAGAACTCTGCCAAACGCTGGCGCAATTCGACTCGCTGGGGATCGGTGGCTGAAAAAGCCATCGACGGCGTTGCAATGGCGGAAGGCGCCAGATCGCTTCCGAGCAATGTTTCCCGGACGCTGGAGAGGATCAGGCCGTGAATCCGCGAGCTGTCGCGGAAGCGGACTTCGCTCTTGGTCGGATGCACGTTGACGTCCACGTCCTGGGGCGGGATGGAGATGAGCAGGATGGCGGCGGGATGCCGGCCCGGCTCGGTCAGGCCGCGATACGCCTCGCGCAGGGCGTGCTGGATGAATCGGTCGCGGATGGGGCGGCCGTTGAGGAAAAAGAACTGGTGTTTTGCGACCGGGCGCGCCAGTTCCGGAAGTCCGATCAGGCCGATCAAACCGATCTCGGCGTCTTTAACGTCCAGCGGGAGTCCCAATTCGGCAAAATCCTCGGGCCAGGCCGAAAGCCAGCGACGCCGCGGGGTATCTGAAGGAAGCTCCAGCGCGGCGCGGCCGTTGTGCGACAGTTGGAACGAAATCTCGGGGTGGGGAACGGCCAAGCGAAGCAGGGCTTCGCTGATGTGGCCGAATTCCGTCGCCGATCCCTTGAGGAACTTTCGCCGGGCGGGGGTATTGAAAAACAGGTTTCGCACTTCGACCACGGTTCCGACGTTGCCCGCGGCAGCCTGGGGCTGGTCGATCAGCCCTCCGCGGTCGAAAATCTCGTAGGCGATCGGCTGCTCGGCCGTTCGGCTGAGCAGCCGGGCTTGTGAAACCGCGCCGATGCTGGCCAGCGCTTCGCCGCGAAAGCCCATCGTGGCGATACGGAAAAGATCGTCATCCGTTTGCAGCTTGTTGGTGGCATGTTCGGCGAAGGCCAGCGGAAGCTCATTGACGGGGATTCCGCAGCCGTCGTCGATGACGCGGACCAGCGCCCGCCCGCCGTCCTCGACTTCGACGGTGATATGCGTAGCCCCGGCGTCGATGGAGTTTTCGACGATTTCCTTGACGACGGAAGCCGGCCGTTCGATGACTTCGCCGGCGGCGATGCGGTTGACCAATGCCGCGGACAATTGATGGATGGGGTTTCGAGCCACGGGGGGATTATACTGAAACAATCACCACAGCATGGCATGGCCGCAACGAAAAAATATTACCGCGAAGGCGCGAAGGACGCGAAGTTGCGCGAAGGTCAAATCAAATCTTGCTTTTTTCTTCGCGCAACTTCGCGCCTTTCGCGCCTTCGCGGTAGCGCATTTGAAGATGGTCCATGGAGCGACGAAGCGGCGTGATCTTGGAAAATCTTCGCGTGGAGCACAGAATTTGCAGGATATCAACATGGAACACCTGGAAGGGCGACAATCCGTTTTGGCGGCGCTGGCGGCGCGGCAGAGGAAGTTTCAGGTCGTCCTTGTGAGCCAAGGCGCGCACGACGAGAAGATTCGTGACGTGCTGGACGCGGCCGGCGCGGCAGGCGTCCCGGTGAAGCGAGTGGCGGGGGGGGAACTCGATGCGATGGCCCATGGGGCAACGCATGGCGGGGTGATGGCCGTCTGTTCCGCAAAGCCCCGCACGACCGAGGCGCAATTGTTGGAAATCTTGCAGAATTCGTCGCGGCCGCCCATGCTGCTGCTCATCGAAGGCGTGGAGGATGCGCGGAACCTTGGCTTCACGCTGAGGAGCGCCGAGGCGTTGGGGGCATCGGCGGTGCTGATCAAAAAGCACGTGTGGGATTTCGATCCAATCGAAGTCGCCCGCCCGGCGTCAGGAGCGTTCGAGCGATTGCCGCTGGTGCGGTTTGACGATACGGGGTTGATTGAGAAACTCCGTCTGCGCGGAATGCGGCTGTTGGGCTGCATCGCCGGGGCCAAGCGGACCATTTATGACGCGGATTTGACGGGCGCGATCATCCTTGCGATCGGCGGGGAAAAGCGGGGGCTTTCCGGCGCGGTGCGGGGATTATGCGATGCGCTGGTCACGATTCCAACGCGCCAGGGCGCCGCATCGCTGCCGTTGTCGCATGCGGCCGCAATCGTGCTCGCCGAGGCCAGCCGCCAACGGCGGGCTGTTGGGTGACTTTACGGGGGTCCGGCGGGTATGATTGGGAAGTCCAAGCTCAAGGAGATTTGAGATATGGCTAAAGCCAATGTAGATCCGGCTGAACTGCGCCGATTCGCCCAGGACCTGAAGCGATTTAACGACGACTTGCACGGGTTGGTTCAGGGGTTGCACGCGAAGCTCCACGGGTTGGAAGCGACGTGGCGCGACCAGGAACAGCGGAAATTCACCGAAGCGTTCGATCAGACCGTCAAGGCGATCGGCACGTTCCTGGAGAATTCGCAGGAGCATGTGAAGTTTCTGGCCAAGAAGGCGTCAGCGGTCGAGGATTATCTCAAGCAGCGCTGAAGGCCAGACGGGTTGTGATGGGAGCGTTCCATGTCCGATACGGCACGCGTTGAATCCATCGACGCCATCAAGGACTTCCGAGTCCACCTGGCGAAATTCCAGGACATGGCCGGTCGGGCGCTGGGGGATGCGGATTCCGACGTCAACAAGACGGTCCGCTGGCTGGAAGGGGAGGGGTTGAATTTCTGGACGTCGACGATCCGCAAGCGGCAGGAGCAGTTGGCCAAGGCGGAGGAGGCGTTTCGGCTCAAGCGATTGTACAAGGACTCCAGCGGCTCGACTCCCTCGGCGGTCGAGGAGCAAAAGGCCGTGCAGGTGGCGAAGAAAAGACTTGAAGAAGCGCAGAACAAGCTGGCGAACGTGAAGAGGTGGACGCGGCAATTGCAGAAGGAGATCACCAATTATCGCGGCGGGGTGGCGGCGTTTTCCAACGCGGTTTCGGCGGGAGTTCCGCAGGCGATAGCGCACCTGGGAGCGTTGCTGGATCAGTTGGACAAATACCTGGAAGTGGCGGCCGCGACGGAGGAGGAGGGGGCGCTGGCCGGCGCCGGCGCCGGAGGGATTGGACGGGAAGAGGGGGGCGCGTCCATGGCCCGGGCGGCCGAGGAGGCGGTCAAACCGAAAGCGGGGGCGCCAGTCGATCCGGCGGCGTTGCGGGCGGCGGTGCCGTCGTCCCAGGCGATTTTCGCGGCGCATCCGGCCGAGAAGGGGCCCGTGCAATTGGCATGCGGGCAGGCGACGGCCGCGCAGCAGAGCGAAACGGCCAAGCACGCCGGCCCGGCCGTCCCGTCCGACGACCAGCGGATCGTCATCTCGCCGGCCATTGCGGGATCCTCCCGGGTTTACCTGGTTCGGCTGGATACGGCTGGGCTGGCCTGGTATTTGGGCCCGGTCGATGGGGCGGATACCGGGGTGTACAATACGGTAACGGTCGGCGATTTGCGTGGCGGCCGGCCCGATCTGGCCGATCTGCTCAGGCTGCCCGTGGGGTATATTGCGGTCATCGGTCCCGGCGGAGTGGAAGCCGTTTACAACGGGCAGAATGACGGCGTGTTTCAGGCCGGCTGAGGAAGGATGACGTCATGGGAATGCGCGAAGGCCGCGGTGTTCTGCGAAAAGCGATGAACGAAATGATGATGCACTGGGCCGAGACCAAGGCGCAGTGGAACGACGGCAATGCCCACAACTTTGAAAGCAGATTTCTGGCCACGTGGGAAGGGGACGCCAAGCGGGCGGTAAGCGCCATGGATACAATGTCCGCGATTCTGTCCAAGATCGCGCAGGATTGTGAACCGGATTAGAAAGGCGTTGGTTGATGGACTCGATTTTCGATCAAGGCGATCCGCTGAGTTTCCTTGGCGAGGATACCGCGGCCGAGACCCCGGAGGCGCCGCCCGCGCCGGCCGAGCCGGTCGACGGCGAAGAGAGTGAAGAGGCTTCCAACGAGCCCAAGACCCATCGTGATCTTCAGCGCGGGGCGTTGCAGGAGTTGGTGGACTTGGTGACGGAGTGTGCCGCGCACGAAGCCGAGGTCGAGCAACAACTGCAATCGTCGCTGTCCCAGACCCAGGGCACGGGTCAGAAGAAACTCTCCGACGCGGAGCGGAAATACAAGAGCCTCCAGGAGCAGGTCGCGGCCAAGGTCCACGAAAAACAGTCGCAGATCGAGGAGCGTTACGAAAAGTCCGTCGCGACGCTAAAGTCGCACGATCAGAACCTGCGGAATCGCGTTCGCGCGGAACACGAGGCGGCGCAGCAGCAGATCAAGAAGGACTACGACCAGGCGACCTGGCTTGCCGAAAGCGTCATGGAGGCCGAAGAGGGCAAGGCCGCGGAGGAGTTGAAGAAGGCGACGGAACTGAACGCGGCCCAGACGGAATATCTGAACGAGAAGGAGGGGCAGGCCGCGGCGCTGATGCAGCGTTTCGGCCAGAAGCCGCCGCCCGGCGAAGCGCTGGCGGTCATCAAGGAGGCGGAGGCGACGGTCGATCCGGAGACTTCGTTCAATCAGCATAAAGAGGTGATGGAGCAGAAGACGGCGGCATTGGCGGCGCTATCGGTGCCGAGACTTTTCGTCGGGGCGACGCCGTATTTGATCGGGGCGCTGGTGTTGGCGGTCGCGGCGGCGATTCCGCAGGCCATCAAGCAGACGCTGGAGCCGCAGTGGCAGGGGCTGGCGATTTGGGTTGGGGCGGGCATTGCGGGGCTGATCGTATTTCTCGTCTTTATGAATTCGCTGGCCAAGAAGCAGATCGCCGCCGTTTACGTCCCCTTGCGCCGGGCGATGGATGCGGGCCGAATCGCCAACGACAACCTTTTGAGCCAGGCGACCGTCGAGCACGACATGAATCTGGCGAAGGCCAGGCGGCAAAACAAGGGCGAGCTTCAGGCCGCGCGGGACCGGGCGGCGCCGATTCTGGACAAGGCGACGAAAAGGCGGGACGCGACGCTCCAAACCGCGCAGGCGGAATTGCAGGCCAAGCTCGCGCAAAACGAGCTGTTGCGGAAAAGCACTCTGGCCGAGTTGGAGCAATGGCGCGTCCGCAAGTTGGAGGAGGTCAAAAAGCTGTTCGACGCGGAAACGGCGAAGGTGGGAGACCGTGCCACGGCGCTAACGGCTGAACTGCGGCAAAAGCACGCCGCCGAACGCGCCGTCCTGGAAAAGCGATGGGCCGAGGGGTTGAAGAGCATTCAGGAGCCGATCCGCGAAGAAGGCAACGCAAACGTGGCGTGGAGCGATCCGATCTGGGACGACTGGAAGGGACCGAAGAAATTTCCGGCGACGATTCGGTTCGGTCAGCTTCAGGTGGATTTGAAGTCCATGGTTGCCGAGGTGGCCAAGGAAGCGCCTTTCACGTTGCCGTTGCCCGAGACTTTCAGCGTGCCGGCGCTGATGGCCTATCCGAAGCAGGCCTCGATCATGATTCACACGGATCGGCCGGGGCGGATGGATTCGATCCAGGCGATGCAAATGATCATGACGCGGCTTCTGACGACGATTCCGCCCGGGCGGGTGCGGTTTACGATGATCGATCCGGTGGGGCTGGGGCAGAACTTCGCCGGGTTCATGCACCTGGCGGATTATGACGAAGCCCTGGTCGGCGGACGCATCTGGACCGACGGCGAGCAGATCGACCAGCGGCTGGCGAACCTGACCGAGCACATGGAGACGGTCATTCAGAAATACCTGCGGAACGAGTTCGCGACGATCGATGATTACAACGCGCAGGCGGGTGAATTGGCCGAGCCGTACCGGTATCTGGTCATTTCCGATTTTCCGGTGAACTTCAGCGACGAGGCGATGCGGCGTCTGAGCAGCATCGCCAGTACGGGTTCGCGCTGCGGCGTCTACACGCTGGTGATGCGGGACACGCGCGTCAGCACCGCCGGGGGGGGCGCGATGCACCTCGACGACCTGGAAGCGCACAGCGTCAACCTGGTGCGCGAGGGGGACCGGTTCGTCTGGCGCGATCCGGTGTTCAACCGCTTTCCGCTATCGCTGGACCAGGCCCCGACCGACGAGGAATTGAGCAAGATCCTCCATATCGTCGGCAAGGGCGCACGGGAGGCGAAGCGCGTGGAGGTCTCGTTCGACGTCATCGCCCCCAAGCTGCCGATGTTCTGGACCCTCAAGAGCGACGAGGACGTCGCCGTGGCCGTCGGCCGATCCGGGGCGACGCGGTTGCAGACGTTCCGGCTCGGCAGGGGAGTGGCGCAGCATGCGTTGATCGCCGGAAAAACCGGCTCGGGTAAATCCACCCTGCTGCACGCGCTGATCACCAATCTGGCCATGTGGTATTCGCCGGACGAGGTGGAACTGTACCTGATCGACTTCAAGAAGGGCGTGGAATTCAAGACGTACGCGATGCACCACTTGCCCCACGCGCGGGCGATCGCCGTGGAAAGCGACCGCGAATTCGGGCTGAGCGTGTTGCATCGCATCGACCAGGAAATGACCCGCCGCTCGGAATTGTTCCGGCCATTGAAGTCGCAGAACCTTCAGATGTATCGGGAGGCTTCGGGCAAGGACATGCCGCGGACTTTGCTGATCATCGACGAGTTCCAGGAGTTCTTCACGGAAGACGACAAGCTGGCACAGGACGCCAATTCGCTGCTGGAACGCATCGTGCGGCAGGGCCGTGCGTTCGGCGTCCATCTGCTGCTGGGATCGCAGACCATCGGCGGGTCGTCGGGCCTGTCGCGAGCCACCATCGGCCAGATCGGCGTGCGCATCGCCCTGCAAACCAGCGAGGCCGATTCGCAAATGATCCTGGGCGACGGCAACTCGGCGGCGCGATTGTTGTCGCGCCCCGGCGAGGCCATCTACAACGATGCCGGCGGCCTCGTCGAGGGCAACAGTCCCTTCCAGGTGGCCTGGCTGCCCGACGAGCAGCGCGATAGGTATCTGGATCAGGTCAATGCCAAGCTGGCCCAGGTCGGCGAAAAGATCGATCCGCCGATCGTGTTCGAAGGGAATGAGCCGGCCGATTTCAGGCAGAATCCTTTGCTCGTCGAGCAACTGAATGCCCCGAAATACGTGGTCTCCAACGCGGCGCCGACGGTGTGGGTGGGCGATCCGGTCGCGATCAAGGCGCCCACCGCCATTCCATTCCGCCGGCAGAGCGGCGCCAACATCCTGATCGTCGGACAGAATGAGGAAGGCGCCCTGGCCATCTCCGCGCTGTCGATGATCGGGTTGGCCGCTCAGCTTTCGCCGACGTCGGCCAGCTTTTATTTGCTGGATGGCACGCCGGCCGATGCGCAGAACCACGGGTTTCTGGCCAGCGTGGCGGCCACGATGCCGCATCGGACGAAAAACGTGGATTACCGCGCCGTGCCGCAGGCCATCCACGAAATCGCCGCGGAATTGGTGCGGCGGCAGGCCAACGAATCGTCAAACCCCCCGTCGATATTCATCGTGATCTTCGGCCTCCAGCGGTATCGGGCGCTGCGGAAATCGGAAGAGAGCTTTAATTTCTCGTCCAGCGAAGGGGAAAAAGGCCCCGATCCCGGCAAGGAATTTGCCGACGTGATGCGCGACGGCCCGGCCAACGGCATCCACATCCTGGCCTGGATCGATACCGCGACGGCGTTGGAAAGGTCGGTCGATCGCGCTTCGATGCGCGAGCTGGACAATCGTATTTTGTTCCAGATGAGCGCCACCGACAGCAGCAACCTGATCGACTCCCCCGCGGCAAACAAGCTCGGCGCCAACCGGGCCCTGGCCTACAGTGAAGAGCAAGGCTCGATGGAAAAGTTCCGGCCGTACGCTCTGCCCAACGAGAAATGGCTGGCGGAAGTGAAGCAAACGCTGGTCGCCAAATCCCAGTCCAGCGGCATCCAGCCCGGCGAATTCCCCCCCGACCCCGCCGAGGCGGTGGCGGCCGAAGCCGCCGAAAAGGCGAAGGCGGCGGAGGAGCCAGACGAATCCGAGTCCGAGCCGCCCGCGGACAGCGATGACGACAAGAACGCGGCGTAGAGATACGATGGATCGTGGATGGGGGGGAGAAAAGGTGGCGAAGGAGGCGATGCAGCGCTTGCCTTTAGTTCATTGCGTTTTCTGTGGCTCACCCATTTTTTGTGGCCGCCTTAACAGCCCTGTCGCGCCCACAGCCAATATGCAGAGCGACGCCGGCTCGGGAACCCCAACAACCGGCGACCATTCAACCGCGAAGCTTCCGGTGTAGTGGTTGTAAGTGCCATCTGCGGTTCCGAAGACGTCGCCTGAAGCGTCGATGATATACGCGGTGGAGTCCTTCCAATTGCCGGCCGATGGAAGCAATGTTTGCAAATCGACCGCCGAAGCCGCGGTGTCACTCCAGAGCAGGGCGTGGGAATTGCCCCCCGTACCGGAGCCCTCGCCCCAGCCCACCTGCTGCGTGCCGCTGGTACCCAGAGCAATTGAGTCTGTGATGTAGGTCAGATTGGTGGGGTTGAGATCGACGGCGCTGTCGGCGGTTCCGCTCCAGAGCAGAGCGTGGGCAAAGAAGCTCGCGCCTTCGCCATCCCCTACCTGCTGGATACCGTTAGTGCCGAAGGCATTAGAGCCGGTCATGTAACTCAGGTTCGTGGGTTGGAGATCGACGGCGCTGGCGGCGGTTCCGAACCAGAGTAGAGCGTGGTTGTTCCCGCCCGTACTGCCGCCATAACCGCCTCCCACCTGCTGGCCGCCGCTGATGGCCAAGGCTTGGGAGTACGTAATTCCCAAGCTGGTGGGGTTGAGATCGACGGCGCTGGCGGCGGTTCCGTTCCAAAGCAGAGCGTGGAAGCTGCTCCCAGTGCCGGGGCCAGTGCCTTCCCCCACCTGCTGGACGCCGTCGGTGCTGAAGGCAACGGTATTTGTCATCACGCCCAAGTTGGTGGGGTTGAGGTCGACGGCACTGCCGGCGGTTCCGTTCCAAAGCATAGCGTAAGTGTTATTCCCCGTGGCGGGGCCGTTGCCGAAGCCCACTTGCTGAGTGCCGTTGGTCCCGTCGGCCCCGGACTTTGTGATTGCCAAGTTGGTGGGGTTGAGATCGACGGCGTTGCCGGCGGGTCCGCTCCAGAGCATGGCATGGCCGCCCGGAGCGCTGCTGCCAGAGACGGTGCCGACGACTTGTCCGATCGCCACGATCTGCGGGCCACCCGGCTCATAAATGTTGCTGAATCCGCTTGGCATTATCAACGGGTACAAAACTGAGCCGGCCAAAGCGCCTGCTTTCACCGCTGAGGTCGCGCCCAAAATCGACACCAGGATCGCGAGGATCGTCTTGAGTCTCGCTTTCCCTCGTTGATTTCGCATCGCTTTCTCCCATTCCTCCTGCCCAACCGGCTTCCATTCTAGTGCTGGCACTGCAAGAAGCAAAGAGAAAGGAACCGCAGAAAGGAACCGGGAGGGAGAATAGAACCAGGACCTGAGCGCTTTGCGCCCCCGGTTACGTTCCCTAGCCCTACGATGACGAAGACGCGGCATAGGACCATCTCGGTTGGATTGATTAAAGGGGACGATTGATTAGATTGATTAAAGGGGACGGATTGATTAAAGGGGACGTAGATTGATTAAAGGATTGATTAAAGGGGACGTAGCTCTTTGTTTCAGATTGATTAAAGGGGACGTAGCTCTTTGTTTCAATCGGATATTGACGCACGCGGAATATTCAAAGGGCAAGTGCAGAAACCAGTACGAATAGGAGCGACGGCCATGCGCAAAACTCTAACGACCCGCGTGATGAAGGACGACTATCTGTCACTGGTGCGGACATTTCCGCTGAAAAAGATTCGCACGGAAAGCGAACATGCCGAAGCACTGAAGATATCCGGGCGTTTGATCTCAAAGGACCGGAAGTTGACGTCCGGGCAGAGTCAATACCTTGATGTGCTCGTCGTTTTGATTCACCAGTTCGAGCAGGCCGGCTATCATGCGAAGCTGCCGCGCGCCGGCGGAACGGACGTGCTGAAACATCTTCTGGCCGAGCACGGGATGACGCAGAAAGGACTGGCCCATCTCTTGGGCGTTGGGGAGTCGGCTGCCTCGATGATCCTCGCCGGAACCAGGGAGTTGACCAAATCGCATATCGACAGGCTGTCGCGTCATTTCGGAGTTGGGGTCGGCGCGTTTTTCGGTTGAGGCAGGCCATGATAACCGGATCACAAGGGCCGCCTCCGCTCGGCGGCCTTGGGCTGGCGACGTTGAGCCACGAAGTCCTGCGTCGCTTGGCCCAGCGCGCCGAGGAGCATCTGGAGCCGATCGTCCGGGTCAAACAGGATCACCACGGAGCCGATTCGTTTGATGCACACTTCGCCGGTTTGAAAGCGGAACTCTTTGGGGAGCCGCACGGCTTGGCTGCGCCCGGTGGTGAAGATCTTGGCGGTGTCCATGGACCCGTCTCCTTAAATAGTATCTACGGTGATATCTACCATTCGGCGGCCATTCCAGCACCAACAGACCGGTGAGCGACAATCCGGCGGGGGGTCATTTGAATTGGGATAATGGTGGCGCAAAGCATCATGCTGATTTTGCCTCCGATTTTCGCTTCTTCTTCCTCCAGCCGACGGGGCGGCCGCGCGGGCGGAGCGTGTGGCCCAGGGACAACGCTTTGGCCGTCCGTTGCACCCAGGGATCGCTTCCCACCGGCCGGCCACGCACAATCGCCTCCTTCACCATTTTTTCCTCCGCTTCGCTTTGCGGCGTGTTCACCGTTTCCAGCCATCTCGACGGCCGGGGCGTCGGCCAGGCGCTCAGCAGCGGATACAGCTCGTGCGAGCGGTCCTGACGCACGTGGCAACTGCCCCATCGCCACCGCTCGGCCCGGCGCACCAGCCCCGCCCGCACGGGGTTTCGCTGCACGTAGCGCAACACCGTCAGCAGATGTTCATCCTGTTCAATCGGGAAACTCTTGAATCGGCCCTGATACAAATGCCCCCGGCCGACGGCTGCGTGCGAGTGCTTCCAACGCTGCGCATGCGTCAGCGTCAGCCAGCGCATGAACGCGGTCAGCTCGCCATCCTTCCTCGGCCACAGCACCAGGTGCCAATGGTTCGACATCAGGCACCAGTCCAAAATGCGGATCGGCGCCCGCCGATGCGCCAGGAGCAGCACTTGTTCGAATTCCCGGAAATCATCGGCATTCTTGAAGAGCCGCAGGTGTCCGTTGGCGCGATTCAGAACGTGATAGACCAGTCCGCCGGGAGCGTTTCGAGCAATTCGAGGCATGGGTGAGGAGCATATCAGACGGTCGCTCTCGTGTAAACGATTGCGTCACGTTTAATTAGAAATAACTCACGCAGAGGCGCAAAGGCGCAAAGAAGGAGGCTCTGCGCCTTTGCGCCTCTGCGTGAGACTCTGTCTTCCATCGATTTCAATTCGAATCGAGTTGGACCCCGAATTAGCGATGCGTCCCGAACAATTTCTTATCCCGCTTTTCTAATCGCCCGCATTGGCCTACCATTCCGCACAAGGAGTCACCCATGGAAAACGCCCCGTTGAAGGTCGGCCAGCCGGCGCCGGAATTTGAACTGATGAATCAGGACAAGAACAAGGTCAAGCTTTCGGATTATCGCGGCAAGAAGAAAATCATCCTGCTGTTCTATCCGATGGATTTCAGCCCGATTTGCACGCAGGAGCATTGCACGTTCGGGCCGGAACTGGGGCGGATCGCCAAGGACGACCAAACCGTCGTTTTCGGCGTCAGTTGTGACAGCCCGTTCAGTCATGCGGCCTTCCGCAAGCAATACGGCATTCCCTACGATCTGCTTTCCGATCCCACCCGGCGAATGGCCAAGGCCTACGGGATGTGGGCGGGCGAGCAGCCGTATAACTGCACCAAGCGCGGAACCGTCGTCATCGGCAAAAATGGCCGGATTGCCGTCTATCAGGAACAGCCGATGAAGGATCCGAGGACGGTGGATGCGCTGGAACGGGCGTCGTTGATCGCGGATGAACTGGCGAACCGCGCGGATGAGTTCGGCGTGGAAGTGTGAAGGGAAAATTCGAAATTCGAATGACGAATCAAATTCGAAATTCGAATGATGAAACAGTCTTCCGTTTCGAGTTTCGAATTTTGGGCTTCGAATTTGATTCGAATTTCGAGTTTCGAGTTTCGAATTTCTACTCTCCGCTATGCACCTCGGCCCCATCACCCTTGCCACTCCTTTTTGCCAGGCCGGCCTGGCCGGATACAGCGATCGCGCCATGCGGATCGTTGCCCGTCGCCGTGGCTGCCCCTACGCCGTCACCGAGGCGTTGCTCGACGTTATTCTCTGTAACGGCGGCCAGGGTCTGCGGAATTCCATCGACATTAACGATGAGGATCATCCCGTCGCCGGGCAGATCATCGGCAGCGAACCGGAAACGATGGCGCGGGCGGCTGGGATTCTGGCCCAGGCGGGATACGACGTGATCGACCTAAACTTCGCCTGCCCGGTGAAGAAGATCAAGAACAAAGCCCGCGGCGGACACATGTTGTTGGACGTCGTCCGGGCCGTGGGCGTCATGCGGGCCGTCCGTGATCGGTTGGGCGATTTTCCCCTCACCCTCAGCCTGCGCCGGGGATTCGACGATTCGCCCGAAGCGGAGGAACGGTTCTTTGAGATTATCGAACAGGGCTGGTCGTTAGGCTTCGCCGCGGCTCGCGTCCATGCGCGGACCGTCCAGCAGAAATACCTCGGCGCGGCGCATTGGCCGTTCTTGACCGCGCTGAAACGGCGGTATCCGCAAAAAACGATCCTTGGCAGCGGCGACGTTTTCACCGCCGCCGACGCCGTGCGGATGTATCGTGAAACAGCCGTGGACATGGTCTGGATCGCTCGGGGGGCGATCGGAAATCCCTGGATTTTCGAGCATGCCGAGCGGCTGCGGGCCAATCCGAATGCCGAAATTCTTCCGCCGACGATCCTGATGCAGCGCCAGGCGCTGGCGGAACATTTCCAGATCGCGCTACAGATTCACGGCGAATCGTTGGCCGCCCGGCGAATGCGGAAGATGGGGATCAAGTACAGCCGGTTCCATCCGCTGGCCCAAAGCGTGAAGCGGGATTTCATTCAAGTGCACAGCCTGCGCGATTGGCAAGGTGTGCTGGACAGGTGGTATGTCGGCGACGGCCCCGGCGTCTGGCCGGCCGAAGATGCGGCGGATGAGGTGAACGAAACTATCGGCGATGCGTGCGGATAATTGGCCGGATAGTTGTCATTCGCGAGCGGCGGCGAACATCCGGCCAACGTCCAGCACGAACCCCTTGACGACGGATGATTCCGCCCGTTCGCCGGCGTTGAACACGCCTATCTCGACATAACGATCTTCTTGAAGCGACAGCACGATGACTTGTGAATTCATCGGGTCGACGATCCAGTATTCCGGTATTCCAGCCCGCGCGTATTCGAATCGTTTGATCTCCAGATCGCGGCGGCGATCGTCGCTGCTGACAACTTCGATTACCCAATCCGCCCGATCCCAATATTCGTCGGTGCGCCGGGCGGCGTTTGATTTGAGCATAAATGCGATGTCCGGCTCGCGGATTTTGCTTGGGTCCAAACGGATTCGCAACGGCGCAAACAGCACCATTCCCAACCCTTGGGGCCGCACGAACGCCACAATGGCCTCGTATAGGAAAGCAACAATACGTTGGTGCAATTCGGTTGGCATAGGAAGAACCTCGACGTTTCCGTGCGAGAATTCGACGAGGTGATTCCCGGGAAGGGCCAGATATTCCTCCACTGACCACGTTCCTTGGTTTGGGAATAGCCGGGCGATTTCCCAGGCCGGCTCACCGGTAATCTGAGTCTGGCGTGATGCGGCGATGGAAGCCATTGGATTGTATTATAGCACGTTCCATGCACTCGCGCACACCTCCCCGAAATCGCTTGGCCAAGATTTTGCCTGAAGAATGGCGGAAATTCATGGTAGCCCATGGCGCTCCCAAGCGGAAATACACCGCGGTGTGCCGGGCCACCCTGGCCGGCGGGCGCGTCATCGAGGAATTGATCGTCGAGGAAGGCTGGATCATCGCCCTGGGCCGCGAGGGCTTGATCGGCACGTTCGAGCAGCGGATCGATTTCGATCCGAGAACGATTCTCGATATGGAAGTAGTGCAAGTGATTTGAGGCCGGGGCCCGCGGTCAGCCGGCGGTCCGGCGGGGGACGCTCTTGCGGGCGACGTCGGCGCCGAAGGTTTGGTTGTGGCCGACTTGCTTGCCGCCCTGGGTTGGGCCTCCGGTCCATTTCTGGGAGCTGGGTGCGATCTTGTCGAGAACCCCGCCGATGGTCTGGGAGTGTGGTTTGGTCAGCGAGTCCTTGAGATTGCGAAAGCTGCTGGACTCCGTCTTGGGTCCCGCGGCGGAAGCGGGGGGAGCGATCTTTTGCCCGACGAGTGCCGCGGCGGCGGCGGCGGAGGAGGCCGGATCGATCAACGGCGAACCCGCGGATGCGGCCGGCGGTTTCCGCGCCGATTTCTTTTTAGCCGGGAACAGTGAGCCGGTTGGTTTCGGTTCCTTTGCCATGAGGGGCATTGTACCGCAAAAGAGCGCCGCCGCCACGCGGAAATTCAAATGACGAATGACGAATGACGAATGACAAATGACCGCGCAGCGGGCCTATAGGTTCTCCAGCCTCTGCCGTTTATCCAATTCCAGCAGCGCATCCAGGAGCGGATCGAGCATCCCCTGCATGATCTGGTCGAGATTGAAGTTTTTTTCACCGCCCGCTTCGCCGCCAAGACGGTGATCGGTGCAGCGGTTTTGGGGGAAGTTGTAGGTTCGGATGCGCTGGCTGCGGTCGCCGCTGCCCATCATGGCCTTGCGTGCGCTGGTGACGGCGGCGTGTTGTTTGGCCTGCTCGGCCTCGTAGAGGGTGGCGCGCAAAAGCGCCCAGGCGCGTTCCTTGTTCTGGGCCTGGCTTTTGTGCTCGGTCATCTTGAATTGCAACCCCGTGGGTTTGTACAGGATTCGCCAGCCGGTCTCGACCTTGTTGACGTTCTGACCGCCGGGGCCGCCGCCGCGGCAACCGAATTCCTCGACGTCCTTCGGATTGATGTCGATCTTCACGTCGGGCAGTTCCGGCAGGACGGCCACGGTGGCGGCGCTGGTGTGGATCCTGCCCTGGGCTTCGGTTTCCGGGACGCGCTGGACACGATGTCCGCCGCCCTCGAATCGCAGACGCCGGTAGGCGCCGCGGGCTCGGACGTTGGCGATGACCTCCTTGAATCCGCCCCGTTCGCTGACGGAAAAGTCGCTGACTTCAAAGCGATAGCCTTTGGCCTCGCAGTATTTCCGATACATTTCGTACAGATCGCGGGCGAACAGCGCCGCCTCCTCGCCGCCCGTGCCGGCCCGGATTTCCAGGAAGAACGAGTCCACCGCGTTGTCCTCGGCGGCGAGAAATTCGTCCTTCAGGGATTCGAGCAACTCGGCGGCGCGCCGGCGAGATTCGGGCAAATCCGCCACGGCAAGCTGGGCCATTTCGGCCTCGGCGGAATTGCCGGCCATCTCTTCCAATTCGCCGATCGTCCGCAGGACCGTCTCGTATTCCTTGAAACGTTTGACCACCGGCTCGAGCTTGCCGGCCTCCTTGCTGGCGGCGACCAGCTTCTGAGAATTGGCATGCACGGCCGGATCGTTCATCGATTCCCGCAGCGAGTCGTAGCGTTGCCGCATCTCATCGAGCTTGCGGATCAGGGGAGGTTGGGGGAGGTCGGGGGACATTCGGGGACTCTTAGTATTGCCTGGAACCAGAAAAATCTGAAATTCGAAATTCGAATGACGAATCAAATTCGAAATTCAAAATTCGAAACAAGGGCCGTTTCGTCATTCGAATTTCGAAGTTCGGGTTTCGCGTACTCCGCGCCTAGTCTTCGCCGGGAGGCTTGGCGACGGGCGTCGGCGGCAACGCCCCCTGCTGGGGCTGGCTTTCCGCCGTGGCTTCGGCGGCGGGGGTTTCCACCAGTTGGATCGAATCCTGGGCCGGGGCCTTCTCCGTCGTCTTGGATGAAACGGCGAATCGGATGTTAGGCAGCTTGGCCACGGCGACGCGCAGGGCCTGTTGCCAGCGCTGACCGATCTTCATCAAGTCCGAATCGTCCGCCAAAAACCGGCGCTGATGGGTGATCGAGAGTTGGTCCGCTTCATACGCCAACAGATCGATCGGGGGACCGACGGTCACGTTGGATTTCATGGTCGAGTCGAGGGAAAGCAGGGCATATTTGGCGGCTTCCTCGAGGGTGGTCTTCTCAAAGCGGATTCCCCGGTCCAGGATCGGCCGGCCGTATTTCGTTTCGCCGATTTGAAGATACGGTGATTCTTCCGTGGCCTGGAGAGGGTTGCCCTGGGGATAGATGAGGAAAAGAGTCGGCGGCTCGCCGGCGACCTGGCCGCCGAGGAGGAAATGGACGTTGAACTTGTAGTCGTCGCGTTCCAGGGCCGGCCGATCCATTTCGGCGACTCGGCGGACTTCGGCGCCGATGACCCGGGCCGCGTCGTACATCGACGTCGCCTGCGCCAGGCCCTCTCCCTTCTCGAAATTCCGCTTAAGCAGAGTAATGACGGATTGAGTGCACGACAGGCTGCCGCTGGCCAGCAGCACGAAAACACGCTCGCCTTGCTGCACGAAGGTGTACATTTTCCGGCAGGTGTTGACCTGGTCGTATCCCGCGTTGGTCCGGGAGTCGGAGGCCATCACCAGTCCGGCTTTCGTGACGATTCCCAAACAATAAGTCATCGGCGGTAGCGATCCCTTCATTCTTCAATTCGCGGCTGCCGCACGGTATGTTAGCAGGCAAAACGATTGGTGCAAAACCGCAGCCCCGGATGTGCATCCGGGGCTTCGAAGGATGGATATATGTCTTCGACGGTAGCGGCGCAGATGTATACGCTTCGGGACTTCACCAAGACGCCGCGCGATATTGCGGCGACGCTGGCGCGGGTCAAAAAAATGGGATATGACGCCGTTCAGCTTTCGGCGTTGGGGAAGATCGACGCTCAAGAGCTTGCCGGGATTTTGCGGGGCGAGGGTCTGGCGTGTTGCGCGACGCACGTTTCGCTGGATCGGATGCGGGATGAAACGGCCCAGGTGATCGAGGAGCTTCATCTTTGGAACTGCACATATACGGCGACCGCGGGATTTTTTCCCAAGAATCCGACAGCAGCGGATTGGCCGGCGTTTGCCCAATCGCTCAACGCCGTCGCGGCCAAATTCCGCGGTTCGGGAATTCAAGTGGGGTATCACAATCACAGCCACGAGTTGGCCCGCTTCGACGGCAAGCCGGCGCTACAGACTCTGCTGGATCATTTCTCGCCCGAGATTTGGATGGAGATCGACACCTATTGGATTCAGCACGGCGGCGGCGATCCGGCGGCATGGATCGAGAAAGTGGCCGGACGGATTCCATGTGTCCATCTGAAAGACATGGCCATCGGTTCGGATGGGACGCAGCTAATGGCCGAGATCGGCGAAGGCAACTTGAATTGGCCGGCGATTCTGAAGGCCTGCCGCAAGGCCGGCGTGGAGTGGTACATTATCGAACAGGACATCTGCCAGCGCGACCCATTTGAGAGCCTGGCGATCAGCCTGAAAAATGTGAAGCAAATGGGCTTGGTTTGAACGCGGGGGGAATTTTTGACCCCGCATGCACGAGGATATGATTTCGATTCCCGATGCCAGCATTGGCGATGAGTGTTCAAATCCCGTCACTCCGATTGACGGGATTGCTGGGAGACCCCGAATCAGCTACAATATGGGCGAATGACGCACCACGATGTACTTCGCAAACTCGACGATCAGCCGTTCAAGCCATTTCGAATTCGGCTGGTCAACAACTCGACCTACGACATCCTTGATCCGGGGATGATCATCGTCGGCGACAGCAGCGCGGTTGTTGCCACGCAGAATATCCGCGACGAAAAGGGGCACCGCGTGACGACCGATTGGCGCACCATTTCGATCGCGCACATGCTGGAATTTTCCGATCTACAATCGTCTGGAAATGGCAAGCGAAAAGGCAAGATTTAGGGGACTTACCAGTTCCAAGCCAGAGTCGTCGATTCCACTGCGGAAACGGGAGAAAAGTTCAACGGGTGTTGTCACCCCGGCGGGGGGTTACTTCTTATCGCCGGCGGCGATGGCGGGCTTGCGATGCTCGGGCACTCGAAAAGTGGTCTGGCAATGCTGGCACTTGACCTGCTTGCCGCGCACCTCGTCCGGAACGGATAAGATTTTCCGGCACCGCAGGTTAGGGCAAATGATCTGTACGGCCATTGCAGGTTCTCCGTCTTGATATCGGCCGGATATGAATCTGACTTGAATTGACCGCATGGACGCTCACCCTCTCCCAGGGCCATCGCATTTGAATGTGCGGCTTGAGTTCAAGGGTTCAAGGGTTCAAAGGTTCAAAGGTTCAAGGGTTCAAAGGGTTCAAAAGTTCAAGATGAACGTTTTTTCCTTGAACCCTTGAACCCTTGAACCTTTGAACCCTTGAACCTTTGAACGCCATCGCCAAATGCGATGGCCCTGCCCCCTCTCCCCGCATCACCGGAACGCCCTTTGCAACCCCGGCGGCAGGTCTTCCACCTTCATCGGCGGATGCAGCTTGCACGGCGTATATAGCGGGTCCCCGATAAAACTCATCATCCAACTCGTGAACGGCGTCGTCTTCCAATACACCTGGGCCATCGTCAACTTGCCCGTCAATAAAAGCGGAAAGAATTCATCGGGCTTGGGGAAGGATTCGAGGCCCGGCTCGGCGACGGACCCGAGCGTGGCGACCACGCCATCGTTGAGCAATCCCCGCACCCAGCGGGTTGACGGGGCATGAAGCGTCACCAGTTCATAGCTGGCAACGTGATACCCCACCGCGCCCCGGTTGAAATCGCATCCTGGGATATAGTTCTGGACGCTGTACCAGCCGCAATAGAAGGCCACGTTCTTCACGGAATGCGCGGGAAAGACCAGGTCCTGATCGTCGAGCTTGATCTTCAAATCCGTGGTGACGCGGAGCATGTAGGCGAGGTGCCGAAGCGTCTCGTCGAATTCCCCGTAGGGATCGAGATTTCCCTTGGCGTCGATGGGAGGCAATCCGCGTGCGTCGATGGCGATGATTCCCTGGATTCCGGTTTTTTCGACGTCAACGCTGGTTTGCATCATGCGCCCGACCGTTGCCGGGTCCGGCCCGTCGAGCCGCATGACCATCATGGCGGGCGACGTTCTACCGGAGAAGCTTAGGTTCAACGGATTTCCAAGCCGTCCGCGGCGGGGATAATAGTCCCACCAAAGCAGCGCCAACTCGTTGTCGGTGGCCGCCGCGGTGGCATCCGTGGCGAAATATTCGATCTGGGCGTCGAGCACGTGCAGCAATCCGGTCAGGCCGAACGTGGCGAGCGTCGCATGCCGAAGTTGCGAGCGGGCCCGGCTGTCCCAGCGGACGGATTGAAGGCGCCGCACCTGTTCGCGGGCGGACAGATCAGGCTCGGCAGGCCCGCTGACGGTCTGGAGCAATGACCGCAATTCGGCGGCCTGGTCGGCGTCGGTGATCGCGGCGATGTCCGCCGTAATCACGGAATTGACCGCTTCCGCGCGGGCCAGCAAGGCTGGAATCGAATCGCCCACGCCCGGTTTGTACGATGGATCCAATCCACTGGCTTTGGTTTCCAACTGGACCAGCGCCGGTTGAAGTTCCTTGACGGTCTCGGCCCGCAAGTCCTGTAGTTCGGCCAATTCCCGGTCGTCGGCGGGGGTGTTCTGCCGGGCGGCAATCCGAAACGGCACGCCGTAGAACGTCAGAAGGCATTTCACCTTGAACTGCAACTGATGTTCATTGAGGAACCGGCGCACCGGGGCGACGACTCCCGTTTCGTAGGTTGCGAAGGGCATTTCCTCATCCGTGGGCAAATCCAGCGCAACGGTCTGGCCGGGCGGGACGCCGCGAAGTTCGCAATACTGGGCGGCCAACTTCTGGCTGTCGGGGGAATTCTTGTTGGTGATGAGCAGGATTTCATCCGGCTCCAGCGGCGCGAAGGGCTTGCCTTCCGCCAGCGCCGGGCGAAGCGCCGATCCGGCCAGGCATAACATGGCCGCGAGCAGTGCGAACCGAGGAAGATGGCGAGGGAACCTCACGAGGGGATTTTAGGTCGTCAGCGGGGGCACGTCGGTGGAATCCGCGGCGAGGACCGGGGATTGTGCGGCCACGGCGCCGCTGGAAGCGGCCTGGGCGGCGGCGGCCTGTTGCTGCACCGCCTCGATCATGTTGACCAACGCTTTCACTTCTTGAACCGATTCGGGGCTTCCCCACAACAGCACGCGGTCCACGTGCCAGTTGCACCTGTCGAACGTGCAGCCTTCAAGGTAATACACCGTTTCTCGCAGCACCAGCGTACAGGCCCTGAACGTGCAGCGGACAAATGCCTGTCCGCTGATGTAAACGGTTTGGTCTTGAAAGGT
>JBEKKC010000072.1:0-21403 GCA_050010915.1 Tepidisphaeraceae bacterium | reverse complement strand
CCGATGACGTTCGCCAGGACCTCAACTGCTGGGGCGAGGACGTCCCGCTGAAAATTCTTTATCTGACCTCCGACCCGGTAAGGAAACAACTGATGCGTGGCGGCCCGCCGCCGGACGCGATCGCGCCCATGGTCTCCCTATTCTGGAGCGCCAAATACCTCTTCATCGGGGCAATGCTCGGCGCCGATCCGAAAGTCCACATTCGCTGGGTCGCGCCGGACGACGATGGCGCGGCCGCCGTTATCAAGGGCTTTGCCGAAGCGCGCGCGAAGCTCAAACAGCCGAACAACGGCACCGGCATCCCCCTGGCCTTTGTGCAGGTCCTGGACCAGATTCAACCCGTTCAACGGCAAAACGTCGCGCAGGTATCACTCGGAGAAAAAGATTTGGCGAACGTCTTCGCGGCGGTGCTGGCCGCCTCGATGTCCGGCGGGGGCGGTCAGGGAGGGCAGGCCGCGCAGACCCCCGTCGCCGCCGATTGGGCCCCGACCGATCCCGGCGTCGATGCCGCGTCGGCGCAGATGCGGCTGATCCTTTCCGCCATCGCCGAATACGATCAGCAAAACCACGCCCTTCCCGCGACGCTCGACGATCTGACAAAAGCCAGGCTCGTCCCCGGTCCCGAGATCTTCCACAACCCCCGCACCGGCAAAGACAACGGATTCGTCTATGCCAAACCCGCCGCCGCCAGACTGGCCGACATTGCTAATCCCGAAAAGACCGCGATTCTTTTCGAGGAAAAAAATGGCAACGCCGATGAAACGGGGCTTGTGGGATATGCCAACGGGAAAGTGGCGATGGGGAAGTGAAATTGGAAGTTGCGAGTTGCGAGTTGTGAGTTGCGAGCGAATTCGAATGGCTTGTTTTCACTCGCAACGCGCAACTTGCAACTTCCCCTTCTTTTGACGCCCGCCCCCCCGGCGGCTAAAAACAGGGCATGTCCGCTCCCGATCCGCTCGATGCTCTACGCCTGAAAATCGACCAGCTTGATGAGCAGATCGTCGAGCTGCTCAACTCCCGGGCGCGCGTGGTGGTCGAGATCGGAAAACTCAAGCAATCGCAGGGCGCGCCCATCTACGCCCCCGACCGCGAAAAGGCCGTGCTGGAACGCGTCCGGCTCCTCAACCACGGCCCGCTTTCGGACCGCTGCCTCGACGCCGTCTACCGCGAAGTCATGAGCGGCAGCTTCGCCCTGGAAAAACCCCTTCGCATCGGATTCCTCGGCCCCGAAGGGTCCTTCAGCCATGCCGCCTCCGCCGCCAAATTCGGCTCCAGCGTCGAGTACGTCCCCCTCAGCGCCATCCCCGCCGTCTTCGAGGAGGTCATCCGCGGCCACGTCGATTACGGATTGGTCCCCGTCGAAAACAGCATCGGCGGCGGTATCGTCGATACCCTCGACGCTTTCCTCAGCAGTTCCGCCAAAATCTGCGCGGAAGTATTGCTCACCGTCCACCACAATCTCCTGGCCAATCATCCTTGGGAACAAATCGAAAAGATTTATTCCAAGGCCGAGGTCTTCAGCCAATGCCGCAACTGGCTCAGCGCCACCGCCAAGGACCGTCCGACGATCCCCACGGAGAGCACGACCGCCGCCGCCCAACTGGCCCGCGACCAGGCCGGCGTCGCCGCCATCGGCTCCCAGCAGGCCGCCGAGTTGTATGGCCTGCACATTCTTTTCGAGAACATCGAGGACAATCCCGACAACATGACGCGATTTTTCGTGATCGGCCGCGAGGCCGCCCGCCGCACCGGCGATGACAAAACCGCCATCATGTTCACCACCGCCCACAAGCCCGGCGCCCTGGCCGAGGTGCTGGACGTATTCAAAGAGAACGGAATCAATTTGACGGACATTGAAAAGCGTCCGAGCCGCAAGGTGAATTGGGAATACTATTTTTTCATCGACGCCCAGGGCCACGCCGACGACCCCGCCATGAAAACGGCAATCGAACAGGCGAAGAAACATTGCTTGCAACTCACCGTGCTGGGGAGTTATCCGAGGGGAGATTAATGAAAGCGTTTTTTACGGTCCATCCCGGCGAGTTTCTTGTTGGCGACTACATTACACAGCACCTCAAGTTTGATGTCTGGGTGCCGGCTAAGGATACCGGAGTTGATTTGCTCCTTACGCCGCGCGGGAAGTCAAATCGCGCGATCAAGCTTCAAGTTAAATTTTCGCGAAGCTACGATGACGATGCGGCCAAATTTAAGGATTTTGTAGCCACAGGCTGGTATACCCTCGACCGGGAAAAAATTGGGAAGAGCGAAGCCGTTTATTGGGTTTTCGTGATCGCGGATTTTCGTAAAAAAGCGCAATTCCTGATTGTCCCAGTCGCCGAACTTATGAAGCGGATTCGTGGTCGCGGCCACAAATGGAATTTGTATTTAACGGTATGCGGCAAGAAAATAAAGGCGAAATGTTTCGATACGCGAGATCTGAGTGACGAAGAGCGAGTCGAACTGTTTGCGGACGGTCCTGTTAGTTTGGAACGGGACTACACGTCATTTCTCAATAAGTGGACACTTTTGGATTAATCTGGAAGCCGCCATTTTCGATAGTCGGGCTTTCAACTCAAGCGTCAATGTCCGCGGTGCCGTCACCGAAGAACGGGAGAAAGGGGATCAGGTTCCCTTCTTCAGTAAGGGAATCCGACGCCCTCCTCCGATTTATCATCCGCCTGTGCCGTGCCGACGCTTGGCCGGCGGCGCGACCAGTTTTAGCCCGAGCTTTTTCCGCAGACCGTTTGCCAGGCGGTTGGATTTTTTCACATGTCCGCGCATGTCTCCCGCATGCTGCCTGGCGATCTTCTCGCGAACCAACCTAACATCGTCTACGGCGGTCGCCACGACTTTGGGTTTAGCCATTTTGGTAAAATACGGTATAATGAGAGCTATGTCATCGCCGGAATTATTCAAAGAAGCTCGGCATCTTCCAGTCGCCGAGCGGCTCGAATTGATTGACCAATTGATCGACTCCGTCGAAACTGACTCCGCTCAAACCCTTTCCCCTGAACTCGAATCCGAACTGGATCGCCGATATCGCGCGTTTTTGGCCAGGCCCGACGAAGGCGAACCCTGGGAAGTTGTGCGGGAAAAAATTCAAAGGAATCTGGATGCGGCGAGAACTCGTCGTCAGGCCTGAGGCAAGCGCCGACGCGATGGAGGCGAGCCGTTGGTATGACGAGCGCGTTAATGGCTTGGGGACCCGGTTTCTCAATCAACTAAACACACCGATGTCTTCAATTCGCCAGTCGCCGTCGAGCTATCCGGTTTATCGGGGTGAAATTCGACGGATCCGCATGGCTAGGTTCCCCTACGCCGTTTTCTTTGCGGCCGCGGAGTCTCGGGTTGTCGTACTGGGAATCTTCCACCTCTATCGCGATCCCCGCCTGCTCCGAAAAATGCTCCGTCAACGAAAATAAAAAATCGGCTCGACTCGACATTATGCCGAGCATGCCTTCGGGTTTTCAAGAGGGACGTCGTAGCTGTCTCCACGAATGGGCGCGGCGAGTTTTGGCTCCAACTGAAGCCTGCGCTTGCGCGATCCCCGCGACGGCATAAACGACAGATACAAAAATATCATCCCCACCGTCAGGATTCCCCAGCCCATGTCCGGGTGCATGGCCTGGAGATATTGCAGCATGGTCTGGCCGCTCTCGGGGGAAAAAATGCGGGGGAAGGCCCTGGAGAGATTCTGGCCGAAGCCGGCGAGGTCGGCGGTGTGCCAATCCAGCATGCGGACCGTGTGCATGATGGCGCTGAAGAGGGTCAGGGAAAACCCCAGCAGGGCCATGCCGACGCTGTCCCCGATGCAGCACGCGGCGGCCCCGGAAGCATAGAGAAGATATCGCTCCTGGATTTGAACGGGGAAGAGGAAGAACATGATCCACGGCGTGACCAGCGCGACCAGCATCCGGCGATCGTTGCGCCGCGCCTGCAAACCAATGGCGATCCCGCTGAGAACCAGCATCACTCCATAGATCGAATCGAAGAGCATTTTGGCGGTGACGTCGAGATTGGCCGCGGGCCACCAACTTTTGGCGGCGACGAAGCCGGGCCAATGTCCATGCATGGCCGGCAGGGTGAAGGCGATTTGATCGACACTGCGGTCCCAGCCGAACCGCAGTTGAAAGATCGCCGGCAGGTTGCTCGCCGGGCCGGTGACCATGTAGGGCCAGTGAATGCTGCCATAGGTGATCGAGCAATCCCACCATCCCGTGCCGCCGTGGAAGAGGCCGATGCAGGAGAGCAGTCCCCCGGCGGCGACCGCGGCGAGAAGGTACGGCATATTCCGCGGGCGCAGCAGCAATGCCGACGCCGCCACCGCCAAGCCGGCCAAAAGGCCCAGATGCCAACTCGATCGGTTTTGCGGCAGAAGCCACGGCCAGTACACCATGGCCGCGATGAAGATCGCGGCGGCGGCGATCCACGTCCATCGGGAACGCAAAATCGCTTTCCATCGGGAGGAAGAAGGCTCGGCCGGGGCCGGCATCAGGATTCGCAGCAGCCACGGCACCGTCGCGGCCGCGATCAGCATTTCAAAAAGCCAGATGGCCGCGGGAACGTCGAACTTGCGCGGGACCGCGAAAAGATCGGGTGGGTATTGTGCAACCGACATGCCGGCCTGGATGTCTTGAAGGGCCGCAAGCCGATCGGGCGGAATGTAGCTCACCAGCCATCCCGACGCGATCGCCGCCATGCCCAAACCCATTCCGCAAATCCATCGCAACGCTCCGCCATATCGTCCCTGCACCAGCGGCCAGATGACGAAGATCGGCGAGATCGAAAGCATTTGCCCCTTGAAGTTGACGCCAATGGCGACGGCCACGCCCGCCGCGAACCACCAATCCAGGCTGGCCAGCAGGCAGGCGGCCAGATAACACGGCACGACCCAGGAATCCCATTGGAACCAGGCGTGCGCGCTGATGAGGATGTCGAGGCTGAACCAGATGCACAGCGCGGCGACGACCCCTTGCCAGACGCCGTGAAAATGCCCGCGCTCTTCGCCGGCGCTTCCGCGGAGGACCCAAAGCCACGTCAGGAAAAATGCGCAGATCGCCGCGATGCCTTCCAAAACGGTGTTGAACCACAGCACGGGCCGGTTGAACTCGTACGGCCGCTGCCATTCGCTATCCCAATCGCCGGGTTCGGGCGGATGATTCGCGCGTATCCATGCGCCCCACTGGTCCATCACCAGCAACCGCAACGGCCCGTAATCCAGCCACGGAACCCACAGGCTGTTCTGCCACTCCGGCACCTGCGGGTCCATCTTGTCGTATTGATTCAAAAATCCTTCCGGCCCGCTGGCGACCAATCCCCAATAGACGCCGCGAGAGGTATCGTCGGTGAAGCGAATCGGATCGGCGATGTCAAACACCCACCGGCGAAGGCGCAGTCCTTGGCGAATCGACAGTGCAAGGACAAGGGCAATGAGGAGCCAGCCGATCGACCGCAAAGCGTAAACGCGCCAGCGGCGCCCGGATGTCCGTTGCGGCGAATCGGCCGATGGCTCGACAACCGGCGTTTCGCTTGTCGTCGCGGGGAATGATTCCATGGCGGGAAGTATATCAGCAGGCGGTTGTGCCAAGAACGCCGACGCGCCATGCGGCATTTCACCGCATCTGGTTTGATCATTGCATTTGCCCAAGCCGCGGGGCAAAGGCATAGTTGAGTTGCACCAGCATGATAAAGGCAATGCTCCAATACGTGCTGAATATGCACAGTGATGCGCCCAGCGCGTAAAGCGTTTGGGCGATCATGATTCGCCGGCATATCGCCGCCCGCCCTTGGGCCGATAATTCCTCTTTCACCAGGCCCGCCCGCGTCGCACGCCCCCAGGAAAAATAGAGCATTACGCCCAGCAGTAGTGTATTGCCCCAATAGGCCAGCAACGCGGTCCGGAACGTCAGGTACTTCACCAGTAGCCTGGTTGAAAACGGAAGCAGCGTCACTGGAAACAGAAACCCAAGGTGTATCCAAGTCAGATGCCGGTCCGAGCGGATCAAATGGCTCAGTTGCGTTTGTTGCCCGACCCAGAAAATCCCCAGCGTGATGAAACTCATCAGGTACACGAGCAGGTCCGGACCCATTCCCCCCAGCGCCCGCAATAGTTCCGCTTCGCGGCTGACATGAATGTCCGGAACGCGCACGTCCAGCAGAAGCAGCGTCATCGCCACCCCGAAAATGCCGTCGCTCAAGGCCTCCAGCCTGGCCACGCTTTGACCCGCAAGCCGGTTGTACGCCGTGTTCATGGGCCTTCGCCTTTATTGGACCGTCACCTCGTCATTGAGAATCCGCATCCCCTCCACCTCTCGCAGGCCGCTTCGCACCTTGGCGTTGAGGATAAAATGCACTTCGGGGAAACGATACAGCTTGACGATCGTCCGGCCCGGGCCAAGCTGCGTCACCAGTCGCTCCTGCCGCGGCTGACCGGGGTAGACGACGAATGCGTTGTAACTGATCGGCTTGTCGCCGTAGTTGCTGATCGTCTGCTGTACGACCAGGTCGTCCTTGTCGCGCAGCGCCAGCGTGCGCATGCCCACGTCGCTGAGGCCCAGGTTCACGGTCACCGGCACGTTGAACGTCGCGTTGCGGTCCGACTGAACCTGGAACTGGGCGGTGATCGTCTTGGCCCCGGCAAAGCTGTTATACGGAAATTCGATCGTCAACTCGTGCTCGAACGCCTCGCCGGGGTTCAGCGTGAAGTTGAAGACCGAAGGCGTGAGCAACCACCCCGGCGGGGGAACGAGTTTCACCGAGCCGGCAATCGTCGCCTGACCGGGATTGGAAAAGCGGATGTGGCGAACGTGGGGCTGGAAGCTGGATTCCAGCAGCGGCTTGTCGATCGCGACGCTGGCGCGCATCTGCGCCGTCGCGCTGTCGATATCCACCAGGAAAAACGGCATCGGCCCCACGTCCAGCGCCACCGCCTCGGATTTCGACCGGTCCGACAGAATCAGCGGCGTCGTGTTTCCCCACAAGTCCACCCGCTGCGGATGCTCCCCCAGGTTCAATGCCAGCGGCTTGACGCCGTTGTCCAGCCCCCGGCTCCAGATCACCATCAACCCCTGTCCATTGCGATCGAAGAGAAATGCATCGACGTTGCTCGCGTTGGGAACTTTCCCGCGGTACGTCGCTCCCGATAGCTGCGACAACAGCGTCCGGATAATCAGGAGCAATTCCTTCGGCTGCGGCGTGACGTGCGCGGAGGCTTCGCCTTCCGTCGCGGAGGCTTCGCCGTCCGAGGGCACGGTGAACGGCAGCGGCAGGTCGATCCGGCTGGCGCCCCCGGCCAGCGCGTACACCACGCGCTGGGCCAGGTCCCGGATTTGAACTTCCCGCCCGTAACTGTCGTCGAGCAATTGCAGGCTCAACGACAGATTGTGCCCCTCGTGCCCGCGGATGTCCTGGATGTACAGCGGCAACTGCGAAGGCAACACGTCCGGCGAAATGGACAGCGCCACCGTCGCCGGCAGGTCACCGCTCAGGTCGTACCATGCCGGCCACGGCATCGCCAGGTCGGGCTTTACCACCATCTTGGCGAATTCGGAATAGAGCAGGTCGTACACCTTCCGCATCTGGGGCTTCTGCGAAAAATCCGCCGCGTCATCGTCGGCGCCGAATTGCCACCGATCCAGATGATTCGCGTGCCGCGCCACCAGATATGACAATTCCCCCCGCCACGTTTCCGGCGCCGCTGCGGCCAGCTTCGTCCAATCGCTGCCGCCGATTTTTGCGGCCAGTTCCGGCGGCACCGCCGTCAGACACGCCGTCGGCGTGATCCCGTTTTTCGCAAGCTGTTCCAGCAGGGCGTCGAACCCGGCCGGATCGACCCGCTCCACGTCGCCGCGCGAGTTCCACACCGACAGCTTCACCCGTCCCGCCGCCAGGATCCCCAGCAAATCCGGCAGTTGCGACCATCCCTCCATCGGAAGGTCCGTCGCGATCACCCCGAATCGCGGATCGGGCTGATACGTCGTCTCGTCGTCCGCCAGCCGGACGAATTGGATTTCCTGCCGCCCGACCAATTGACCCCGGCTGGTCATCACCAGCGCCGCGTCGTACCAGCCCGGCGCCAGCTCTGGAAGCGCCACCAGCATCTGTTTCAACCCCGGCCCCAGGTCCTGCGCGCTGCCCAGGTCCAGCGCTCCGCTATGTTGATAGATCACCGCGTGGCCCGCGTCGCTGACGATCAATTGCCCCGCCAGATCGTCCGTGAATCGGTCGTTCACCAGGACCGAAAGCTGAAGCGGATCGCTGTGGCGGAAGACGTTGCCGGCGTGTGTGGAACTGAGCGTCACCTCCGGCACTTGCGAGATGGTCAGATCGTCAAACCACGCCGAGCCGTAAATGTCCTCGTCGAACAGCGTTTTTTCCCCCGGCTTGCTCGGGGCGTAGAGGCTCGGCTGAACCAGTTCAAGCTGCACCGCCAGAAACGCCGCCGAACGATTCCGCGCCGATACTTCCAGCGACAACTCGTGCCAGGGTTCGCCTTCCATTTTCGCCGCGTACAGTTCGGACTGGCGGGTGGAGTCCGTGATGGCATTCCCATCCTGGTCCGTGAAATACGCCGTGATTCGGGCGCGGGCATGCGGCAAAACCGTGGTCCGCACAAAGCAATCGACGCGGTAATGGCCGCCTTGGCGGATCGGAACCTGCCGCGGGTCATAACGATAGATCAACGATCCCCCGTTGAGATCGAACCGGAAGCTCCATTGCCCGCCATGCGCCGCGTCATCCGCCAGCTTGCCGTTGACGTAATCGGGCAGCCCCGGCCCGCCGAGCTTGGTCCAGTGCATGGGCAGGTCTTCCATGTTCCCCAGCCGCCGTTCCTCGAAGTCCACCGACTTCAGGATGCGCCCGGCATGCGCCGGCCCGGCCGTCAGAAAAGAGGCCAAAAGACCCACGAAAATGGAGAACCTGCGGGCAATCATGGTCCGATAACCCTATTATCGGCCGATTGCGTGGGGGACATGAGCCTTGTCGGCGCATGGCGGCGTGTCGGAGGCAAGTTTCCAAATCGTTGTCCCGGAAACCCGGCGGGCGGGCATGGAACCTTTCGATGAGGCCAGTGATGTGTGAGGCGGCGGATACCGATGACGGGACGTTGCTCGCCGCGTTTGCACGCGGTGGGTCGGAGCCGGCCTTCCGTTCGCTCGTCGAGAGACATTCCGGATGGGTTTATGCGGCGGCCTTTCGGCAACTAAGGGATACGCACTTGGCCGAAGATGCGACCCAGGCGGTGTTCGTGCTCTTATGCCAACGAGCGAAAAAAATGAAGCCCCACCAGAAGATTTCGGGCTGGCTATTCCTGGCGCTGGGGTACACGGTAAAGTCGATCTCGCGGTCTCGGCGGCGAAGGCGGCGGCACGAAAATTTGGCCGCCCTCGAGCGACCGACGTCTTACGCGCCGCCGCCGCTTGCCGACGACCTGGATGCCGCGGTGACCCGGCTTTCAGAAAACGATCGGGTTGCGATCCTCCTGCGGTTTTATCAGGGGATGGATTTTGGCGCGATGTCGCGGGCGCTGGGAATTTCCGACGAGACGGCGAAAAAGCGCGTTGCCCGGGCGATCGCGCGGCTGCGGGAACGATTGGGAGCCGCAGTCTCGGCCGACAGTCTGGCGGCCGCTTCGGCATTCGGCGCTCCGGCAGCCTCGGCGGCGATCAGCGCGCACGTGAGCCACGTGGCCCTGAGCACCGCCGGCGGCGCGCCGGTTCCAGCCGGCGTTGCTCCGGCACTGAAAGGCGCGGTTTATCTCATGGCAATGACGAAAAGTAAAATCGCGGCGCCCCTGGCGATTATCGCGTTGCTGATGTCGACAGGCGTCGGAATAGTCGGGTGGAGGACGTTGATCGCTCCGGCCGAGCCGAATGCGGCGAACGTGACGCCTTTGCCCGCCACTTCAACCACGCCGCCGACGTTTCAGCAGGCCTACGGGCTGCAAGGCAACGAGGTGATTCGTCGCGTGACGCCGCCGTATGTCAAGGCGAGGATGGATTTCCTTCGAAAGATCAATCCGCAACAGGCGCGGATATCGCCGGAATTTCCAGGCGGATTGATGATTTACGCGCGAAATGGGAGGTTTCAACTGCGGCAATATAGGGGGATGGATTTTTATCTCGAAGACCTGATCCGAATGGTGCTAAACGTTGACCGGCAGGATTGGGTGGAGGATGCGTCCCTGGCATACGCGGCCATCAAGGGGGATTTTGTCGTCAATGCGGACGCGAGCGAAGAACAAAAGCGTATTGCCCTGGGAAAGGTGATCGGGGAAGCGGTCGGCGGCACGGTGACGTTCACGTTCCGGGACGTCGTGCGGCCCGTGATTGTTTTTCGCGGAAATTGGAAGGCCAGGAATCCCGATGGGACGCTTTGGGATGCAAACCGTGGCGATCAGGATATTCAGCTTTATGGCGAAAATTTGGATCGTGGACCTCTACATAGCGGTGAAAGCAGCGGAACAATCGACGAGTTTTGCAATGCGCTGGCATTTTGGATTTCCGAACCGGCGGTGATTCAAGCGTCCGGAACGCCCGCAAAATTGTCGTGGGACGAAAACTCGTTTGGCGACGGGAGCCCGGAAAACCGGTATCGCGCAGTCGACGTGAACTTGGTTTGCACGCACGTTGCGGAACAAACCGGATTATCCTGGACGCAGGAGATGCGGAGGACGAGAACATTGTTTATTGAGCGGGGGAAATGACGGCGGACGGTTTGGCGATATTCGCCGCCGCGATCGACCAGCACGCCGTTGCGATCACGAAATAATAATAGTTGGCGAACGCCTGCTTGTTGAACGCGAAAAACAGCAGGTGCACCAGCGCCACCGCGGCCGCAAACCCGGCTGGCGAGCTGGCCACCCGCCGCAAACACACGGGAACCATCACCACCAGCGGCACCAGGGATATCCAGATCGGCAGCGTTAGTCCGGGGAAATGGTTGCGAATCAAAACCAGGTAGCTCAGCGCATCATTCCGGAACGGCTGGAGAAGCTGGAAGACAAACACCGCACGGATGAATTCGTGCGCGTTCCAGAGAAGGAACGGCAGATTGATCGCCGCGACCACCAGGCCCGCCTTGACCAAAACCCTTCCCACCATCCTCCAATGATTCGGCCCCTGGACGATCAACGGCAACAGCGGCAGCGTGAGGATCGTGTATTGCTTGGTCGAAAAATACAGCCCCAGCGCGTATGGCACGGCCTTCGGCCAGCGGCACAGGCAGAACATGACAAACGAAAACGTCAAGACGAGCAGCGGTTCCGTCCACGCCAGGTCCAGAACGTAAATGGACCTGGACATCAGCAGCAGCATGGTCGCCGCCAGCGCCGCCACGCGGCCTGGCCGCGCCCCGGCGATCAAGCCCGCCGAAAGTCCCATCGCCGCCAGATCCGAATATCGAACGTCCCCACCCAGTAAATACCCCGGCATCGTCAGCAGCAAACTCAGCGGCGGATACGGAAACCCCACGGTCAGAATCCCGTGCGAATCCACCACTCCGGCTCCGTAATAGGGCGTCCCCGGCGGATAGACGCTCGGATATCGGAACGCGTACGGATTCAGCCCGTGCCGCAGCGCCCAGCAGCCGTTCATCTGAAACATGAACACGTCGATTCCGGGATCCTTCGAGTGATAGTTGAACGCGATATACCCAGCCACGCAAAACGCCAGGACCATCATCACCATCAGCGGCAACCGCAGCCCGCGCAACCTGGCGAGTTGCAGCAATCCCAGAAATCCCACCGTGGCAAACGCCAGCGTGATCTGCGCGTCGCTGCCCACCCGTCGCAATAAAAAATACGTCTCGATGGCAACGCAAACCGCCAGCAGCACCGGCAACCAACGCCGACATAATCTTTCCACGCTCGGCAAACGCGGCCCGACGACCCCCGCCACGCACAACACCACGCTCACCGTCACCCAAAAGATCGCCTCGTCGCAGTAGTCTCCATCTTTGACGTCGACGGCATACCCCAGCGCCACGGCAAACAGCGCCAGCGCGGCACAAGTCGACGCCTGATCCTCTCCGTGAGAAATGGAAATCAGACCGCCTCGCGGTGGATTGCCGCCGGCTACGCCCATGCCGCTGCTTCCCGTCATCGGTGTCATGTATAACCCTCCAAGCCCACGGATAGCAATCCGTGGGTTCCCTTCACCGCGGACTGCTAAAGTCCCCGCCCCGGCGATTCGATGGAGGGGATGAGGTTTACTCGATGAAGCCGAAGGAAAATCCCGAGCAGCAGTCCGTTCCCGCCAAAACCAAGGCCGGTATTACCGGACTCCAATCCGATGTTCCCGCTTTGAACCAGCGAAAGCCCGGCCCGGATCGCCGCCAATCGGTTCTCGACCGCCGCACCGGCCTTGAACGTCGCCAGAAGACGCTGTCCGAATCCGGCCACACCGGCTCCGAGCGCCGCGTCGCCCAACGCCGCGCTTCCACCGGACTTGAACGCCGCCGTGGCCCCGGCCGCAGGCTTTCCGACGACCGCCGCGCCGCCGAGGAGGGCGAGATGACACCCGAGCAATTCGAATTCGTCATGGCCATCGAAACCTACAAGAAGGTCAACAAGCGAATGTACCCCACCTGGACCGAGGTGTTGGAAGTGGTCCAGCAATTGGGATATCGCAAGGTGGCCCAGCGCAACATCCAAATGGACAATGTCCCGGAACCGAATTTGGCCAAGGTGGCCTGACGGCAAACAGGTTCAATTCCGCGGCAGCACGTCCGCAACCGCCATCCGCCCCGTAATCCATCTTGTTTACAGCGATGCCGCGCTGGGCTTTCCCCAACCATTCTTGCATATTTCGCCAATGTTTGCCGGCCATCCGGGTAGCCAGGACGGTCCGGACGAAACTTCGATGCCCGACTGCAAAATTTATTGATGTCGATTTTCGCCACCTCGTTTTCGCAAACCGCGAATTAAATTAGGAACATTGGAGGCATTGGAGCCTTTTCAAGCAATGCATGCCGATTCGGGGCTGCTAGGCGTCGTCAAACCGCTTTGGCCTCGCGAGGGGTGCCATCAGGCGGTACAATCTAGGCCGCTGTTATGCTTCACGACATCTACGAGTCTCCCTTGGCCACCAGAAACGCCAGCCAGGAAATGCTGCGGCTCTTCTCGCCGCGACATAAGTTCGGCCTTTGGCGTCGGCTATGGTTGGAATTGGCACGCTGTCAACGCGAATTGGGACTTGCCCGCATCACGCCCAACGCCCTGGCGGAAATGGAAAAAACCTTGGACGACATCGACTTTGCCAAGGCGGAGGAGTGGGAAAACCGCCTGCGGCATGATGTTATGGCGCATGTGCATACCTTCGCCGAAGCGGCGCCCGCCGCCCGCGAGATCATTCACCTTGGCGCAACCAGCCAGTACGTCGTCGACAACGCCGACCTCATCATCATGCGCGAGGCCATGACGCTGCTCGCCGGCCGACTCGCCGCCACCATCGACGCGCTTGGCCGCTTCGCCTTGCAGTGGAAGGACTTACCAACCCTCGGCTATACCCATTTCCAGCCCGCCCAGCTCACCACCGTCGGCAAGCGCGCCATCCTTTGGGCACAAGAGTTCGTCATGGATCTTGCCGAATTGGAGCATCGCATCGCCACCCTCCAATTCCGCGGCGTCAAGGGCACTACCGGAACGCAGGCCTCTTTCCTGACTTTGTTCGATGGAGACCATGCCAAAGTCGAAGCGCTTGACCGTCTGATAACCGAAAGATTCGGATTTTCCGGCGTTTTTTCGGCAACCGGCCAGACGTATTCGCGGAAACTCGATGCCCAGATCGTGTGCGTTCTTGCCGGCATAGCCGGCAGCGTCCATAAATTCAGCAACGACGTGCGCCTTCTGGCCGGCCTCAAGCAGATCGAAGAGCCTTTCGAAGACGAGCAGATAGGTTCCAGCGCGATGGCTTACAAGCGAAACCCCATGCGCTGCGAACGGGCGACGGGCTTGGCCAGGTTCGTCATCAGCCTTGCCTCCTCTCCGCTACAAACAGCGGCAGAACAGTGGTTTGAGAGAACCCTCGATGATTCCGCCAACAAGCGGCTCTGCATTCCCGAAGCTTTCCTGGCCACCGATGGCTGTCTCTTGATTACCACCAACGTCGCACGCGGATTGGTCGTCTATCCGAAAACCATACAAGCTTCTGTTTTGGCTGAGCTTCCGTTCATGGCCACCGAAGAGATTTTAATTGCCGGTGTTCGTGCCGGCGGCGATCGGCAGACTCTACACGAGATCATCCGCCGACACTCGCAAGCTGCCGGAATGCAGGTGAAGGAACTCGGCCAACCGAACGACTTGCTTCAGCGTCTGGCCCACGAGCCGGCACTAGCTGGAATCGACCTCAACACGCTAATGGACCCGGCAAAGTTTATCGGTCGCGCGCCCCAGCAGGTCGAACGATTTTATACCGAAGTGATAGCCCCGATTTGCGGCAAGTATAAGGCTTATCTCTGTCAAAACATGGACTTACGCGTCTAGGAAATCCGGGAAACCCACGCCGTTTACATCGCCTGGAAATCGGGGAATTTATTTTAACCCTTTTTGGTCGATTTTATCGAAGTGAGAATAACCAGTTAGCATTTTCAACGTTGTATTCCTCAAAAGCCGGGGTATTCTGTATACGGTCCGGTGTGGGAAATGCATATGGAATTACAAACAGCCAGCGGCCTTAACAGCGTCCATCCATCGCTTGATCACTCGCAATTGGTGGGTGAATCACCTTCGATGTCGGACGTAAAACAAACGGCTCTTGATCTTGCCCCCCGTCGCTCCACGGTGATGATCCTTGGAGAAACGGGCAGCGGCAAGGAAATGCTCGCGCGATACATCCACAGCAACTCGCCGCGCGCCGAGAAGCCATTTATCCCGGTCGATTGCTCCTCCCTGAGCGACACGCTGTTCGAGAGCGAGTTGTTCGGCCACGTCAAGGGCGCCTTCACCGGCGCTACCCGCGATTCGCTCGGCTTCATTCGCGCCGCCGATGGCGGAAGCCTCTTCCTCGACGAAATCGGTGAGCTCACCCTCCATCTTCAGGCCAAGCTCCTCCGCGTTCTTCAGGAAAAGTGCGTCGTTCCCGTCGGTGATTTCCGGGCCCGTCCGGTGGACATCCGCGTGATTTCCGCCACCAACAAGCAACTCGACGGCATGGTCCGCGAGGGCGCCTTCCGGCAAGACCTGTTTTTCCGGCTCAACGTCGTCGTCCTGAAGCTTCCGCCGCTCCGCGAGCGGCGGGCCGACATCATCCCCCTGGCCGAGCACTTCCTCAAAACACAGGCCGATCTCTACGGAGAATCCGTCAAGCATCTTGCTCCGCAGACGATCTCCCTGCTCCAGGAATACGGCTGGCCCGGTAACGTGCGCGAACTCGCCAACGTCATGGAACACGCGCACGTCATTGCCGCCGGCTCGCAAGTCACCCTCGAGGATTTGCCGCCGCGCTTGCAGGCCGCCGGGGGTGTGGACGCCCCGGAGGACCTCAGCCTCCAGGACATCGAACGCTGCACCATCGCCAAGGCGCTGAAGAAGATGAATTTCAACAAGGCGGCGGCCGCCCGACTCCTCGGCATCAATATCCAGCGGCTCAATCGCCGGATCATCCGGCTGAATATCCGCGTCCCGGAGCATCAGCAGTAAGATCTCAAGGAACTCCTCCGCTAAAGAAACGCCCGCGACATCTCCGCGGGCCTTCTTTTTTATGGGCCTTCCTTTTATTTGCAGTTAAGACTCCCCGCTCGTACCTTGGCCGCGCGATATGAGCGACGTAACGATCTCCCCCGTCACCCGCCCCTTTGCCGCCACGATCACTCCACCAGGCTCCAAGAGCATGACCAATCGCGCCTTGGTCCTGGCCGCGCTGGCGACCGGGCCGAGCACCCTCTCCAACATCCTGTTCGCCGATGACACCCGCGTCATGTTCGAGGCGCTGGGGCAACTCGGTTTCGATCTGGACGTTAACCAGCCCAATCGCTCCGTGACCCTCATCGGCAGGGCGGGCGCCATTCCCTTCCCGGCCGCCAAACTCCTCTGCGGAAACTCCGGCACCACGCTCCGTTTCCTGACCGCTCTTTGCGCCCTCGGCAGAGGCGAATACATCCTCGACGGCGTCGCACGCATGCGCCAGCGCCCGATCGGCGAACTGTCCGACATGCTCCGACACCTCGGCGTCCGCACCCGCTATCTCGAACAACCCGGCTTCCCCCCGATCCTGGTCCATGCCGATCAATTGCCCGGCGGACTCCTGCTCGCCGGCGCCGCCCAATCCAGCCAATTCCTCTCCGCCATCCTCATGGTCAGTCCTTACGCCCGCCACGAAGTCCGCGTCGATCTGATCGAGCCGCAGACAAGCTGGCCCTACGTCGCATTGACCATGCAGATGATGGACGCCTTCGGCACAATCCCCGAACTGGTGCGCGATCCCGCCACCGGCCAGCCCAAACGCATCATCATCCCCCAATGGAAATATTCCGGCCGCACTTACGTCATCGAGCCGGACGCCACCAACGCCTCCTATTTCCTCGCCGCCGCCGCCATCCATCCCGGCTCGAAGGTGACGGTTCACGGCCTGGGCCGCCACAGCCTGCAAGGCGACGTCGCTTTCGCCGATGTCCTTCGCCGCATGGGCGCCGCCGTCGCCGTCGAGAACGATTCCATCACCGTCACCGGCCCCAGTGAACTGAACGCTGTCGACGTGGATCTCTCCCCCATGCCCGACACCGCCCAGACCCTTGCCGTCGCCGCCCTCTTCGCCAACGGCCGCACCGCGATCCACGGCTTGGGAACGCTCCGCGTAAAGGAAACCGACCGCCTGGCCGCCCTGACCAACGAGCTGACCAAGCTCGGCGCGGCCGTCTCCATCGAGGCCGACAGTTTGCAAATCGATCCCCCCGCAAAACTTCGCGCCGCCGAGATCGCCACCTACGACGATCATCGCATGGCCATGAGCTTTGCCCTCGCCGCCACAAAATCCCCCGGCATCGTCATCAAGGACGCCGAATGCGTGAACAAGACCTATCCCGATTACTTCGACGATTTACGCAAAGTGCTGGATGTGGCGTAGAGCCGACGTGCTGCCATGGAAACGCTCCGGCCCCTCATGTAAACTGCGCCATTCGCCAATGCCAAGAGCATTCGGGAGAGGTGTCCGAGTGGCTGAAGGAGCAGCACTGGAAATGCTGTAGGCGGCTTAAACCGTCTCGGGAGTTCGAATCTCCCCCTCTCCGTTACCGTGCCGAGCAGAATCTTAACGTTCTGCTCGGCCTCACTTTGTGAAAGTTTCTCGATTGTTGACTGCCCCGTTGCCCTCAAATTGCCCTCAACGGCCGCAGTTTCCGGTTTCAATTCTGGTGCGCGAAAGCCGTCGCCGGCTAGCGCCTCCATCGCTGCCTGACTGTCATTGTCGGTGAGGTGGTAGTAAAGCTGAAGGATGCTGCTGTCACTGTGGCCGAGCCACGCGAGCGCCTTGCGATACGCGACCTGATGATTTGCGCACATGCTCGCGAAGTGATGACGGAACGAATGCAGCTTGAATGCCTTGGCGCCAGCGAGATTCAACGTTCCGCAAAGCTCCTTAACCCGCTTGAGCAATTGCCGTTCGTGGACATCCGGAAAGACCTGATCGCCGTTTTTCGGTAACGCGGCGATAAGCGGCCGGATGCGAGGATGGATCGGCACGAAGCGGGCGTCTTTGTCTTTCGTTGTGCCGTTGCTTCCGCCCAGGCGGACATGGAACATGGCGGCGGGAGCAAGGAGAAGCTTGAGCGGGCTTTGGCGAACGTCCAGCCGCTTTCCAGCTATGAGATGGAACTATTGGAAACAGCCCATGTCGAAATTGACGGAAATGAACGGTTTTTCCGGCTCGCTAAGGCGGTTCTAGGGCCGAACACCTTTGTCGGATTGCTCGGCGAAGCGAAAGGCGACGAATTGGAAGGTCGGCGCCCGAAGAAAACCCCGACCGCCCGTCTGATCTTCCGCATCATGCGGGCGGCGTCAGCCGGGCGTTCGTAGCGAATAGGTGCTGTATCATTTGGCGGGCAACGCCAGCGGTACTCTGTCAATGCGTTTCCTGGTTTAATTTGTCGTAGAACATGGCTAAGTCATCTGCACTTTCGCCACAATTCGGATTGGCGAGAAGGCCGACCACAATCTTCCGCAAATCGTGGTGATACCAACCATCGAGGTCAGCAAGCGTACGGGTTTTCACGTGCGAAAGGAACGCCTTCGCTATAACGGAATGGGATTGACCATTCGTGGTCTTCGAGACGTCGATTAGCATGGTGCGAATATCTTGATTCCCCGTCCACTTTACCGTGATTATTTTGTCAAAGCCCCACGAAAAGGCGAATTCCACAATGGGGCGGTAATCGTCCTCGAGTTCCAATACCCCAAGTCGGAGAAGATGTGCTATCAGCGCCGCAGTAGCGGTCCGCGTCTCTAGGCGATCCGTCCTGACCAAATCTTTCAAGCGGTTAATGATGAGCAAGCGCTGTCCCCGTGACTTGGCATGAAAGTCCTCGGAAGAGAGTTGGGCTAAGGCGCCCAGAATCTCATGGAGTCGTGCATCAGTTAGAAGGTGCGACAAGGGGATGTCGGTTCTGATGGATGCCCGCAGCTCGTCTATAAATAAATCAGTCGTCGCTATCCTTTGCGCGCGATCCTGAATAAGGCATTTCTTAATCAGGTCGTCGATCGTAGGTGGAATTGCCTCGTTTGCATCCGAAAGGTCTTGATATTGGCCTGCGTGGGGTAAATGGGCCGCCAGCACTTCGTATAACGTAATTCCCAGAGAATAAAGATCTGATCGCTCATCTAATGCCAGCCCTTCCGCCTGTTCGGGTGACATATACCCCGGTGTGCCAATAACGCAGCCGTCCGGTGTGAGACGCTTTGCATCATCAACTTTTAGAGCAATTCCGAAATCGACTACGGTCGCCGTTACCTCGTCCGACGATATTATGATGTTGTCGGGTTTTATATCCCGATGGAGAATACCGAGTCGGTGAGCATGGCCGAGTGCGGAGGCGATCTGAATGAACCAGCGCCGGACTGACTCCACCGTTGGTACGCGCTTTTCAGTGATGTATTGCCGCAACGGTTGACCGTCAATGTATTCGAAGACGATGCGCATTTCGTGGGGAAGAAAGTCCACGTCATATATTGCAGGGATATTTGGGTGCGACATGCGGGCAAGCGTCTTCGCCTCGTGAATAAACCGCTCTCGTGCCTCCGGATCGTCGAGCAGTTTTAGCGACTTAATGGCAACAAGACGATCCAGGGCCTTATCGCGCCGCTTCTGGACTTTTCCAAAGCCTCCCTCGCCGTGATCCACGTCTAAGATTTCGTATCGCGTTGTATCAACCATGCTATTCTCCCGCTCGCCTTGCGCCCGTTGACCCCATATCGGCTCATAAATCCAATTGAACCGCCCCCATTCCGAATCTGCCAACATATACCGGACTTGCCCTGATCCTACGATTTCATTGCCGTGTTTGCCAGCACCTGCGCTTTCTGTCGCTGGCCACCATCGCCTCGATAAATCCCCATCACACATTTGGACAACGGAAGAAAACCCCCGTCATTTGTTTGGACAACGGAAGAAAACCGCTCGAATTGTTTGGACAATGGAAGAAAAAACGAGGTGCGGAAAATCCCCAATCCCCTGCCCTTCAGCCGCTTGCGAAACATCGGGAAAACCTGTCCCTGAAATGGTTCCCAACTAAAGTATTTCCCATTACCAATGCGAAAGAATTCGATCCATGGGAATAGCACCCCGGCAATTCCCTTTGTTGAAGTTACAGCTTGACCCGCCGCACAAAAGCCGATTTTATGAAAGTCGGCTGACTGCAATAGCAGATTAGCCGACAATATGACAACCATCGCTTTCGTGAACGCCAAGGGTGGCGCCGGCAAAACCACATCCGCCCTGTTGTTCGCTCGTGCGCTGAAAGAGTCGAACGTCGATGTTTCAATTGACGACCGTGATATCAACCAGGTTGCATCGGCCACCGCTCCCCGTTTCGGCCTGAAAGTCGGCACCGAGGCCGCATACGTCGTTATCGACACCGCCGGCTATCTCCACGACCCACGCCTTGCCGATGTTATCCGCACTTCCGACCTTGTCGTGATCGTTCTTGCCCCGACCCCGACCGATCTTATGGTGACCCGCGGAACTGCCGAGTACATCCGCCAGCAGCGCCCACCCGATGCCAAGACGGTTGTGCTTTTCACGCGGGTTCAGGGAAACCGTTTTGGCCGCGTCCTGGACAGCTTCGCAAAGGAACTTCAGTTTCCCGTCCTCAAAAACGTGCTAGGGCATCGGACCGCCTATGTCGCCGCCCAACTCGACGGCTGGAAAGCCCTCGACAAGTGGGAGCGAAGCGAGGTCATAAGCCTCGCGATCGAAATCGTCTCCCTCACCCTCAAAACTGAAAAGCCGATTAGCCGATTGGCCGATTAGCCGACAATCTGATTTTATGGCAAAAACCACCAAACCCACCGAAGACCTCGCCGCGAAACTGGCCGATCTTGGCCGCGCTGGCTCAACCGCCATGCAGCCAGCCGTCATGCACGCGATGAACCCGCCGGCGCATACGCCGAGTTCCGTGAAGCCGCAGGGTAGGGGAGTCGAAGAATTGGTGAAGATTACCGTCCGGCTCACGGATGATGAAAACCGCCGGCTTATCCATGTCCGCAACGAGCTTTCCGAACAGCATGCCCGAGCCTTGAACACAACCGACGTGTTGCGTCTAGCCCTGACCACATTTGAACAGCCTCGCGTGACCGCTCAATTAGTGGCACAAATCCTAAGCACCGACCGCCGCCGAAAGTCGGATTAGCCGATTGTCGGCTAATCGGATTGTCGGCGCTAACTGAGATCAAGCGATTTCTCCTGCGTCTTGGGGGCCAAAGTTAAGACGTGGACGGCGGGGCGCCCTGGGGGCTGCCCGAACCTGCCGTGGCGGGGTCTGCAATCCCGACAGCGCTTATGGTTGCAGCTGACAACTTTGCTATCCATTTGCTGGCAAATGCCGCGACCTCCGTAGCACTCTTTGGATGGCACTTTTTGTGGACGAGCGCCCCGTTTTCGAGACTCGTCTTTCCGCCCAGGGAATGCATCTCGACATGATGGATTTCGCTATCCGCCCACAGAACCTCGGCGTCGCAAACCTGACATCGTTTTTTATCGCGGGCGTAAATTATTTCTCGTTCGAGTTCACCGAAGATTCGGTTTGGATCCTTCATTGCCGGTTTTGTCCATTCATACATTTGTTGCAAGAAAAACTCATGCCGACGAGTGATTGTATCCACCCGGTCGGTGGCTGTTCGCGTCCATTGGCCGTACTTGAGGTAGAATTCGCCAACCGGCTCGCGCTTTGTGTCGGTTATGACTTGTAAGCGGAAGAG
>JBEKKC010000071.1:0-21488 GCA_050010915.1 Tepidisphaeraceae bacterium | reverse complement strand
AAGCGGCACGAGGAATTCGCTCGCCGGTCGTTTTCCGGCGCGTTGCTCCTGGCAACCGTGTTCAGCCTGGCGCAACTCCTCTCCGGCGACGCCAACGCCCGGATGGTCGCCCGCCAGCAGCCCGCCAAACTCGCCGCGTTCGAAGGACAATTCCAAACCAAACCCGGCGATCTAAGCCTCGTCGGCTGGCCCGACGTCCAGGCCAAGACAACGCGCGGCGAAGTCGCGATTCCAGGATTGCTCGGTTTTCTCCTCCACGGCGACCGTCATGCGCCGGTGATCGGATTGGACCGGGTCCCCCGCGACTATTGGCCGCCCGTGGCCGCCGCATTCCTGACCTATCACGCCATGGTCGCCATCGGAATGTTCTTCATCGCGCTGACCCTGCTCGCTTCCTTCCTGCGGTGGCGCGGGACCCTGTTTGAAAAACGCTGGCTGCTTTGCGTCTTCGTCCCCTGCGTCCTTCTGGCCGTCGCCGCCAACGAGCTCGGCTGGGCGGCCGCCGAGGTCGGACGACAACCCTGGGTGGTTTATCCCGGCCTCCAGCGCGACGCGGCGGGAAATCTCCTGCTCGATTCCCACGGGCTTATCCAATACCGAACCGCCGAAGGCCTCCTCACCCGCGACGCAGTTTCGGAATCGGTCAGCAGCGGCCAGGTCATCGGCTCCATCGCCATGTTCTCCTTGATTTATGGTCTCCTGCTGCTGGTCTGGCTGGCGGTGCTGAACGACAAGATTCACAAGGGGCCCCAACCGCGCTCGCCGGCCGAACGAACCGCGGGCCAGTCGCTGGCTTTGACGGTCGGCAAGTTGGTGGACCACCGCGCTTCGCTCAGCGAGGCGAAGGATGAATCGCCGGATTGATTCGGACTCACTTTCATGGACTTCCACGCGATATGGTTCGTTCTTCTGGGTGTTCTGCTGGCCGGCTACGCCGTGCTGGACGGCTTTGACCTGGGCGTGGGAATCCTCCACCCGCTGGCGCGCGACGACCAGCAGCGCCGCGTGTTCCTCAACGCCATCGGCCCCATCTGGGACGGCAACGAAGTGTGGCTCGTGACCTTCGGCGGGGCGCTCTTCGCCGCCTTCCCCGAGGCTTACGCCACCACTTTTTCCGCCTTCTATACCGCCTTCATGCTCCTGCTCTCCGCCCTGATCTTCCGCGCCACCGCCATCGAGTTCCGCGGCAAAAGCTCCTCGCCACGCTGGCGCCGCGCCTGGGATTTCGCCTTCTTCGCTTCCAGCCTCCTGGCATCCCTGTTATTCGGCGTGGCCGTCGGAAACGCGATGATCGGCATTCCACTGAACGACCGCGGCGTGTTCCTCGGAACCTTTTGGGACGAGATCGGCCCCTATCCGATCCTCGTCGGATTGCTCACCGTCGCCATGTTCGCCATGCACGGCGCGCTCTATCTTTACCTCAAGGTCCCCCACGGAGAGCTTCACCAGCGCGTCGGCCGGTGGGTGTGGCACACCTGGGGCATGTTCCTGGTGGCCTACCTGTTGACCACGATCTTCACGCTCGGCGCCGTTCACGGCGCGACGCAGAATTTCCAGCGTTGGCCGTGGGCCGCGGCAATCGTCGTCGTCAACGTCCTGGCCGTCGCCAACATTCCGCGAACCGTTTTCGCCGACAAGCCCGGCCAGGCCTTCGCCTCGAGCTGCGTCGCCATCGTCGCGCTGGTGGCGCTCTTCGGCATCGCCCTATGGCCCAACCTCGTGGCTGCGCGAAACAACCCCGCCAACAGCCTTTCCGTCTATCGCGCCGCCTCGAGTGACAAGACGTTGCGAATCATGTTCGTGATTGCCTGTCTGGGGATGCCGTTGGTGCTGACCTACACGCTGACGGTCTATTGGACTTTCCGCCGCCGCGTGCAGATCGGCCCGCACAGCTATTGAATCGCTGCCAGCCGATATGACCTTCGCCGCCGTTGCAGCATTCCCAATCCGGCGATTGCCATCATCCCCGTGCACGCCGGCTCCGGCACACTGGACGTCGGCAAGGACAATCCGTTGGCGACCGCGAAGGCGTCCAGCGCCGCAAAGTCGCCGGCCAACGCCGCGCCGCTGTCGCCCTGGTTGAAGTTCGCCGCCAACTCGTTGAAGTCGGCGGCGTTGACCAGGCCGTCATAATTGAAGTCGCCCTCGTCCCAGCCGGTGACGCTCTGATTAAAATTCGCCGCTATGATGTTGAAGTCCGCAGCGTTCACCAGACCGTCAAGATTGGCGTCGCCCAAGAGCGTGTACTTCATTTCGATTTCTCCAGGAGGCAGGCCCTTGACGACATAGTCATTCCCGTCGGCATAACCCAGACCATAAAAAAGGCTATTGGTAGGCTTTCGTGCCGCCGAGGAAATGATGCCGGGACCATTCCAGTTGCCGTTATTGTAGCCGGCTTTGATGTACGCGGCGATTGTCGCGATCGGATCAGGACCAGTGCCGTAATTGATGATGATTTCGTTATTGTTCACGTCCAACTGGCCACTGCCGCTGATCGACAGCGAAGCAGAAGCAATTTGGAAAAGGCCGGTGCTGGCACCTAGTTCCAGCGTTCCGCCAGTAATACTGACACTGCTGTTGGGCAACGCGCCATTGACTCCCACGATCAATGTGCCGGCGTTGACGTTCGTTCCGCCGCTGTAGGTATTGACGGTCGAAAGTGTGAGGGTGCCGCTTCCCATTTTGGTGAGAGAGCCGGAGCCGGCGATGCTGCCAGTTCCGACGATGGTGTAATTACCGGCACTGTTGTTGACGGTCACCGAACCGGGGCTGACGGTGCTGTTCAGCGTGACGGCATAGTTGCCGTTGTTGCTGCCGTTGAAGATGACATTGCTGCCGTCGGTGTAGACCGTTGCGACGGTGCCGTTGTTCCAGTTTTGGTTGCCGGCGACATCCCACGTTCGCCCGTCACCTGTACCGCTAGCGTTGTTCCAGGTGAGTGAGGTGGGGGGGGTGGCGATGTAGCTGCTGTTGGGATCGTAAAGGACCAGTTGGCTTCCGGGGCCGTTAAGATACCACTCGGAGAAGAGGGGCGCATAGGTGTCGATGGGCAGACCCGTGTCCGGGTCGATCTCGTCGGTGGATTGCATCCAGAGGTTTTCCCCCAGAACACCGGTAAGCCCGGCCGGAAGCGTCGTTCCCTCCGGAACGTAGACGTCCGGATCGTGAAACACCAGTCGATCGCCGTTGCTCAGGGGAAGGGCGATGTCGGTGATCTGGAACTCGTCAAAGTTCACAATCGATCCGCCGACGCCCTCGCCCTGAATGGTTGTGATCGGGTCGCTTTGGTTAATCCCCAACTGTGTCGCGTAGGTGGGGCTGATGATCGTGAATTGCGCGCCGGAGTCGAAAAGCCAGTTGTTGGCAACGTCGGTATTGCTGGGGCCGCGCGCCGTGACGCCGTTTACGACGGGATTAAGGCCTTCACTGGGAACGGGAGTACCACTGACGAAGTTGGTCCAGGTAACCGGCACGTGATAGAGACCCTTGGTCGGCAAAACGGGCGCGGTGGACTGCAACATGGTTTCGGCGGTCAGAAAACCGAGCGTGTCCTGAACCACGTTGTAGGATTGGTTGGGATTGACCACCATGACTTGGTTTTGAATGATCGGCGTACCAATGATGTCGAAATAGACGAATCCCTCAAACGGATCATTCTGGCGCGACTCGAACGCGTAGGTGCCGTACGCTGTCATGGTGGAAGTATTGTCGGGATCAGCATCGCTAGCCGGCGCGTAATAGGCTTTCAGAGGCTGCGTGACATTTTCGACTTCGGAACCGCCGATGCCGGTCTCGGTATAGGTTTGTCCGGGTTGGAGGGGGACGTTGAATTCGTCAGTGACGGTTTCGCTCATCAGGAAACCGCTGGAGCCGGAGTCGAGGATGACGGGATAGCTATAGTCGCCGTAGCCGTCGTTATAGACGCTTCCGTTCGAGGGGTTTGCCACGGCGCCGTATCCACCGGTGAGTTCCGTGGCCTCGCCGCCCTGGGGGGCGTACGTCCAGTCCACCGCCGAGGCGCGGCTTACGAAAAAAGTCGAAATGGAAAGCGCCAGAATACCGGTCTTTCGCGACATTTAAAGCCCTCCAAAGCGTCCATCCCTCCCCGATGCCATATCCTGATATATAGACTGCCGCCCCGTGAACGCACAACGGGAATTGCCTTAACCTTTCGCCATTTTTGAAATTTTTGTCGCACAAAATGCGACGGATCACTTGTTCATTGCGACAGATGAAAAAGGGGAAAACTGCTTGACGCATTGGGAGGGAACGTGCTGGAATTGATCCAGGCCTGGCCCGGTAAGACGGTTATCTTGACCGCAACGTCTTCGTGTCCTCGCGGCAATCCGTATTTGAACATCGCCGGCGAGTTCATGGAACTAAGTGACAGATAAACCGCGAAGGAAGCAAGGAGGAAAGGGAAGCTTGCACCCGAAATTTGTACTGCGTGCGCACCAGCGCCAGTAAGCGAGCTCCATGGCCGCTACGCCCTTCGCCGACGACGCAGCATCCCCAATCCGGCCATTGCCATCATCCCCGCGCACATCGGTTCGGGAACCACCGCCAAGCTGATGCCGTTGGCCGCCGCGAAGGCGTCCAACGCCGCAAAGTCCCCGGCCGTGGCCGCGCCGCTCACCCCCTGGTTGAAGTTCTCCAACAGGTCGAGGAAATCGGCGCTGTTGACCACGCCGCCGTAGTTGAAATCGCACTGGTCCCAGCCGGTGACGCTCTGGTTGAAGTTGGCCGCCAGGATGTTGAAGTCCGAGCCGTTCACCAGGCCGTCCAGGTTGGCGTCGCCCAGCAAGGTATACATCACTTCGATCTGGCCCGACGTCAGGCCGGCGACGACGCCGTCCGCCCCGTCGGCGTAGCCGACGCCGTAATGCGGGCCATTGGTCGTCGTTTGCGCCGCCGTGGAAATGATGCCCGGTCCGTTCCAGTTGCCGAGGTTGTAGCCGGATTTGATGTACTCGGCGATCGTCGCAATCGGATCGGAGGAACCGTACGTGATGATGAGGTGGTTGTTGTCCACGTCGAGCGTGCCGGCGCCGCTCATGGACAGCGAGGTCATTTGTGCCAGGCCCGTACCTGCCCCCAATTGCAGCGTGCCGCCGGTGATCGCGACATTGCCGTTGGGCAATGCGGCGCTGGCGCCGACGATGAGCGTGCCGCCCGTCACCGTCGTTCCGCCGCCGTAACTGTTGACGCCGCTCAGCACCACCGTTCCGGCGCTGAGTGCGGTGGCGGTCGCGGCCAGCGTGATGCCGCCGCCGCCCCCGATGTTCCCCGAGATCGTCAGGACGTTTCCCGATTGCCCGACCGCTATGGTCGTGTTGGAAGCGAGCCAAACCGGCGCGGAAATCGTGTGACTGCCGTAAAGATCGTTGATTTGGGCGCTGGAGCTTCCGTTGTTGAGCGTCAAAGTCCCGCCCGAGCCCTGCGCGATCGTGTACGAAAAACCGCTATAGAAATTGACGGTCCCCACGGTCCAATTGGCGTTGAGCTGAACGACGCTGGCGCTGGTGATCGTGGAGTCAAACGTTGCCACGTCCCCGGCGTTCGTGGGGACGGCGGCGCTCCAATTGCTTCCGCCCCAGCTTCCGCCGCCCGCCGCCGACCAGGTTGAGTAGACCGTTGATGCCGAGCTTGCGCCTACCGCCCACAGCGTCGCGTTGTTGATCGCGTACACCGTGCCGTCGGGTCCGATCTCCGTGGGGGTGTACGCCTCGCCCAGTCCGTTGGTGATGTTGACGGTTTCGGTCAGGGTGTTGGACAGCAGGTTCCATCGGTACAGGTTGCCGTCTTCGCTGTTGACCAGGACCGAATCCGTCGCCGGGTCAACGACGGCCGAATTATCGCACCATTCATGGACGGCTCCGGGATATTCAGTGTCGAAATCGGCGTCGGGAGTTGGCCCCAGAATCGTCTCGACCGTCTGCATGATGGTTGCCCCGCCGGCGCCGTAGGAGTTGTAGCGAGTGTCCGTTTCGGTTGCGTTGGGATCGAGGATGGCCAGCATGTTCTGGCCATTGCCGCCGGTGCCCGGATCGGCGTAGTTGTTGTACTTCGTCATGATCAGATAGCTGGAGGCGCCGTGATACGATGGCACCATCGAAGCGGGCACGATGGATGCCGTGTCGTCCCAGCCGAATCCCCCAGCCGGCTTGGTCATCGACAAGTTCGCCGAGTAATGCTCCATCCATCCCCGGCTGGTGCCGTAATCGTCAAAGACGCCCATGTAGACGTCGCCGTCCGGCCCGACCAGGGGCGATGCGGTGCCATCGTTCGGCAACAGCGCGGGATTGCCGGTCTTGGGATCCATCAATTCCACGCTCGCCTCGGGCGCCAGCGTGGTCGCATTCAGTTCCACCAGCCGGCCCGACCCGAAGTTCCCCGTGCTCATCGCCACGTAAACCGAGGTTCCGTCGTTGCTGAGCGCGGGAGCGCAATTCATCGCCACCTGGTTCATTCCCGCCGATACCCCGCCCGCCTGTAACTGGCTTGCCTCGAAAAATGTGCCGACTCCGCTGGCGCTGATCCGCGCGATTCCGCTGGTCAATCCTCCCGGCGCCGAGCCGTTGGTCTGATAGCCAAAATAAACGTCTCCCTTGGCATCCGTGGTGATCGGGGTGCTAATGGCGACGTCGGCGTTGTACGCGGCGGCGCTGGCCTCATACGTCGCCAGCGAACCGTAAAACGGCACCTGGGTCGGCGTCACCGAGCCGCCGCTGTCCAGCGACCCGCGCTCGTAAATGGTTCCGCCGTCTCCGGCGTAATACAACGTGTTTCCCGAAATCGACGGAGAGTACGGCGGCGTCCAACTGTAGCCGCTGGCCGGCAACGTGTAATCCGTGCTTTGACTCCACAAAAGGCTTCCGGTCGCGCCGTTGTACGCGTTCAGTTCGAATCCCTGGGTCCATCCGGTTTTGACCGGCACGATCACCGTGTTGTCCGTGGTGATCACCGGCGAGCCGTAGTGAATGTACAAATCGCCGCTGGACGCATATTGCGGATACAGGTCCACCGGCGTTTCCCAATGAACCGCCTGCAACGGCTGCGATGCAATCGCCGACAGGGCGGTATGCTGCGCGTTTTGTCCAAGCCCGTCCCAGACTTGACCCCGCGCCACGCCTGCCGCCGCGGCGATCAGCGCCGACGCGATTGGAATTTTCATTTTTCCCGACTCCAGACCGATTCGTTTTGCGACCAGATTCGCTTAAATATAGCGACCCCATTTGGAGAAATCACGGAAATTCGACCGCCTTGCGAGCAAAACGCTCAGGCGGGCAATCAATCGCCATCTGATTTTCACCTGATTGCGGATCGAGACAGAGCCTTCCAATAAGCTTTTTGTCCTAATTTATGACCGCAAATCCGCTTTTAAAGAAAAAATAACTTGACCGGGCAAAAATATGGTCTATCATCGCAATTTGCTCTTGAACCCCTTCAGATCTGTTGCGCTAAGTGGGATTCAGAACAAGGCGAAAAGAATTTCAAACAGCCCGAAACGGCGGAGGAAAGGGAGAAAATGAAAGCTCTTAAAAACTTGCTCATTGGCGCAGCGTGCGCAGCGGCATGTGGCTCGTTGGTCCAGGCGGCATCGGCAGACGTCATTTCCGATACCAGCGCCTCATTCAGCGGAGGCTCCTCTTTTACCGCACAGATTCCGTTATTTAATCCTGCCTTGGGCACTCTCACCTCCGCTACCATCTCCCTCAATGCCCAACTTACCCCTGATGCCGCGGTCTACAACTCTTCTGCGACGGCGCAGCCGTTCATCTACGCCTTTTGCACGACCTTAGCCACAAACCCCGTGACTAACCAAGTTGTTTTCGTGCCAAATCCCGCGGTGTGGACCGATCCTTACGGAAACTCTGGACAAACCGATTTCACGGTGCTGGTGCAGAACGGGATCGCCAACCCCGGCATAAACGATTATCCAGGAACTCCGCTTCCCGCGGACTTGATTTCCAGCGTCCCCGCGCCTGACCTGGGTACATTCCAAGGTGCCGGCACCGCCGCCTTCACCTATACCGCAACCGGTGACGGCAATGATGGCGGATCCGACGCCGTCGGAGGCCTTTATTACGGCGGCGGTTACCAGTACGCTGGCACGGATACAGTTACCTATACCTACACGCCAGTTCCCGAGCCCACCTCTCTCAGCCTGTTGGGGCTAGGCAGCTTAGCCGTGCTTCGGCGTCGCCGTCATGCTTGACCCATCGCGGTCGCGATTAACTGAAATTTCAAAGCCACACGGAACTTATCCGTGTGGCTTCTTTCTTTCCTTCGCTGTATCCCGCGCGATTTTCGCTGAACGCCATTTGTCAGCTAATTCCCCTACATGATTAGGCGGGGAAAACCCGATTCCTTTATCCCGTCCGAAGTCGGATATTTCCTTCATCAAAGGTATGGACTCCAATCGACGACAATTTCTGCGACACAGCCTGACTGTTCTGGGCGCCGCCGCTGCCGGCGAAATCGCCTGCCGGTGCGCCCGCGCCGCCGCCGACAACCAAGTTCCCTCCGGCCCGGCCGTTCCCGCCCTCACCCCCGACCATCAAGTCGTGGACGCCCGCACCGGCGCGCCCATGCCGATGTCGCCGGACTCCGCTCGCCAAGGCGTGCCCGGCCGCCGATGGATCATGGTCATCGATCTGGCCAAGTGTGACGGATGCGGCTCCTGCATCAGGGCCTGCGGGAAGATGCACTTCATTCCCCCCGACCGGCAATGGATCAAGGTTTTGCGCATGCAGGATTCGGAGAAGACCGCCCCGTATTTCTTCCCCCAGCCGTGCTATCACTGCGACAACCCGCCCTGCACCAAGGTTTGCCCGGTGGATGCGACGTTCAAGCGTTCCGACGGCGTGGTGTTGATCGACAATGTGCGGTGCATCGGTTGCCGGTTCTGCATGGCCGCCTGTCCGTACGGCGCCCGCAGCTTCAACTGGGGCCCGCCGCAAAATCCGCCCGAGGCCGTGGCAAAGGGTTACTCGCCCGAGCATGGATTTCCGCGCCGCATCGGAACCGTCGAAAAATGCGACTTCTGTCCCGACATGGCCGAGATGGGCATGCTCCCTTCCTGCGTCAGTGGTTGCCCGATGGGGGCAATGTATTACGGCGACGAGAACGAAGATGCGGTGACCAACTCGCAGGGCGAGACCCAGCGCCTGTCGAAGTTGTTGCTCGACCGCAGCGGATACCGGCAGATGGAGGAATTGGGAACCAAGCCGCGCGTTTATTACCTCCCGCCCAAGAATCGCATGTACGCCCCGCCAAGCCCGCCGACCAAGGACTGAGGTTCCTCCATGAGCGACGCCAAATCGCAATCGCACACCGTCGAGGCGGACATGCTGGCGACGTTCGGGCCGCCCGGCTTTGCCCACAAGTTCCTCGTCATCGGATTGGGTTTGGTTGTTGCCTGGGCCGTCGTTGCTTACGTCCACCAACTCCGCATCGGCTTGTCGGCCACCGCCATGAGCGATTACTTCTCCTGGGGCGTCTACATCGTCAATTTCGTTTTTTTCATCGGCATCAGCATGGCCGGAAGCCTCATTTCCGCCATGTTGCGCCTTTCCAACGCACATTGGCGGCATCCCATCTCGCGCTTGGCCGAGGCCATCACCGTTTTCTCCCTCCTCGTCGCCGGACCGATGATCATCATCGACATGGGCCGGCCCGATCGGTTCCTGCATGTCATCCTGTACGGCCGGCTGCAAAGCCCCATCCTCTGGGACGTGCTCTCTTTGACCAGCTATCTCGCCGGAAGCTTTCTCTATCTCTACGTCCCGATGATTCCGGACCTGGCCATCCTGCGCGACGCTCCCGGCCTTTCTCCCTGGCGGAAAAAACTTTACCGCGCGCTGGCGATGCGGTGGACCGGCACCGCCGACCAGCACCGCCAACTCGATCGCGCCGTTTCCGTCATGGCCATTGTCATCCTCCCGGTCGCCGTCTCAATCCATACCGTGACCGCCTGGCTGTTCGGCATGACCCTGCGCCCCGGATGGCATTCCACCATCATCGGTCCGGATTTCGTCATCGGCGCACTCTATTCCGGCGTCGCCGCCGTCATCACCGCCATTGTCCTGTTCAGATATTTCCTCCGCCTTCAGGCGCTTATCCCCGTCGATCATCTCCGCAAGCTTGCAAAGCTGATGCTCGTCTTCGGCCTGGCTTACTCCTATTTCGTCATCAACGAGCACGTTGGCGCGGCCTATACCGGCGAAGGCGCCGAACGCCCGCTTTTGGAAAAAATGATCAGCGGCCATTACGCGATCCAGTTCTGGGCGATGATCTTCATCGGGCTGGTTCTGCCCCTCCTGATGCTGGTCACGCCGATGGGCCGCACCATCGCCGGCATCGCCGTCGCGGCGGTTTTCGTTAACGTCGGCATGTGGCTGAAGCGCTACATCATTGTCATTCCCACCCTCGCCTCCCCCTTCATGCCGGCGCGCGAAGGCGCCCACCTTGTCTACGTTCCCACTTGGGTCGAATGGTCCATCACCGCCGGTGGGTTTGCCGCCTTCCTTCTCATGTTCATCCTGTTTTCCAAGGTCTTCCCCATCATCTCGATCTGGGAAGTGGATCAGACCAAGTGGCCCCGGCCCGTGGCGGTCTCCGCCATTCCCGGCGCTGCCGCGGAGGGCGCGGCATGAAGCCAATCCCCTTCATCACGTGGGTCCTGCTCCTGTCGCCATGGCAAGCCTTTGCTCAAACCTCCCGGCCCGCCATTGCCGTTACCATCGACGTTGAAGACGGCAAGAAAATGGTCCACGCTCTGGTCACCCTCAACGGCAAACCGATCGAAAACGTCAACCTGCAATATTTCGTCCAGCGAACGTTTGGAAACCTACCCATCGGCCAGGATACCACCCTTGATGACGGCACGTCCGCCGTGGCATTCCCGACCGACTTGCCGGGGGCGCCCGACGGAATGCTTCACGTGATCGTGCGAATCGCCACGCCGCCGCAATATTCCTCGATTTCCCTTTCGGCGGCCTTTCCAGCCGATATCCAGCCCGCCCCCGCCGACGCGTTTCCCCGCGCGTTGTGGGCGCCTAACGCGCCGCTGGCGCTGATGCTGAGCATTTTTGTCCTCCTCGCGGGGGTTTGGTTAAGCTACCTCTTCGTCGTCAGTCGGATCTTGGCCATACGAAGCGCTGGACAGCAATGAAACAGACCACTTCCGCCCGATGGGTATCCATTCTATTGGCCGTTTTTCTTTTGGTGACGGTGTTTCCATCGCTGGTCATGATGGCTGACGATGCCGCCAGCCCCCCGTGGGTGGCGCCGGCCCGCGCGGCGCGAAAGAAAAATCCCATTGCTCCCGACGACAAATCCATCGCCGCCGGCAAGGCCGTGTACGTTGCACAGTGCCTGAAGTGTCACGGCGATGCAGGCAAAGGCGATGGCCCTTCCGCCAAGGACCTCAACCCCAGGCCAAAAGACCTTTCCGATCCCAACGTCGCCGGCCAAACCGACGGCGCCCTCTATTGGAAAATCACCACCGGGCGAAAACCGATGCCGACCTTTGAACAGCTCATTCCCGAGGAGGATCGGTGGAACGTCATCAACTACGTTCGCACGTTGGCGCCGCCGCCAAGCACCCAGCCCGCCACACAACCGGCCAACGGCCAATAGGCGAAGGAGCAACCATGTACAAAGTCCTTCTCGGTATTTGTGTCGTGGGTCTGTTCCTCCTCTCGCCGGCTTGGGGGCAGGACAACGCCAACGATCAGCAGCCCGTCAGCCGCAAGGAGTTCGAGGAATTGAAGAAAGACAATGCCGAGATGAAGCAGGAACTGGCGGACCTCAAAAAGCAGCAGACCGAGCAGGCCAGCACCGCCGATCAGGACGCCCAGGACTACGACAAGCAGTTGAAGGAGATTCAGGACGCGGTCGATAAGGAACGTCCCGGCCTGGAGGGTCTGGTGATCGCCGGCGACGCCAATTTCGGTTACAACGCACAAGTAAAGTCCGATTCCACGTTCTTCGCCGATGTCAGCCCGCTGATCCTCTGGCAGCCGACCGACTCGCATTTCCTGATCGAAGCGGCCTTCGATTTGGGCATCGGCGGCGCTGATATCAACTCGGAAACCTCCACCCTGACCGTCAATCTGGCGGACATTTCCTACGACGTCTGCGATTATCTCACGATCGGCGCCGGATTGTTCGCCGTGCCGTTTGGCCAGTATCACAATCACTTTGATCCCCCGTGGATCGACAAATTCCCCGATGATCCCCTCGCCTTCGATGCCATTGCGCCGATTTCGGAAGTCGGCGCCTTCGCCAAGGGCGCCATTCCATCGGGAACCACCCGCTGGACATACGATGTCTACGTGGCCAACGGGCCCAATCTCATCACCGATGATTCGAACGCCGCCGGGCAACTCAATTTCAACGATTACACGGACCTGAACGGCAACAAGGCCGTCGGCGGACGCATCGGGTTCCTTCCCTTCTACGACATGGAAATGGGCTATTCGCTTCAGTATTCCATGCCGAATCCCGACGGCTTCCCTAACGTTCACGCGTTCATGCAGGCGGTTGATTTCCACTTCAAGCCGATCGTCAAAGCTCTCAGCGGCCAGTTCGATTTCGCCGGAGAATGGATTTGGTCCAGCCTCACTCCAGTGACCTACGATCCCACCGGCGCCCTCGGCTTCGGTCCGCTCACCTTCAACAATTACCGCCAGGGTGGTTACGTCTCCTTGGGCTTTCGTCCCACCGAGGTTGACAACAAAATCCTCCGCAATCTCGAATTCCTCTGCCGATTCGACAGCCTGCAAACCCCGATCGCTTCCCCCGGCGGTGAGCACGAATCACGCTGGACCTTCGGCATCGACTATTGGGTTACTCCCTATTGCGTCGTCAAATCCGCCTACGAAATCGATCAGCGGCAGGTCGCCCAGGATCAGAACGACTTTATTTTTCAAGTCGGTATCGGACTTTGAAGTGGAGCCCCCATGCTGAATATCAAAACCAAGTTCCTTGCCGTTCTCGTCTTTGGCGGTGTCCTGGCAGGCATGGTGCTGTACGGCTGCAATTCAGACCAGAGTGCGAATCCTCCCGCCGCCCAAAGCGTCGCCCCCGCGGCCCCATCCGGCGGTTTCGCCCTGTTCGGCCCGCCGCCCAAAAAATCGGGCGTGCAACTCTGGTCTGAGAACTGCACGCGTTGTCACAACGGCCGTCCGCCGGAAGAATTCAGCGCCGCCCAGTGGGAAGTTATCGTGCACCACATGCGCCTGCGCGCAAACCTGACCGGTCCCGAAGCCCGCGAAATCGTCAAGTTCCTGCAAGCCAGCAGTTGACTCCCCGGCACGTCATTGATTGAGGATTTGCCGTGCCGACGATGGACAAACCAGCCAACCCGCTCCATCCGCCGGCCGGTAAGACGTTTCCAGGACCGCGCGGGCATTGGCTCGGGGGTTGCCTTCACCAGATGCGACGCGATCCGCTCGGGCTGTACACCCAGGCCCGGCACGACTACGGCGATTACGTTCGCCTCCGCGTCATCCCCGGCTTCCATTGTTATGTGCTCACCCACCCCGACGCCGTCGAGCATGTCCTTCACAAGCGACACCAGAACTACCGCAAACCCGACATCTTCTATAACAGCGTCGGCCTGCTGGTCGGCAATGGGCTTTTTACCAACGAGGGCGAATCCTGGCGGAGCCAGCGGCAACTCGCCCAGCCCGCGTTCCACAGCCAGTACCTGGCCCTGCTAAGCCCCCTCATGGTCCAAGCCGCCGAGGACTTCGTCCGTCAACACGAGGCGGATGCGGGTCAACCCATCGACATGGCCCACGGCATGATGAAGCTCGGCTTGCGCATCGCCAGCACCACGCTCTTCAGCGCCGACATCTCCGGCGACGCCGACGCCATCGGCAAGGCGTACCGCACCGCCTTCGCCCATATCAGCGATCGCCTGAATTCCCTGCAACTGGTTCCCAACTGGTTTCCCACAAAATCCAACCGTTCCTTCGCCCAGGCCAAGCAGGTGCTCGACCACGCCGTGCGGGAGCTGATCGCGGCTCGCCGCGTTAATCCCGACGCCCCTCGCGATCTGCTGACGATGCTCCTCAATGCCCGCGACGAGCAGACCGGCAAAGGCATGCCCCAGCGGCAACTCATGGATGAGGTGCTCACGCTATTGACCGCCGGGCACGAAAACATCGGAGCGGCGTTGTCGTGGACGTGGTATCTGCTGGGGAAACATCCCGATATCCAAAATGACGTGTACGATGAAATCCACGGCCAATTGCAAGGACGCAGCCCGACCATCGACGACCTGCCACGCCTTCCTCTGATCAAAGCGGTCTTCGAGGAGGCCATGCGGCTCTATCCCCCCGGCTGGGGCGAGCTTCGCGAGTCCATCTCCGCCGATGAAATTGACGGCTTCCCCATCCCGAAAAAAGCGATCATCATCCTCTGCCAGTGGGTGACCCACCGCCACCCTGATTTTTGGCCCGACCCCGAGCGCTTCAACCCCGAACGATTCCTGCCCTCCTCGGCCATCAATCGGCACCGTTTCGCCTACTTTCCCTTCGGCGGCGGCCCGCGCATCTGCATCGGCATGCAATTCGCCCTGATCGAAGGCCCCCTGGTCCTGGCCACGATCCTTCAGCGCTATCGCATACAACTCGTTTCCGATCACCCCGTCGAGCCCGACGCAACATTCACCCTGCGGCCCGAGCACGGCCTGAAAGTGATCCTTCAGCCCCGCTGATCGGGCCATAAGAGCGGATTGTTCAGGCCAAACCTGGATGATGCGATTTCACCCACGTCTCGGCGTCAATCGCGAACTGCCGCACCGTCTTGAGCAGACCGTCAGCATCGGTGGTGCTTACGCCGCCGGCGAAATCGTATTCGCAATCGTTGCGTTTCATCCGGCACCCGTCGAAATATGCTGACAATGCCGCGAAGGCTGGGTCGGCCGCCTCCAAAGCCACGAAAGTGTTGTAATGCCCGCCGACCGATCGGGGGCGGTACCCCGCCGCGCGGACGATAATCAAGGACAGCGTCCGGGCGGCATCGTATGCCATGATGAAGCGTGCATCGGCCGAGAGACCCGCTGCCGTCACGTCCCTGAGACTGCGGGTCACGATCGAGCGCAGATTATCCAACTCCGCCTTGCTCGGTCGGACGCGGGTTACGCGCTTCTCAGCCAGCAACCTTGTCCAACTCATTCCTATTGCCTAACACAAACAGCTTGGGCTTGTCCAACACCCGCGCCAGGAAATGATCTTTCGCCGCCCGCTTCTTGTCGAATTCCGCCGGGGTATAGACGGTGGGATTGATCGCTCGGCCGAGCACCCCCCGCGCATGGCGTAGCGGTAGCGCAAGCTCCGCCGGTGAAATCGTGCCGAGCACCATCAGGTCGATGTCGCTGTCGCTCTGCTCGTTGCCGCTGGCAATTGAGCCGTAAACGAAAACTATCCGCAGTTTACCAGCCAGCGGTTTCAACGTGTCGGCCAGGACATCCACCAGCCCGGCCGTTTTCAGCAACAAGCCGCGGAGGTCGCGAAAGAGCGGTGAATCCGCATTGGCCTGGTAATAGACCATCCTCCCTTGCCGGCGGGTCTTGAGTATGCCGGCGTCAGCGAGGTTTTGCAGTTCGCGTTGCAGGCTGGAGGAAGGCACCTTCATCCGGCGTGCCAACTCCGAGACGTACCACGCCTTCTCGGGCTGCGCCAGCGCGGCTGCCAGGATACCTTGGCGGGTCTTCGGCAAGAGCGCGTCGAGTGACCGGAGTTTTCGCATATTGCGTAATTATTCACGCGATTTGCGTAAATGTCAAGGTCCAGTCGTTCAGGAGACGTGCTTTCCGGACGGGTAGCTGCCCGCGATCGGTTCACCCCGCGACAAACATCTCCCGCGCCTTGGCCAGCAACTGGTCCTCGGTCAGATGGTGCTCGTCCACCACCATCGAGCCGACCACTCGCTTGGCGATGTCCTGGTGATTGAGCTTCAGGTCGGCCAGCAACTGCTCCATGGCGCTGCTGGCGCCCGTGGCGACGCCGAACATCAAAATCTGTCGGGCGCCTTGCAGCGTCTTGGCCACCGCTTCGTAAAAACTCTTCCGCTCCGGTTTCCGCTGCCCGTTCGAATCGTCCTGGTTGTAATGCAGGGCCCGGCCGAAGCCGAATGGGTCGTATGGAGCGATCCGATGCGGGATCGATCCGTGCAATTCCGTGCTGTATATCCGCGCCTCGCGATGATCGATGACCACCAGGAGATGCGTGCCGGCCATTGCCGGCGGCGGCGCGGGGGTCCCGGACCGCTCCAGGAAGTGACGCACCTGCATCAATTCCCTCTTGTCGGCCAAATCCTTGCCGCGAGCGCGATGCAAAACCAGCGTTTGCCCATTCCGCGCCACCTTCAGAGTTCCCTTGTCGTCCTCGACGGCTTGCGCATCAGGTATCGCCCCCAGCATCGACCACACCTCCCGCCACTGGAGGTTATGCGGCATCGGGTGTTGGAATACGCGCTGGTAAATCTTCTGGTGAGGTCCGGACAACTGCGATTCCATTTTTTCCTCCTATTGCTGGTTGCGTTCTTTTTCAGTGATCTCTTCGCCCATCATGTTCATGGGACCGAACATCTGCTGAGAATCCGCGGCCTGGTTCTTCGTGCTTTCGTTCCAGCAGACCGAAAGTACGCGGCCATCGTGTTCCCGATGGTTCAGTGCGGCGATTGCCGCCGTACCGCCTTCGTCCGATTCCATTTCTATGAACCCGACGCCGGTGCTATGGCCTGTCTCAAGGTGTTTGGCAATCATTGCGCTTCGCACGGCGCCATGCGCTTCGAACATCCGCTGAAGCCCCAGGCTATCGATCGAAACCGACAAATTGCCGACTTGTATAAGTCGTGCCATTTCATGCCCTCGATTCTCGCGGTTCATTGCCCAGGCACGGCGCCAGGAATCACGCCTGCAACTCGCTTGTTACGCGCGTGCTGCAACAACTGCGAACGTTCTTACGTTCATGGAATCTCCGTTCAATGGTGTCCGTCGTGATCGTCTTGGTGATTGGCCTAGTGGTGGTCATCATGATGATCATCGTGTTGACCCCAGCCGCCGCCATGATCGTCATGGCCCGAGAAGCATCCGGCCATTGCGATCAACGATGCCAGTGCGATCGCCGCCGCCAGGGTCATTTTGAGAAACATTATCCGGTTCATATTTCTTCCTATCATGCAGTTGCCGGTTTGATTGATTCGCTTTCGCTCCAATTGCTCGAGGACACTTTCGAGGCAAGCAGGAATACCTGCACCATCGTTCCGGTCGTGAACACCTGCACGACGGTGCCGGTCGTCGGGTCCAATTCCGCCCTGGCTTTCTGCACTTCCACTCCGGTGATCCGCTTGATCTCCTGTCGGAGCGTGTCGGAAGCGCTTTGAAACAACTCCCGGTGAAACTCCTGCACCTTGGCGGCGCCTTCCGGGCTCTGTGCCATCGCCTGCTCGGCCGGCGACAATGCGCCAAGCAGCGTGACCACCAGCGTGTCTCCGCTGAGCACCACGCTCACCGATTTGGGCGTGTGCCCCGTCCGTTGCTTTTGGAACGCGGTTGCCGCTTGGGCAATTTGCTGCGCCATCGTTTCAGTGGATTGAAGCATCGCATTCATTTCCGGCGGTTCATGCCGCCCCGTATCGTTAAAGAAGGGAGGTTTGCCGGCGAACCTTGCGATCCGCCGGCATAACCTCTCGGGTTGTTGCTCAATTCAAAGCCGCCAAGCCTTTTTCGACCGCTTGGCTCAGCGCTGTGCCCGGTTTCAGTTCAAAATCTGCCTTCGCCATCGGCGAAAAAAAACCGACGTGATTGATTCCCGAGGCTTCGGGATTCAATCACGTCGGCTTACTCTGCAACTGGCCTCCCGGCGAACCGGGGTGCCTTTCATTTAGTCGTCCGACGACTTGTATTCATTCATTATGCAGGACTCATTAGCTCCCGTCTTGCTCTACAGTTTATGACCATGGCCGGCAGATAGCAATAGAGAATATCGAGCTTTCGCCTCAAATGGCAAAATAAGTCCCATTTTTTCTTCGTTTCTGGGAACAATGGCAACTCGGCCAGGGTGAAAATCACGATCTTTTCGCCGGTTGACCACCAGCCCGGCAACCCGGCTTTTGATCTGGCAACCCATTGGCCGTGGTGGTCTTGCCTGCCAGCCGGCCTGTCACCCCAACTCATTGCAAGCCTCAGCGGCTGAGACCGCTCTCTGAGATACTCAATAGGAGATCGTCGGGAATGAAGTGGCCGATTCGGTTCCCAGCGCCTTGGAAGCCTCGATCAACTAATTGAGCTTGCGCGATGCGGAAATTCAGAGGCGTTCCCCCCTTTTTTCGCTCACGATTGAACGGCCAGAAGATTCATCAACTGATCGTGAAAATCCCCGCACTGCCTCGCCAGGTTCTCCAGAAAACTCTTCCGGCCAGGATCGGTTTCCTCCTCATCCAAGGCTTTGCACAACTGCATGGCGTAGTTCGTCGCCTCGGCCTGCGTGAAGATCAGCCGACGCTCAAATTCCTTCCCGCTGGAAGTCAGCAGCGCTTTCTCGTCATCCTTGGCCTGCAAATCCCGGCTCCTCTGCTCCATATACGGCAGGTCCGGCACGTCATATTCGATTCGGTTATCCAGCTTGGGAAACTCTTCCATCTGTTTGCCTGCCGCCTGACAGGCATCACCGATTTCCTTGACGAGGCTTTTTACCGGCACCTCGGCACTTTTGATAATGAAGATTTCCCCGACGTCGCTTTCGTCTTTCATGAGCTTGTACAGCAGGCTGTAGCCTTCATTGTGCTGGCGAAACAGGCCGCCGTTTTCCGAAGGGGGTTTTGGGGTTGACGAGCAGCCGCATAGTGCTACGGCGCAGGCGAAGAAGAGAAGGTCTTTCCAGAGTTTCCTCCGCATGGAACCTTTATAACAATGCCGAGGGCAGACGATCTACTCCTAAAACGCTAACGGACTTGTTGGAGGCCGGTTTGCCCTTCTCGCGGGATGATCGACCAATCCGGATCATCCCGCTATCACGCCGGCAAAACGCAATAATTTTGCACCCTCCCCGCCGGCTCCCGGCGACTTAGAATCGAACTCATGGCCCAATCGGACGCGGCTCCAAAGTCCGGTCGCATCGTTGCGCTGGCATCCGCCTGTATCATTGTCACCGGGTTGTATTTCGCGCGGGACGTGCTGGTTCCGCTGGCGGTGGCGTTGCTGCTGACGTTCCTGCTGGCGCCGCTGGTTCATCGCGTTGAGCGGCTTCGGCTGCCGCGCGTTCCCGCCGTATTGATGGTCGTCGCCCTGTCCTTCGCAATCCTGGGCGGGGTCGGATGGCTGATCTCCAACCAGGCAACGGATCTGGCGGTCAAGCTGGGGGAATACCAGGGGGACATCGAACATAAAATTGAAAACGTGCACAGCTATTTGGGCCACGGAGCGTTGGCCACGGCATCGCGCACGATCAACCGCATGGCCCAGGACGTGGTCGCCACGCAGCCCGACCGAAGCGGCGCACCCTCGTCATGGCTGACGCGGGGCAGCGAGGGGAATCCGATCGCCGTGTCGATCGCCGCCGCGCCGGAAACCGGCAGCATTTTCAAGACCCTCGCCACCGCGCTTCAGTTCGTTTCCCCGATGGCCCAGTTGCTGATCGTCATCGTTTTCGTGGTCTTTATGCTCATCCAGCGCGAAGACATCCGCGACCGGATTATCCGGCTGGTGGGCCATGGGCAGCTTACCCTGACGACGCGGGCGCTGGACGATGCCGCCACGCGCATCAGCCGTTATCTGATCGCCCAATCCGCCGTCAACGGCGTGTATGGAATCGTCGTGGGACTCGGCCTGTACCTGATCCATATTCCCAACGCCCCCCTATGGGGCTTGCTGTGCGCATTGCTGCGATTCATTCCCTATCTGGGCGTTTGGATCGGGGCGGCGTTTCCAATCATTCTCTCGTTCGTGGTGCCCGACGGCTATTATGCCGCACGGCCATTTCTGACTCTCGGATTGTTCGCGCTGGTGGAATTGCTCGCCGCCAACGCGGTTGAGCCGCTATTGTTCGGCTCCCGCACGGGCGTGTCGCCACTTGCGATCCTGGTCGCCGCGGTGTTTTGGACCTGGCTGTGGGGCCTGGTCGGGCTGCTGCTTTCGACTCCTCTGACCGTGCTCCTGGCCGTCGCGGGAAAGTACGTGCCCCAATTGGGGTTTTTGGACGTTCTGCTCGGCGACCAGCCGGTCCTCGCTCCGCACGAACGCTATTACCAGCGTCTCCTGGCCGACGATCCGGAAGAGGCGGAGGATTTGCTCGAAGAATTCGAAACGACGCGGAGTTCGCAAGACCTTTACAGCCAGATCATGCTCCCGGCTCTGGAGATGACCGAGCGGGATTACCGCCGCGGAGTTCTGGACGAAAGCCGCTGGAATAACGTCTCGCAGGTGATGAAAGACCAGGTGGAAGCGCATCACCGGCCGCCGGAAAACAACCCGCCTCCCGGCCAGCCGCTGGCCGTGCCGCAGAATTGCATCGTGCGCATCGTCTGCCTGCCGGCACGCGATCAGGCGGATGAAATTGCCGGCCTGATGCTCGCCAACCTCCTGCACGAGCAGGGCTATAGTATTACCAACATCTCGGCGGCGACGCTGGCCAGTGAACGAGTTGACATGATTTCCCAGTTAAAGGCCGACCTGGTCGTCGTCTCCGCATTGCCGCCGGGCGCTACCGTTCACGCGCGGTATCTTTGCAAGCGAATCCGCGAGAAATTCCCGGATATTCAACTGCTGGTCGGAATATGGAATGCGAAGGACAACTTGGAAAAGACGCAAAAGCGGCTCGCCGGCGCGGCGGACGTCCGGCTGGTTGACGGGTTCCAAAACGCCGTGGCCATGATTCATCAGATGATCCAGCCGCTGCTGATCCACGACGCGGCCCCTCCCGCGCCGGGCCCAGCGCAACGCGCCAACGTCATGACATAACCCCTTCACTATAACGGGTTGCTAGGAAATAAACGGTTGCGTGCGTTGGCTAGACGATGCCTGACTCGGATCGCATCGCCGCGTCCAGACCTTTGTGAATTCGGCCCCAAAGAAGAGACTGAAAGACGAGTAGTAAATCCAGGTCAATATGGCCAGCAACGACCCCGCCGCGCCATACATGTTGTTGATGCGGGCGTATTTGAAATAAATCGCCAACCCAAATCTGCCGGCACTAAACAGGATCGCGGCGATCAGCGCCCCAAGCCAGACGTCTTTCCATCTCAGTCGCACGTCCGGCAGAAACTTGAACATGACGCCGAACAGGATGAATTCCATGGTGCAGGAAATCGCAATTCCGGCGAGATAGGCCGGCCATTCATCCACGTTGGCGATGCGCTGTTGGAAGGCCGTGAGAATTCCGCTGATGAACATGGAGAAGACGAGCAGAAAGCCAAGGCCAAAGACCATCGCCAGCGACAGGAGCCGAGTGCGGATAAACGTAAGAACGACC
>JBEKKC010000070.1:0-21803 GCA_050010915.1 Tepidisphaeraceae bacterium | reverse complement strand
ACGTTTCCCGTAATCCCCTCGCCCAATGCATATTTTCCGCGCTCGATCTCTTCCGGTGTCAACCCCACTGCCGCCTCGGTACGCAGACGACCCGTCGATTCATCCAGTAACACCAAGGAACCGCGGCGCATATCTAACTTCTCAGAAATGATTTGCATCATTTTCTGAAAAGATTCACGCAGTTCCAGAGTAGAGGAAAGAATGCGCCCAACCTCCGTCAGGATGGCTATCTCCTGGTCAGCACCACCATGTGGTGCTTGCGGATTAGGCGTCTGTGCGAAGTTCATGATTACAATGTACGCACCGAGCGGAAAGAGTCAAATCGGTTGGCCGATAAGTTCCCGCACGACGTAACAAGAAATGGAGAATTCAGAATAGGGTTGGTTGAGCCGATATCGACCTTGACGTTTGCGCGGATTACGCCGATTGGCGGGTGCGGGTATGTCGCCAGTGTGGTTGATGGGTACGCTTTTGGGAGCCGCGGCAATACTAGGGTGGGTCATTTATCTCACCCGGCCATTGCGGGCCCAAAATGCGGCTCGGGCGGCCCTGGCGGACCGAACCGCGACCGTGGATCGCCTGCTGGATTTCTCGCAGACCATCCAAGGAGCTGGTAAAGCCGATCAGATCTTCGCAACTCTCAGCCATTTCTTACGAACCGAGCTGGACCTTTCCGGATTGGCGATCCTCACCACCGAGGCTGAAGCGACCCCAGCCGTCCAACTCCGCGTGGCCTGGCCCGAGGATTTCGTCAGTCTCTACCCCCTGTCGGAGTTGGATACCGCCACCTGCCCATGTCTCAGGCAGAACCTTCCCCGGGCCTTCAGGCCCGAGGGATCGCCCGTGCGATGCGCGATCGATTCCTGTCTCAAGCTTCCGGCAACTTACCCGGCGTATTGCATTCCATTCACCATCGGACGCAAGATGCAGGCCGTGGCCCACATGTTGCTCCCTCCCGGGACAACCTGGTCGGAGAATCGCCGGCAACTGGCCCAAACCTACGTCAACAGCGCGCATTCGGCCCTGACGAGCCTGCATCTGCTGGCGGAGGCCGAAAAGCAATCCATGACCGACGCCCTGACCGGGTTGTATAACCGCCGATCGATGGAGCAGCTTTTGCAACGCGAAGTCGCGTTGTGTGATCGGCACAATCACCCGCTCTCCCTGGTCATGATCGATCTGGACCATTTCAAGGAGATCAACGACGCTCACGGGCACGCCGCGGGCGATCACATGCTGCGATCTTTTGCCGATTGTGTTCGGATCACGCTGAGGAAAACGGACTTGGCGTTTCGGTATGGCGGAGACGAGTTCGTGATTGTCCTGCCGCAGACGCCGCTGATCCAGGCCCAGCAGGTCGTGCAGAAGCTTCGGCAGGCTTTTTTGTCGGTGGATTTCTCCCAGGCGATCACCCATCTGGACAATCACCCGACGTTGAGCATCGGCGTGGCCGAGCGAAGCAAAGAGGGGAATATCCTGACGTTGGCCGCCCTTCTGTCCGCGGCGGATCAGGCGTTGTATGCGGCGAAGAACAGCACGCGCAATTGCATCCGCGTATTCGAGCCGCCGCAGGCCGCTTGAACGGCGATCAATAAATTCTCTACGTGAGAATAATCCTCAACGCGCAAATCCCGCGGGGCGGGTCGAGAATGGGGCCGGCGCCGGTGATTTGGCCGTCGTGGCGCCGGACGTGTTTGACAACGCATCCGTCAATTGCGTCGCAACGTCATTCTTACTCTTGGGATCGGCCAGATATTTCAGTTGCTCCGCCTTGCCGGCCTCCAGAAGCCGCAGAATCAGCATTGGATGGGCGGTCGCGTCCTGCATCGTCCAGCCTCGGGCGTCCACGTAAGTGTCGTTCACGTCCAGGCGGTTTTTCGGGACGACCAACAGCTTCGATTGCTGCGGATTATCCGGATCGGGCGTGCGCACAACGTGCAGGCACAGCCCCGCGACGATCCAGCCGCTCAAAATCAGCAACAGGCTTACAAAACGGACGATCGATTTCACGCTTCTGGCTCCTGACCGACCTCGCCGCAATGCGGGCCGATGCGAAAGTAATCGGTCAAAGAGTATATCCGTCTTTCGAGCCCGGCGGACATTTATGGGCGCCGTTTGGCGGTAATTCTTCCGTTTATTCCGTCTTCACGAATTGAAAGGGCTGGTGGGATTTTCCGCCCCGGCGTCATCGTCCTGGGGGGCAGTGGGCTCGCCCGGATTGCCGGGATCCTCCAATTCATCGTCGTCGGCTGCGGAAAGAAAAACGGACTGGGAATCCAGTGGATCGGAATCGTCAGCGGCTTGAGTGTCGGACTCGGGGTTGACGTCGAGGCCGCTGGGTTCGGCCGTGCCGGCGGATTCTTCGGCAGTCCCGGCCACGGGAGCGCTCTCCGGAGGCTCCGGCGCGTCGGGCTCGGGGTTGACGTCGAGTCCGCTGGGTTCGGCCGTGCCGGCGGATTCTTCGGCAGTCCCGGGCTCGGGAGCGCTCTGTGGGGGCTCCGGCGCGTCGGGCTGCGGAACCGCTTCGTTTTGCGACGGAAGTTCCGGTTCGCTTTGCGACGGCGGTTCCGGGGCGGCCTGGCCGGTGGCTACAGGCGTATCCGTCCGCTGCGGCATTCGCAAAAAGCTCGTGTAAAACCCAACCGCGAATAGACCCTGCTGCTGCTGATACGGAAGATTGATCAACTCGCAGAATTCCTTGAGCAGGCTCTGGGCGGTGGGGTCGCTGCGCTCGGCGGCCTGTATGGCCAGTTGGTGCTTCCGATCCCGAAAATGCATGATTTGCACGAATCGGCCGGAGGTGTCATTGGAACTCCAATTCGCGCCGACTTGTTCGAATACCTCGAAGTGATCGCAACCCAGGCGCAATAGAACCTGGCGGAACCGCCGCAGGAGCCGGGCGTGTTCCATCCTCTTCTCTCTGGGGACGATGTAACTGTTGGTCTGCAGCAGCATCGGCACGAATCCTCACGTAAACGGCTGGGACAAAGGCATTGTGCCACAAGGTCTCGCCGCATTCAAACCTCCCGGCCGCCGTTGCAACGTCCAAGGCCGCCGGGCATCCCGCATAGGCGTCATATCACAAATAGATTATCCCCCAATGGAAATCAATTCCGCGGTGATCCCCTCCAACTCCCTGGCGATGACCTGTTCGGCCACGATGCTCTGACTGGCGCCGCGGCGCACGGCTTCCAGTCCGGTGGACGTGAACGAGCAGCGCGCGATGATATACGCGTCCGCGTTCGCCTTCCGGATGATCGGAATTGCCGCCAGGACCACCTCGTCGTTGGGGACCATAAGTGCCACGATGGTGGCTCGCTCGATCCCGGCCCGACGCAATGCTTCGGCATCCGATGCGCTGCCTGGAAACATTCGGATTCCCCCCGCGGCGGCCCGCTGGCAGGTCTGGGGATTCAATTCGATGACGATGTACTCAATGTTCCTGCGGATGAGGGATTCGACGAGGGTGCGCCCCGGCAATCCGTAGCCCGCAACCACAACAAAAGGCGCCCGCCCCGAGGCGATGGGCAGAGTCGGCTGGTCCATTTCACCCACGATTGTCCAACCGCCCGGCCGCGCCTGTCAATGCGATCCCCCGCCTTGCGCGGGTTTTTGCGTTTGTGAACCGTTTTGCGCAATCCTCCGCGGGATGTCTTTGCATGTCCCCACGGCGCCGGCGCGCTTGCAAACGCACAACCCCACCGCTAAAACCCTGCACCAAAGGGCCAGACGCGTGAAGTTCAACCTGCTCGACAGGATCGAAGAGGTTTCCGACAACCGGCTGGTAGCCGTCAAATACGTCAGCCTGGCCGAGGAATATCTCGGCGATCATTTCCCGACGTTCCCCGTGCTTCCCGGCGTCCTTATGCTGGAGGCGTTGACCCAGGCGGCCGGCTGGCTCCTGCACCGCAAGAACGCCTTCGCCAAGTCGATGGCCGTGCTCAAGGAGGCGAAGAACGTCAGATACGGCACGTTCGTCGCGCCGGGCAACGCGCTTCGCGTCGAAGTCGAGGCACTGAAACTCTCGGAGTCCGGCGGATCGTTCAAGGCGTCGGGCACGGTCAATGGGAATTCCGCCGTGTCCGCCCGTCTGGAGATCGCGTATTTCAACGTCGCTCAATCCCTGCCGGGGGCTGATGCGCAACTGGATCAAAAATTGATCGAGCACAACCGTTCGAGGTGGATGCTTCTAACCCAATCGGGCCAATCTGTCGCCACCTGACAATCTAAGGAAGGATGGATCCCATGCCCATGTCTCGAGACGAGATTTACACCAAGGTTCAGGCGGTGTTGGTGGACGCGCTCGGCGTGGATGCCGAGGAGATCACGCCCAAGGCAACGCTCCGCGAGGATCTCGGCGCGGAAAGCATCGACTTTCTGGACATCGTTTTCCGCCTCGAAAAGGCATTCACCACCGATCCCGCCAAGCCGTTCAAAATCCCCCGCGGCGAGCTGTTCCCCGACGATCTGCCCACCCTGATGAACGACGAGAAATACGTCAAGGACGGCAAGATCACCGCCGAGGGAATTCTGGAGTTGAAGAAGCGGATGCCGTTTTCCGATTTCACCGAATTCGAAAAGAACCCGTCGATGGAGACGGCCAGTTCGCTTTTGAACGTGGATACCATCGTGGGATACATTCAGTCGAAAATTGGGAATTAGTCTTTGGTCGATTGATAATGGATAATTGACATTTGATAATGCGTTGGATTTGGATCGACAAGTTCATCGAATTCACGCCTAAACAATCGGCCACCGCACTGAAGAACGTGTCCCTGGCCGAAGAGCATTTGCACGATCTTTTCCCGGCGTTTCCGATCATGCCGCACACGCTCGTCATCGAGGGAATGGCGCAGACCGCCGGGATTCTCGTGGGAGAGGCCCGCAATTTTTTGGAGAAGGTGATCCTGGCGAAGATCGGCCGGGCGACGTTTCACCGGCTCGTGCGGCCGGGGGACACCCTCTACTATTTCGCCCGAATCGAGCAACTCAACGAAACCGGCGCTTCCATCAGCGGAATCGTTCGCAATGGGCCGGACGCATCGTCGCCGCTCGTCGCCGAAATCGACCTGATGTTCAGCCATATCGACAAGAACCTGGCCGGCACCGCGTTTCCCGAGCACAATTTTGTCTTTACCGACCAGTTCAAGGATTTGCTCAAGACCTATCGCTCCGGGGCGGACATTCCGTTATAGAAGTGTTATGCGGCGCGTGGTTGTCACCGGCATCGGCATCATTTCCCCCCTGGGAATCGGCAGCAAAGCGCATTGGGAAGCGCTGCTGGCCGGCCAGGCGGGCGTGCGGCGCATCACCTCGCTCGATCCGGGCGGATTTGCCACGCACATCGCGGGCGAAGCGCCCGATTACAAAATCGCCGATTTCGTCCCCCGCACCTACCGCAAGGCAACCAAGGTCATGGCCCGCGACATCGAATTGGCCATCGTCGCCGCCGATGACGCGTTTAAGGATGCCGGCTTGCTGTCACACGCCTATACCGAGACTCCCAATTTCGACGGACGGCGATTCGGCTGCAACATCGGCGCGGGCCTCATCAACGCCGAGTTGAATGAGCTGACCGCCGCCATGAACACCGCCCGTTCCCCCTCCGAACCGAATCGCCTCGACATGGCCCGTTGGGGAAAGGACGGCATGACCCAGCTCACGCCGCTTTGGCTGTTGAAATATCTGCCCAACATGTTGGCGTGCCACGTCACGATCATTCACCAACTGAAAGGTCCCAGCAACACCATCACCTGCGCCGACGCCAGCAGCCATCTGGCCATCGGCGAAGCCTTCCGCACGATCCAGCGCGGCAATGCCGACCTGGCAATCTGCGGCGGGGCTGAAAGCAAGGTCAACGAAATGGGCCTTTTGCGTCACGGGCTGCTCAAGCGTCTCAACGAAACGCATAACGATGCGCCGGCGCAGGCCGTTCGTCCCTTCGACGCCGACGCCGCCGGAACCGTCCTGGCCGAAGGCGGCGGATTGCTCATCCTCGAAGAATATGAAAGGGCGCGCTCCCGCGAGGCCAAAATCTACGCCGAACTCGTCGGCTTCGCCGCCACCCAAGACAGTTACAAGGTCACGGAGCCCGATCCGACCGGCCGGAGCTACGCTCGTGCAATCACCGGGGCCTTGAAGGACGCGGGCCTGTCCGTCGCCGACGTTGATTTGCTGATTCCAAACGGTTTGGGAATCCCCCTTCACGACCGTGCGGAACTAGCCGGGCTGAAATTGGCCTTTGGGCCGCGTCTGCCGGCCGTGCCGATGGCTCTAACCAAAGCCCAGACCGGCAGCCTCGCCGCCGGCAGCGGCGTCGAGGCCGGTACCACCACCCTGGCGATTCATCACGGAAACATTCCCCCATCCGTGAACACGATTAAACCCATCGACGCCGCGGGATTGAACGTCTCGAGCCAAACCCGAGACGCCAAGCTCCGTGTGGCCGTCAGCAGCGTCTACAGCCTCGGCGGCCAGAATGCGGCATTGGTGTTTAGGCGCGTTTAGTGGGAGAGAGGCTTATGGTAACCCCTGAGCGCTTTTGGCTGGCCCTCATGAACGAGCTTTTACGCCACGGCTCTCGCGGCGCGTATCAGCGCGACAGATCCTGGACCCCAGTTATGGACAAAGTCACGGAAGCTGCGTGCAGAGAATTGGGATACAAAACTTGCGGCGAATATCTCAAGATTGACCGCACGGCCTATACGTACGGGCCCGCGCAACATGATGACGACTGGGATCTTCATCTCGCAATTGAATTTGAGAACAGGCCCGACTGGCTTAAGGAATTCAACAAGCTGGCCTTCATCGCTGCGGACCTGCGAGTTCTCATTGCCTATCAGCTCCGTCGCGACCGCAAGGCGCAAGACAAACTGAGGGAATATCTGAAGAAGCATCCGGACAGGGTGTGGAAAGCGCCACAACCGTGGCTTGTTATTTTTGGGCCGCATTCGGAACTCTTAGAAACAGACGTTTGGGAACCGTATACCATCGACGATCAATGCGATCTCGTCCCCTTAGAATGCGAGACTCGGCTATGCGGCACCTGCTGGGATAGACCCTAGAGAGTTTTTGCGAGATGCCATGATCGTGCGCTTCCACATCGATCCTGAAAGCGGTCTGCCGCATTGCGAGACGCATGGGGTCTGGCCCGAGGAAGTCCTAGACGTGCTGCGCGGCCCATCCGATCAGGGACCGGGCAGGGAAGGAACAAGAATCGCTGAGGGCCAGGCGAGACAAGGACGTTATCTCCGCGTCGTGTTCAAGCACAATGACGATGGTTCCATTTTGGTCATTACGGCCTATGATTTGAGCGGTAAGTCCAGAGCCGCTTATCGTCGTCGACGACGGAGAAAACTATGATCCACGAAAATGAGAAGTCGCGGCGGAAACCCGCCAAGGATCCTAATGTCTACCCCCCCGGATGGAACCGCCAGCGGGTTGAGAGAATTATCGACTATTATGATCGTCGGAAAGATCAGGTTGTGCTGAGACGATCAGGCGTTTCCCCTGCGAAAGAAATGGTCTGGATGGAGATTCCCGAAGGTTTAGTGCCCAAGGTCCAAAAGTTGATCGCCGGCCGCAGAAAATCTGCCTGAAACCAAACCGAGAAAGTAGATTAGTTCATGCCGTCCGCCAAACAACGCGTCGTCATCACCGGATTGGGCTGGGTCACGCCGATGGGGCATTCCATCGAGGAGGTCTGGAAGCGGCTGCTGGCCGGAGAGTCGGGGATTTCACGCACCACGATCTTTGACGCGGCGACGTTTCCCACCTCGATTTCGGCCGAGGTGAAGGATTACCGTCTGGCGGATTTCATCGGCGACCCCGGCGCTCACGCCGGCGCGGGCCGCAACACGCAATTTGCCCTGGGCGCATGCCAGCAGGCCTGGAACTCGGCGGGTTTGGACAAGGGCCGCCTCGACCTCGACCGGGTGGGAATCTATCTGGGCAGCGGCGAAGGTTCCCTTGATTTCGACGCCTACACCACCGCCGCCCTGGCGGCGTGGAACCCGCAAACCGGCGCGGTGGACGACGTCAAATGGGCCCAGGTCGCCTTTGAACGCATGAACGTGGTGCGCGAAATTGAGCAGGAACCCAACATGCCGCTCTCCCACCTGGCGCTTCTCACCGGAGCCCGCGGCCCGGCGCTCAATTGCCTCACCGCCTGTGCCGCCAGCACCCAGGCCATCGGCGAAGCCACCGAAATCCTCCGCCGCGGCGATGCCGATGTCATGATCGGCGGCGGCGCACACAGCATGATTCATCCCTTCGGCGTGACGGGATTCAACCGCCTCACCGCCCTCACCACGGAAAACGAAAACCCCTCGCGCGCCAGCCGCCCCTTTGACGCCCGACGCGGTGGATTTGTGCTGGGCGAGGGCGCCGGCATGGTGATCCTCGAAACGCTCCAGCACGCCCAGAATCGCCACGCGAGGGTCTTGGCTGAAATCGCCGGATACGGCTCGACCGCCGACGCTTTCCGCATTACCGATCAGCATCCCGAGGGCGAAGGCGCCATCGTCGCCATGAAAGAAGCCCTCGCCGATGCCGGCCTGACTCCGAAGGACATTCAATACATCAACGCCCACGGCACCGGCACGCGCGAAAACGACGGCAACGAAACCGGCGCCATCAAGGCCGTCTTCGGCGACTTCGCCAGGAAATGTCCCGTCAGCAGCATCAAGAGCATGATGGGCCATCTCATCGCCGCCGCCGGGGCCGTCGAATTGATCTGCTGCGTTCTGGCCATCCGTGACAACGTGCTCCCGCCGACGATGAACCTGGAGAATGCCGATCCCGAATGCGATTTGGATTATGTCCCCAACAAAGCCCGCCACGCGAAAGTGGATGTCGCCATGTCCAACAGCTTCGGTTTCGGCGGCCAGAATGACACCATCATCGTTCGGCGGTTTGTTGCTTAGGCGATTGAACAAACAAACATCTTGGGTCGTCGGGTGGTGTCCAAACCATCCTCTATTAATCCGGTAGGATTAATTGTATTTTGCGCTCCTCGGTGTTATATGTTAAACGTACTAAAGTGCGGTCTCAACCCTTGCTATTCTCGTTTGCTGCGCTCTTTGGCCTGCTTTCCGCCTGCGGCAAGAGCCAAACCCAAACCTCGTCAACGCAAGCACCAACCCCCCTGCCAGAGGTCCGCCTGGGGTATTTTGCCAACGTGACCCACGCCCAAGCGGTGCTGGGGGTTTCTTCCGGCGAATTGCAGGCGGCGCTGGGGCCGACCCATCTAGCAACCAAGGTATTCAACGCCGGGCCGGAACTCATCGAAGCGATGAATGCCGGAGCCGTGGACGTGGGCTATGTGGGTCCCGGACCGGTCCTGGCGGCGCACGTCAACAGCCGGGGTCAGGCTGTCCGCGTCATCAGCGGATCGGCGGCCAATGGCGTGGTCATCGTCGCGTCAAAAGATTCACAGATTCAGTCCCTATCCGATTTGAAAGGCAAGCGGATCGCCACCCCGCAGCTTGGCAATACCCAGGACGTCTCGGCCCGGCATTACGTCATGGCCGTCCTGGGCCAGCCTGATGCCAGCAACGTCAAGGAAGTCCGCAACAGCGAGCAGAGCGGGATGATGGTCCGCGGCCTCATCGACGCCGCCTGGGTGCCGGAGCCGTGGGGATCGAGGCTGATGAGCGAAACCGGTGCGGTCCTTATCGCCGAGGAAAAGGACCTCTGGCCCGACCACGAATTCTCCCTGACCGTCGTTGTCACCACACCCGCGTTTCTTGCCGCACATCCCGAAGTCATTGAGAAGATTCTAGCCGTGCATCACCAGTGGACGCAGCGATTGAACCTCGATCCTCTTCAATACGCCGATCAGCTCAACGACGCCCTGGCGGCTCTGGGGGGCAAGAAGCTTCCGGCCGCCGTGATCCGCGGGGCGCTTCAACGGACCCGATTCACCGATGATCCCCTGCCCAAGACGTTCTCGACGATGGAGCAATGGTCGTATGCCCTGAAATTCATCAATTCGGCGCCCGAACTTACCGATTTGTTTGAAACGGATATCATACGCAAGCTGGCCGGCACGCCGGCGACTGCTCAGCCCTAAGCCACCAGGAGAATGTGTTTCAACCGATGTTCTTCAACAACGGCAGATCGACGAATCTGAAAAAGCCGCCGGCTGCCGGACGGTTGACGCTGGATCGCGTCTGCAAGCGATTCGCCAAGTCGGAACATGCGGCAATCCAGGACATCACGTTGGACTGCCGCCCAGGCGAGTTCGTCGTGGTGGTGGGTCCAAGCGGCAGCGGCAAGAGCACGCTCCTGAATATCGCCGCGGGAATGACCCGCCCGGACAGCGGCAGCGCATCGCTCGACGGAATCCCCATCACCGCGCCGGGGCCCGAGCGGGCCATGGTCTTTCAGGACCACGGACTATTTCCCTGGCTGACCGCCGCCCAGAACGTCGAATTTGGACTGAAGATGGCCGCCGTTCCGCCCTCGGAGCGATCAGATCGCGTCGCCGACGCCCTGCGGATGGTCCATCTCTCCGGCAGTTCGGAAAAACTGGTGCATGAATTATCCGGCGGAATGCGGCAGCGGGTCGCCATCGCCCGCGCTCTGGTCATGAACCCCGCCGTGCTGCTCATGGATGAGCCTTTCGCCTCGTTGGACGCCCAGACCCGCACCCTCCTGCACCATCAGCTTCAAAACCTCTGGGGTCAAACCCAGAAAACGATTCTGTTCGTCACCCATTCCGTGGGCGAGGCGGTCCGTCTGGCCGACCGCATCATCGTGCTCAACACCCGTCCCGGCCGGATTCGCAAGGAAATTTGCGTCGAACTGGCTCATCCCCGTGTTTTCGACAGCCCGGACATCAACGAGCTGGCCAAGCTGGTCCGCAAAGAGATCGAACAAGAGGTCAATCGTGCTAACGCCCTGGCGGCAGAAGATTCGTGGCGGCCTGAAGAGACTGCTGATTTGGGCACTTTTGCTGACGACGTGGGAAGCGGCATATAGGATCGACGCTCATTGGAAGTCGTACATCTTCCCGGCGCCGAGCCACGTGCTCGATTCGATGCTGGGCATGCTGGGGATTCCATCCGGATTTGGCGAACGCCTGCATCCCGGCTGGCCCGCGCCTCTTGAAAGGGAGCCGAATCAGCCGCCCCTGGCATGGCGAATCGTTCACAGCCAACTGATCGGCGCCGACATCGTCAGCGCCATTCGTCTGATCGTCGGATTCTCCATCAGCATCGTTGTCGGCGCCACTCTCGGCACGGCCATGTGGCGATGGTCGGCGCTCGACGAATTTCTTCGCCCGGCGTTCCTCGGATTGCAAACGCTCCCCAGCGTCTGCTGGGTGCCGTTGGCCGTGCTGGTGTTCGGATTGAACGAGACCGGAATCCTGTTCGTGCTGGTCATGGGCAGCACGTTTGGCATCTCGATTTCCATGCGCGACGGCCTGCGGGCTATCCCGCCCCTCTATCGCCGGGCCGGTTTGATGATGGGCGCCCACGGCTGGCGGCTCTACCGTTACGTTCTATTCCCCGCCAGTCTCCCCGCATTGGCCAGCAGCCTGCGTCAGGGGTTCAGCTTCGCCTGGCGCTCGCTGATGGGAGCCGAGTTGATCCTCGCCGCCGACCGCCAGGGCCTGGGGTACCTGCTGGAACTGGGCCGCGACAACGGAATAATTTCCCAGGTCGTAGCCGTCATGATTGTAATGGTCATCATCGGCATGCTCGCCGACCGCCTGGCATTCGCGCCCCTTGAAAAGCGCGTGCATAACCGCTTTGGTTTGGGCGCGGTGGGATGACTGGCCCCGTTCTCCCCCCAAAGCCGCGGGATGTTCATCCCGCGGGCTCCGCGCTATCGACACCGTCGACGCCGCATCAGTGCCATCGCACCGCCCCAGCCAACTACTCCGACGCTGCCAGGCTCTGGAACTGGTTCGGCGCACCCTTCAAACTCAAGGGCGCGCACCCCACTTGCGACGTTTGCATTTTGGTTCTGAATGAATTCCAACGTGTACGAGGACGCGGTAGGAGCGTTTGCCAGCGTATCACTCACTTCTATGACATCGCCCCCGTAAATTTGGGTGTACGTCTGACTGCCCGAACCGTCCAAAACGTCCACATCGTCGATCAGCATTGGTCCGGCGTAAAGCTTGAACTCACTCGCGCTCCGGTGACCGCTGCCGTCGCTGTCTTCGTTTAACCACAGGTTGAAGTTCGCGAGGCTTACAGCCGTTGGAAGTCTCACCAGGACGGTGTCCACGGTGCGAATCGGCTGTTGGTCGGCGAAAATCACGTCGCCAGTTTCCGGGCTGAATGTGCCAAATTGTCCTCCGAAGAGATCACGGATGTCATAGCCGCCGAACGCGCAGGCCGCGAACGACGTGCCAGAACCCAATGCGTAGGTGATGCCGAGGTTGCTGACATCGAACACGGACGCCGGGTCATTAACTGGTACGCTGGCACGGGGTACGCTCTGAATGACCGCGGCATTGACATCTACGGCCAAAGCCAACACCACAACCACAGCAATTAATCGCATACTGTCTCCTCGGTCAATTAGTAAATTGCGCGCGCTAAGCCGCGTTACGCCGCATCCGCGACGATCCGCATTACCGGCGTTTCCCCCGCGCTTGACCGGTATTCCGGAACGCACCGGCCCAGAACCTCCACGATTTGCCGATGGCTCGCGCCGGTCACGCTACCCAGATTCTCCATCATTTGTTCGACCTGCTCCGGCATCGCTCGGGGAAGTTGCCAGACCCGGATTTTCGGATGGCTCGTCGGCCGCGTTTGCTCGCCCGGGCAGGCCAGTTCCTCGTATAGTTTTTCGCCCGGGCGGATGCCGGTGAATTCGATGGCGATGTCTTTTCCCGGCTTGAGGCCCTGCCGACGGATCATTTCCCGGGCGAGGGAAAGGATTTTCATCGGCTTGCCCATGTCGAGGATGAAGATTTCCCCGCCGCGGCCGATCGCGCCCGCCTGCATGACGAGTTGGCTGGCCTCGGCAATCGTCATGAAATACCGTTTCATGTCGGGATGGGTCACCGTGACAGGCCCGCCCGCTTCGATTTGCTTGCGGAAAATCGGGAGCACGCTGCCGCTGCTGCCCAGCACGTTGCCGAACCGCACCGCCACGAACCGCGTGCGGCAATCCTGGGCGTTCAGAGATTGGATATACAACTCGGCGCAGCGCTTAGTGGCGCCCATGACGCTGCTGGGATTCACCGCCTTGTCCGTGCTGACCATCACGAAGGCCGCGGCGCCCGAAGCGCGCGCGGCATCGGCGACGGTCCTTGTGCCGAATACGTTGTTCTTGATCGCCTCGCCCGGATTCATTTCCATCATCGGAACGTGCTTATGCGCGGCGCAGTGGAAGATCACCTGGGGTTGAAGCTGCTCGAATACCTGCGAGATTCTCCGTCCGTCGCCGATGTCGGCTATCACGGGGACCATTTCCGCCCCGACCCATCGATGCCGAAGTTCGCGGTCGATTTCGAAAAGACTATTCTCGGCCTGATCCAGGAGGATCATGCGCCGCGGGCAGAACTTCATCGATTGCCGGCAGATTTCCGAGCCGATGCTTCCGCCGGCGCCGGTGACCAGAACGTCCTTGCCCGCCAGGAATCGCTGCAACTCCGGGGTGTCGAGGCTGACCGGCCTGCGGCCGAGCAGATTGCCCAAATCCGAACCGTGGGATTCCTTATGCCGGGGTTTGGGCAGGAGATTGCGCGGTTTCTTCGGTCCGCTTGAGGGCATGGCGATGTGCATCAATTATCGGCAAAAAGGATGATTGCCGATTAGATATTCTCGGACGTTGGCATACAATCGCCCGCATGCCTGTCCGATGGATTCGATCGGGTTTTCTGCTCGCCGCGTGGGGGTTGGTTGCATGTGGGTCGCATTCCGCGCCGACATCCGTCCCGGCAACGGAGCCGACGACCCGTTCGGCCCCCACCGCCGAGATTGCCACCGGCGCCCCCCCGGCCACTGATGCCGATCCCAAGGACGCGCTGCCGTATCTGGCCAGCGATGCATTGCAGGGCCGGGGCGTGGGCTTGCCGGGGCTTGACGCCGCCGCCCAGTTCATCGCCGGGGAATTCGCCGCCGATGGCCTGCGTCCCCTGCCGGGCGAGGCGGATTTCTTCCAGCCGTTCGATTACACGACTCAGGCCGGGCCGGGCCCCAAAACGGCGTTGGCCATCGGGTCGCAGAACCTGGCGCTCGACACGGATTATTTGCCGATGCGCTTTTCCATCGAGGAACGATTCGCCGGGCCGGCGGTGTTCGCCGGATACGGCGTCCGCGCCCCCGAAGTCGGTTACGACGATTACGACGGCATCGACGTCAAGGGCAAAGTCGTGATAGCGATGCGTTATGAACCGATGGACGCCCGAAGCCAAAGCAGGCTGGCGACCTCCGGCGTATCCGGATGGTCCGATCACGCGACGTTCAGCGCCAAGGCGAAGGCCGCGGCCGACCACGGCGCGGCGGCGCTGCTGCTGGTCAACCCGCCGGATTCCCAGCCGGATTTGCTCATCCCTTTTTCCGGCACCTTCTCCGGGCCATCGACCATTCCGGTTCTCCAGATCAAGCAGTCCGTCGCCAACCGGCTTCTCGCCGCTGCCGGCGCGCCCGACTTGAAGACGCTGCGAGATCAGATCGACGCATCGTTCAAGCCGCGGTCCATGGAACTCAAGGACCAGACCGTTGCCGGCGAGGTGCAGATTGAATCCATGACCGCCCACGTGAAGAACGTGATGGCCGCCCTGCCCGGAACCGGCGCCGGCGCGGATGAATTTGTGGTTGTCGGCGCACATTACGATCACCTGGGCTTGGGACGCCTGGGCGGGATGTTCGGTCCGCCGGGCAGCATCTATCACGGCGCGGACGACAACGCATCGGGGACGTCCACGGTTCTGGAGTTGGCCTCGCGCCTGGCGCACGCCCCGCCGCCGCCGAGGACCATCGTTTTCATTTGTTTCACCGCCGAAGAGGAAGGGTTGATCGGATCGCAGTATTTCATCAAGCATCCGCCGGTATCGTTGGACAAAATCGTCGCCATGGTCAACCTGGACATGGTCGGGCGCATTCGCCAACAGACGCTCTACATCGGCGGACAGGGTACGGCGAAGGATTTTGATGCAATCCTCCTTCAGGCGGATATGGATTCGCCTTTGAAGCTCAAGAGCATCGGACGCGGTGGAATGGGGCCGAGCGATCACATGTCCTTCGCCCAGCGGCGTATCCCGGTCATGTTCTTCTTCAGCGGAATCCATGCCGACTATCACCGCCCCACCGACGTCGCCGAAAAGATCAACTGGGAGGGCATCGGAGAGGTCGCGGATTTCACCGCCAAGGTGCTGGAAGGCCTGACCAAAATGCCGCGCCAGCCCTACCTCGTGGAGGCGGACAAGGATTCGATGCACTTGTTCGGCAGCCCGGATTTCGGACCCGGTCCGGCGCGCCGCGTGATCCTGGGCGTAATCCCCGATTACGCCTCGCAGGAATCCCGCGTGGGGGTTTTGATTTCGGGAACCACCCCCGGCACCCCCGCCGACGCCGCCGGGTTGCGACAGGGCGATCTCCTCGTCCAGTTCGGCCCGCAAAAACTGGAAAACCTCATGGACCTGACCCAGGCCCTGGCCAGTTGCAAACCCGGCGACAGGGTCACCATCAAACTCATTCGCGGAACACAAACCCTCTCCTTCGACGTGACGCTCGCCGAACGAAAAGGATAAGAAAACTCATGCCCGACCAATCGACCAACATCGGAATCGTCATCGTGGATCATGGCTCCCGGCTTGCCGAGAGCAATCGCATGCTCGAGGAATTGGCATCGCTTTTCGCGACGCGATTTGCACGGGATTACACCGTTGTGGAGCCAGCCCACATGGAAATTGCCGAGCCGTCGATCGCGACCGCTTTCGACCGCTGCGTCCAACGCGGCGCCAAGCGCGTCGTCGTTTGTCCGTTTTTCCTCGGCCCGGGAAAACACTGGACTCAGGACATCCCCCGACTGACGGCCAACGCCGCGACAAAACATCCCGGCGTGGGCTATCACGTGACCCAGATGCTGGGAATCGACGACCTGATTCTCGATCTGCTGAACAAACGCGTGCAGCACTGCCTGGGCGAGCAATACGAATGCGAAAACTGCCGTGGAACGCCGAGGGCAGGTTGAGATCGGCCGACAAATGGAAGCTCGCATCCGCTGACGAACCCTTGAACCCTTGAACCTTTGAACCCTTGAGGCCATCCCGCGGCCTCTGAAACCGCGCCCCCCTCACCCAACCTGCCGAACCTGAATGGTATCGACGATCTTGTCGTGAGCCAGCACGTTGGTGATCACGACCAGCCAGGCGCCTTCGTCGCACCATTCCCGGCGCTTGAGGTACGCCAGCGCGTTGAGAATCGTTTCCTCGGGATCCTGACTGAACTGCATGAGGAACGGCTCGACGCCCCAGGGCAGGAGCAATTGCCGGAAAAGCGCCTCGTCATCGGTAAAGGCATAAATCGGCACGCCCACGGCCCGCAGGGCGGCCAAGGTGTAGGCGAGGAATCCGCTGCGCGTGAAAACCACCACGCCGGACTTGCCCAACTGCTGCGCCAGCACCGCGGCCGAACGCATCATCTTCGCCTTGGGTTCGATCAGCTTCACCATCTCGTTGATTCCGCGCTTTTCGGTCGGCTCGATCGTCTTGACGATGTTCTTCATCACCTCGACGCATTCCAGCGGATACAGGCCCGTAGTCGTCTCGCCGGAAAGCATGACCGCGTCCGCCCGCTCCCGAACGGCCGTGGAAATGTCGGAAATTTCCGCACGTGTCGGCATGGGCGCGGAGATCATCGATTCCAACAGATGCGTCGCGATGATCACCGGCCGGCCTTCCGTCAGGCACAGATCCACGATCCGCGTCTGCACCAGCGGAAGCGTGTGATAATCCACCTCGATGCCCAGGTCCCCGCGCGCCACCATGATGGCGTCGGCCGTCTTGACGATCCCCTCGAGGTTGCGCAATCCACCCTGATCTTCTATCTTGGCGATGATGCGCGCCTTGGAGCCGAGATGGTCGAGCAAGGCGCGAAGGACCAGAACGTCGTCCCTGCGCCGAACGAACGAGAGCGCGACGAAATCGATGCCCGCCGCCACGCCGGCGCGAATGTCGCGCTCGTCCTTTTCCGTCAACGACGGAAGGTTGACGTCCACCCCGGGCAAATTGATGTGGCGACGCGAGCCCAGCTTGCCCGGCGTCAGCACGCGACACCGGACGTGCTCGGCGTCTTTATCAACGACTTCCAGGCGGATCAGCCCACTATCGAGCAGGACCGTCGCGCCGACGTTCACGTCCGTTGGAAGGCCGGGATAGTTGACGCTGACCCCGCGAACGCCGTCGGTCGGCGACGTCGTGAAAAACTCGAATTCATCTCCGGCTTTCAGCTCGATCGGTTCCGACACGACGCCCGTGCGGATTTCCGGCCCTTTCACGTCCATCATGACCGCCACGTGACGCTGCACTTCATGCGAGACATCGCGGAGGCGTTTGACGAGGGACGACACCCATTCCTCGGAGCCGTGCGCCATATTGAGCCGGATGACATCGACGCCGGCCAGGATAAGTTGCTTGAGCTTTTCGGAACTTTCGGTGGAGGGACCGACCGTCGCGATGATTTTGGTATGTCGATAATAGCCGCGCATTGTCGCACGTCCGTTTCGGACCGCGCGGTTGGTTCCACTTTCGGCGGGAGTGTAACAAAGCGTCGCGCATTGGCAAACTCAAAAGATTGCCAATTGCCAAGCTCGGCCCAAGCGCTATTCCCCCACTTCTGCCGTAGCGGCCGATCCGTCGGCAACAGAGCCGGGATCGTCAATGATCGATGTCTCAATCGCCGGGACCGCTGCCCTGCCGAGCCCGGCGGCCATCAGCCGATGCGCAAATCCCTCCGCCTGATCCACCTCCCCATGAACGATCCAGCCCGCGGTTTGCTTTCCAAGCGTCGGCTTGAGGAATCGCAGCAGTTCGTCCCCATCCGCGTGGGCACTGAGCCCGTGGATCGTGCGGACCTGGCATTTCACGTCGTACCAGCGGTCCAGAATCCGCACGCGCTTTTGCCCGGCCTGCAATCGTCTGCCCAACGTGTCCGCTGGAATATAACCCGTGAAAACCACCAGATTGTCCGGGTTTTCAACGCCCAGCGAAAGATGGTGAAGAATTCGCCCAAACTCGCAGGTCGGGCTGGAAGCGATGATGACGCACGCGCCGGCTTGGCTATTGATCTTCTTGCTGTCGTCCGGTGAGGACGCGAACGTGACGCGCGACATCCCGAAAAGATCGCGGTTTCCGATGGCCTGCCGCGTTTCGTCGTCGTAACACTCCGGGAACTGGCTGTGGATTTTGCTGATCTCCACTCCCATCGGGCTATCCACGAAGATCGGAATCTCCGGGATTTGCTTCTCCTGAATGTATCGCTGGATATACCAAAGAACCGTTTGCGTCCGGCCGACCGCGTAGCTGGGCAGCATCAGCCGGCTCTTATGCTGAATGCAGAATCTCACCGCGTCCAGAAGCTGCGGGCCCACTTGATCCATCGGCGCGTGCTTGGCGTTTCCGTAGGTGCTTTCCGTGATGAGATACTCCGCGGGAGCGGCAATCGTCTGGGGATCGCGGAGGATGGGTGTGTCGTACCGGCCGACGTCGCCCGTAAACAACACGGAGCGCGATCGGCCGTCTTCCGTCCATTCAATCAGAACGTACGCCGACCCGAGAATGTGCCCCGCGTCGAAAAACGTAAAACCGACTCCTTTCCCCAGATCGGTTTTTGCCCCGTAGGCAACTCGCCGCATCAGATTCAAAACTGCCGGAATATCCTGCGGCTTATACAGGGGCGTCAGCGCCGGTTCGCGCGAGCGGCGGTTCAGGTACTCGATGTCTTCCATTTGAATCATCGCCGAGTCGTTCAGAACGATGCGCGCCACCTCCGCCGTAGCGGGCGTGCAATAGATCGGGCCCTTAAACCCCGCGCGCGTGGCCACCGGCAGTTTGCCGCAATGGTCCAGGTGCCCATGCGACAGAATGATCGCATCGGCCGTTTTAACGTCGGCCGGAAGACGTTCGTTGATTCGCCGAGCCTCATCGCGCGAACCCTGGTACAAGCCCATGTCCAGGAAGATTCGCAACCCGTTCATTTCCAGCAGGTGGCTCGATCCCGTGACGGTGCGGTCGGCGCCGCAGAATTGAATGCGCATGAACAGGAGTCTATCAGAAGCCGTCAGCCCGGAGGAATGCGAAAATCAACGCAATTGAGTAGCATGCGCAGATGCAACTGGGTATCGACATCGGCGGGACGTCGGTGAAGGCCGCGGGCATCGAAGACGGCCGCTGTCTTTGGACCGGCCAAAGCGGGTTCTACGCCAAGCCGACGACCGAGGAACTGCAAACGGCCATTCGAACGGCCGCCGGCGGACGCGCCGCTGGCGTCCAGGCAATCGGGCTTTGCGTGCCGGGATTGTTTGATGCCAACGAGCGGAAGATCACCAAGGCCTTCAATGTGCCGGGGCTGGTGGGGATCCCGCTGGACGGTCTGGTGCCCCAGTCGCTGAATTTACCGACCGGCCAGCCGGCGAGGATTTGCAACGACGCCCAGGCGGCGGCGTTCGACGTTTTCCAATCGCGCCGAATTCGCGGACGGCTTCTGGTGCTGACTCTGGGGACCGGCGTCGGGATCGCCGTGCTGGATGAGGGGCGGCCTCTGTGCGTTGAGGGCGAATCGCCCGGACACATCGGGCAGATTGACGTCTCGATCGCCGGGCATGACGTTGTCGGCCCGGACGGCGGGGCCGGCGGATTGGAAGGATATTTGGGCGTCGCCGCCCTCCGGGCCAATTACGGCCCGGATGTTTCGCCCGCCGTTGCCAAATTCACCGGCGATGAACCGCCGATGCTGGCGCTGGTACGAGCCATCCGCATCGCGCACGCCATCTATCGGCCCGATCATGTTTGTCTCTGCGGAGGAATCGGCATCCGATTGAAACATTTGATCCCCAACTTGCGCGATAAGATTCAAACTCAGTTGACGAGCCTGGCGCGCGCCGGCTGGACGCTGACGGCCGGCGACGACGATTTCCACGCCGCGCGCGGAGCGGCGCGAATGGCCAAGTAAGAGATGGGTGGGTGCGGGCTTTGGCCGCGAGCCCAGCGGAACGGAAGACCGGCCGGAGGACCGGCCGGTCTTCGCCACACGAAGATTTGGGTACCCCCATCCCGATCAATCCTCCCCCTCTTTTGCATTTGGGGCGTATTTCGCCAGAATGCCTCGCAGGGATCGACGGCATGTGGTACTTCGCGTATGGATCGAACTTGAATATCCGGGCGGTGACGGAATGGTGCCGGCACTATGGCCATCGGGCTCCGGCGCTCAAACCCGGCAAGCCCGCGGTGTTGGATAATTACCGCCTCTGTTTTCCGATCTTCAGCGAATACTTCGGCGGCGGAATAGCCGACATCGTTTACGATCCGGGCAAATACGTCGCCGGGGCGCTGTTCGATCTCAGCGAAGCGGATCTGAAGGTGCTCGACGCCAAGGTCGGCCGAAAGCTCGACCCCGCCACCGAAAAGGAGATCGGAACCTACGCCCGCACCACCGTGAAGGTCTCCCCGTTGGGCAAAGGCGAGCCGATCAACGCCATGACCTACCAGGGGGTCTCGGCCGAGAAGTATCACATCCCGCCGACCCAGCATTACATGGAAATGCTCGTTCAGGGCGCATACGGCTTCGGGCTGTCGATGATGTGGATTTCATATTTGCAGAGCTTCAGCACCCAGGTCGGCCGCAAACCCCGCCCCCCCGGCAGCGGCGACGTGGCCGCGAAGTTGTGACATCGGTCATTGGTCACTTGTCATTGGCCATTTGCAAGACAATTCAGAATCGGCAATACCAATGACAAATGACCAATGACCAATGACGAATTCAATCATTCTTCTTCCGCGCCGTGATCTCCAGATGCCCCGCTCTTGCCGCCGCGGTTGAATCCTTGGCCAATTCGATTTCCGCGCGCAGCAGTCGTTCGAATGCCGATTCGTCGTTCAGCAGTTGTTTGAACGCGCGCACGGGCAAGATCGTTTTACCCGTCAGCTTCACGACCTCGAATCCGGATCGCTCGAAAAGCCGTTGCAGCTCGGCGGGTGTGAACGTCGTCAGCTCGAACCGCTCGCGCTCGTCGGCGGTGAGCCATTGCGTCTTGCCGGTTTTTAAGAACGATTCCAGGGCGCCGATGTCGCCCTTTCCCATGTAATAATCGAGCGCCGCCAACTTGTTGTCGGCGGTGGCGATCACGACGCCGCCGGGCTTGCAGATTCGCCACATCTCTCGCGCGGCCCGCGGCGGATCGGTGCAGATCGACAATGGATCGCCCATGGCCAGGACCAGATCAAATCGGTTGGGCTCAACCGCCGAGAGATCGACGATGTCCGCAACCAGCAACGTGGCCTTCCGAGCCCGCAACCAGCAACGTGGCCTTCCGAGCCTTGGCTCCCAGCGCCGGCAGCTTCGCCCGAGTCTGCTCGATCATCGCGGCCGAATGATCGACGAACGTCGTCGCCAAACCGCTCTTGAGCAGCTTCAGCCCCCACTTGCCCGTCCCGCAGCCAAGATCGCAGCATTGCCCCTGCGCGTCGCTCGGCAAATACGGCCGGATTGCCTGCCACGTTAGCCCTTAAACAAGCGTATCCCCCGCGAGCAAAGATGGCGGCGGGAGCGTGCGCAGGGCCTCCGATTCCCCGCGGTCGATCGAATCGTTTGGTTGTGCATCGAGTCATCTCCACCACA